>NZ_JBEZZG010000025.1:0-155825 GCF_040639085.1 Nonomuraea sp. NPDC023979
CTGCCGGGTCTGGCGGGCGAGGCCGGGGCCGGGGCGGTCGCCTTCGGCCCGGACGGCCGGACGCTGGCGAGCGCGGGCGCCGACGGGGCCGTCCGGCTGCACGACCTGGACGGCGGCGAGCCGGTCACGCTCGACGGCCACTCCGGCGGTGTGACGGCGCTGGCCTTCGGCCCGGACGGGCGCACGCTCGCCTCCGCCGGGGCCGACGGCACCGCCCGGTTGTGGGACCTCGGGACCCGTATGCCGGTCGTGCTGGCGGGGCACACCGGCGCCGTCCACGCGGTGGCGTTCACCGGTCCGGCGCTGGCCACGGCGGGCGAGGACCGCACCGTGCGCCTGTGGGGCCTCGACGGCCGCCCGCTGGCCACGGCCGAGGGCCACACCGACGCGGTGCGCTCGCTGGCGTTCACCGGCGACGCGCTCGTGTCAGGCGGGGCCGACGCCTCCGTGCGGGTGTGGGACGTGGGCGACCCGCGCGAGGTGCGCGAGCTGGCCGTGCTCGCCGGGCACACCGGCGCGGTCACCTCCGCCGCCTCCGCCGGGCGCACGCTGGCCACGGCCGGCGCGGACCAGACGACGCGGCTGTGGGACCTGCCGGGCGACACGCTCACCGGCCACCGCAGCTCCGTCTACGGGGCGGCGTTCAGCCCCGACGGCCGCACCCTGGCGACCGGCGGTTACGACCGGACGATCCGGCTGTGGAGCGTGCGCGAGCGCACCTCGCGGGTGCTGCGCGGGCACGACGGCCCGGTCAACGCGGTGGACTTCAGCCCCGACGGCCGGACGCTGGCCAGCGCGAGCGCCGACGGGACGGCCCGGCTGTGGAACCTGCGCGAACGCACCTCGGCCGTGCTGGCCGAGCACCCGGACGCGGTGGAGTCGGTGGCGTTCGGCCCCGGCGGCCGGCTGCTGGCCGTGGCGAGCTCCGACGGCACCGCCGCGCTCTGGGACGTCCCGGCCCGCGCCCGCCTGGTCACGCTGCGCGGGCACGCCGGGCCGGTCAACGACGTGGCGACGACCGGCAGCCTCGTCGCAACCGCGAGCGCCGACCACAGCGTGCGCCTGTGGGACGTCTCGGGGCGGCTGCTCTCGTTCACCCACGGCCACGAGGACGCGGTCAAGTCCGTGGCGTTCAGTCCCGACGGCCGGACTCTGGCCACCGCGGGCTCCGACCGCCGCGTCATGCTGTGGGACGTCGCCGACCCCGCCGCGCCCAGGCGCGTCGCGGTGCTCGACGGCTACACGGACGCGGTCAAGTCGGTCGCGTTCAGCCCGGACGGCCGCGTCCTGGCGACGGCGAGCTCCGACCGGACCGCCGTGCTGTGGGACGTGGCCGGCCGCGCCAGACTGGCGACGCTGCGCGGCCACGCCAAGCCGGTCGACGCCGTCGCGTACGCCCCCGACGGGCGGACGCTCGTCACGGCGGGCGAGGACTGGACGGCCAAGCTGTGGGCCACCGACCCGGAGCGGACGGCGGCGCGGATCTGCGCGACCGCCAGCCCGCCGATCACCGCCGACGAGTGGTCCCAGCACTTCCCGGGTCTGCCCGCCCAGCCGCTCTGCCCCGAGCCCTAGTGTGGGCCGCATGGAATACATGCGCTTGGGTGACAGCGGCTTGAAGGTCTCGCGGGTCTGTCTCGGCATGATGAGCTACGGCGACCCGGCCAAGCAGGAGTGGGCGCTGACGGAGGAGCAGGCCGAGCCGATCGTGCGACGCGCGGCCGACGCCGGGGTCATGTTCTTCGACACCGCCGACTACTACAGCGCCGGGGCCAGCGAGGTCGTGACCGGCAACCTGCTGCGCCGCGTCTTCGCGCGGCGTGAGGACTACGTGCTCGCCACCAAGGTCTATTTCCCGATGGGACGCGGCGTCAACGACCGGGGGCTGTCGCGCAAGCACATCCACGCCGCCGTCGACGCCTCGCTGACCCGCCTCGGCACCGACCACGTCGACCTCTACCAGATCCACCGCTGGGACGACGAGACGCCGATCGAGGAGACGATGGAGGCCCTGCACGAGGTGGTCAAGGCCGGCAAGGCCCGCTACCTGGGCGCCTCCTCCATGTGGGCGTGGCAGTTCGCCAAGGCGCAGCACGTCGCCGAGCGCAACGGGTGGACGAAGTTCGTCTCGATGCAGAACCACTACAACCTGCTCTACCGGGAGGAGGAGCGGGAGATGCTGCCGCTCTGCGCCGACCAGGGGGTGGGCGTGATCCCGTGGAGCCCGCTGGCGCGCGGCGTGCTGGCGCGCGCCGGGTCGGCCTCGGCGACCTCGCGGGCCGGCTCCGACGAGCGCATCGGCTACCTGTACGAGCCGGACGCCGACCAGGCGATCGTGGACCGGGTCGCCGAGGTGGCGCGCGAGCGCGGGCTGCCGCCGGCGCAGGTCGCGCTCGCCTGGCTGCTGCACCGGCCCGGCGTGACGGCGCCGATCGTGGGCGCCACCAAGGACCGCCACGTCGACGACGCGGTGGCCGCGGTGGACGTCCGGCTGTCGGACAAGGAGCTCACCTTCCTGTCCGAGCCGTATCGCCCCCGCGAGGTGCGTTTCTAGCCGGGAGAGGGCTGGGCACGGGGCCCCGGCTCGTCTATTGTTGGGGCCTCGCGTCACGAACCCCCTCGTAACCGCAAGGGGGTTTCGTCATGCCGTCATCACCCGACAGTTCCGCTCCGATCCTCGAGAACTCCGCGCGTGAGGTGCTCAAAGGCACTCTCGTTCCCGTCCGGGTCGACGTCCCTCAGGACGAGCCGGGCGGCGGGCTGGTCAAGCTGGGCGCGGTCCGGCAGCTCGCGCTGGCGCCCGGCGAGGCGGAGGAGGTCCGCCGCAGGCTCGGCGCCCACGACGCCGTGAACGTGTCGGCGGGCGCGTTCGACCTGCTCGGCGCGTTCGCCCGGCCGCTGGTGCCCTCGCTCAGGCCCGACCCGGAGGCGCTGGCGCGGATTCCCGCCCGGCAGCTGGCGGCGTTCGCCGAGACGCTGGTGGAGCTGCGCGCCGAACGCCTGCGCGAGGCCGAGGAGCGGCGCTCCCCGGACGAGGCCGGGCCGGCCGCGCAGGCGCTCAACACGGCGGTCGTCGCGCTGCGCGGGCTGCGCGCCGCCACCGCCACGCCGCCGATCGGCCTGCTCAACCTCGAACGGATCGAGATGGTGCCGATCGGCATCCAGCGCGGCGAGCTCGTGGCGACCGTGCCGCTGGCGCCCGGCGAGGAGACCGCAGTCACGCAGACGGAGTGGTCGGTGACCTCGCGGGAGTTCACCACGATCGTCACCGACGCGCTGGAGGAGGTCAGCGAGACCGGCGTCACGGACAACACGGACCTGTCGCAGTCGACGTCGTCGCAGAGCCAGCACTCCAACCAGTTCAACATCACCGGCACGGTCCAGGGCGGCATCCCGATCATCTCCGGGTCGAGCACCACCGGGTTCACCTCGCAGGGGTCGCAGTCGGAGTCGGCGACCGAGAGCATCAAGCACGCCCGGTCCACGACGCAGAAGGCGTCGTCGCGGTCGCGGCGCGAGCACAAGGTGACGATCTCGACCACGACCGTCACCGGCACGTCGTCGACCTCGACGCGCGTCCTGAAGAACCCGGGCCGCGAGCCCATCCGGATCGACTACTTCAGCATGATGCGCAAGTGGCGGGTGCGGCTCTACCGCTACGGGCTGCGGCTCACGTACGACATCGCGGTGCCGGAGCCGGGGGCGGCGATGCGGCGGGCGTACGCGGAGCTGGAGACGCTGCGCGCCCAGCAGGGGCCGTTCACGTTCGGCGTGAAGCTCTCCGACGTGACCACCGAGCTCGTGGACGAGCACGGCAACCCGTCGCCCACGGGCAAGCCGAAGTACCAGTGGCTCGCCGACCGGCACGGCGTGACCGTCCGGCCGCATCCGGAGCCGCCCACGCCGCTGACGGCGAGCTCGACGGCCGACACCGGCGGCGGCTGGTTCTTCCTCGGCCTGGAGTTCGACGTGCCCGGCGGCACCCGCGTGCGGGAGATCATCCTGGACGCGCAGATCGGCAAGGACGACTCCGACGACCGGATGAACTTCGACGTGCTCGGCGCCCGGCACGAGCCCGGCTGGAACGGGCAGACCGGCGCGCTGATCATCCGCAACCACCGGATCATGTCGGTCGGCGCGGACCGGCCGTTCATGGCGGGCTTCACCGGACGACACAAGATCACGTTCTTCTTCCACCACGCCGAGCAGGTGTTCGTCGGGCTGACCGTGCACCGGGAGCTCATGCCGGAGACGATCGAGCAGTGGCGGGCCGACGTGTGGAACGCCCTGCACGGCGCCGCCCAGGCCCGCTACTTCGCCCAGCAGCAGGAGGTCGCCGCGCGCATCGCCGCCATCGAGGAGCGGCTGTCCAGCGTCGACACGCTGACGCTGCGCCGCGAGGAGAGCGACGAGATCATGAAGAGCGTGTTGCGGTTCGTCCTCGGCACCGACTTCGACTTCATGCCCGCCGACGTGCTGGCCGCCTTCGTCGCCGCCGGCGTCGACCTCCAGCACGGCATCGGCTTCGACGGGCCCGGCCTCGGGCTGAGCCAGGACCAGTGGACGCTGCTGCGCCAGCACGAGGACCTGATCCGCTTCATCAACCAGGCGATCGAGTGGGAGAACGTGGTGACGTTCCTCTACTCGTACTTCTGGGACGTGCCGCCGAGCTGGGCGTTCATCCGGCAGTTGCGCCATCCCGACCCCAACCGGCAGGCGTTCCTGCGCGCGGGCAGCGCGCGGATCGTGCTCACCGTCCGCAAGGGCTGGGAGGAGCGGTGGATGCGCTTCGCCGAGGGCGGCGGGGTCGGCGCGCCCGTCCCCGGCCCCTACCTGACGATCGCCAGGGAGATCGCCGCGTACGACGACCGCAACTATCCGGGCATCCCGCCGGCGAACCCCGGCAAGGAGGCCGTGCACCTTCAGGACGCCGTCTTCACCACCACGACGGCGGACCTGGCGCCCAGCGCGGCCCCGGTGACGATCAGGGTGGCGAGCAGCGCCGGGTTCGTGGTCGGGCTGCCGGTCGTCATCGACTCCGAGGACGAGCGGCGCGTTCAGGAGGCCCAGGTCGTCACCGCGATCCCCGACAACACGCGCATCACCGTCGCCCGGCTCGACTTCGCGCACCGGGGCTCGCAGGCGCCGGTGCCGATCCTGCAACCGGGTGAGAAGGGCGCGCTCATCGCCGAATGGCACGAGTACACGCCGTCGTCCGGCACCGACATCGCCGTGACGTCCAACCTCTCCACGATCGCCTGACCGATGGCGATGCGGGACGTCAGCCGCCGGGTCCTGGAGCTCCACCCCGGCGAGCCGTTCCGGGCCGGGCCGGGCGGCGCCGCCGAGACGGAGCCGCGCGCCCTGCTCGGCGGGGGCGAGCTGCGCAAGTTCGGCTGGAAGGTGCTCGACGCGAGCATGCCCGACGGCATCACGTACGCGCCGGTCCCGTTCGGCTCGGCCTCGATCAGCGAGGCCAACCGGGCCGTGGTGGCCGGGCGGGCGTTCGCGCTGGAGCGCGACACGGGCACCACCAGGCTGTTCTTCGTGTGGCTGCCGAGCGCGCTGGCCGACCGGCTGGCCAAGGGCACGATGACGGGCCCGCTGAACTTCCACGTCATCTTCCACACGCCGACCTACCTGGACAGCTACGTGAAGAGCCGCCCGTACTGGACCGGCAAGAACCCCTCGGACAGGGTGGCGTACTACGTGCGGCTGGGCGCGCGCTACCTGTCGACGGACTTCCGGGCGGTCGCCCACCACGTCATGGCCGTCACCGCCCGCGACCCGAACCTGGCCTACGTCGTCCCGATCGCCGACCTGAGCGGCAACCTGTCCGACCTGACCACGCCCGGCGGGCTGCTCGGCGCGCTGACCGAGGTGAACGCGGCGCTGGCCGCCCTGCTGTCCGGGCCGGCGCCGTCCGGCAAGGTGGGCGGCGTGATGCTGTCGGCCTACAGCCACAGCGGCGACCGGATCGTGGCGCTGATGCGCCACATCAGCGGGGCGCCGTTCTTCACCGAGCACCTGATGCAGATCAACGCCTTCGACGTCAACCTCGGCGACAACGACCAGCAGCGGCTGCCCGAGCTGGCCCGGATGTGGGAGGGCGTGCGGCAGTGGGCCACGCTCAACCGCCGCGCCCGCGCGTACGTCTACACCGCCTACCGCAGCCACTACGCCCAGTGCCTGGCCTCGCCCGTGCCGCGAGGGGCCGCGTGGACGGACCGGGCGGACGTCAAGCTCGACGACGTGACCTGGTCCGACAGCGCCGCCAAGGCCGCGCCCGGCCAGTCACGGGGGGTCGCGTCGGAGGCGTACGGGCCGGACGGGCGGTTCGGGGTGGTCTGCCTGCCGGTGTCGTTCTTCCGCTTCTACCTGGAGAACCATCACCACGGCAAGACGGAGATCATCGGCAACACGGCGCGCGGCTGGCACGACGGCGAGTACGACATCGGCCGCGCCCACGGTCACGGCCTGTTCCTGCGCGGGCTCATGTCGCACGCCGTCGCCCGCGCCGACCCCGTCTTCTTCGCCCCCGTCCGGCGCGTGCCGTGACCCGCTCCCCGGTTGGCCGGAACCTACAAGACCGCAGGTCGCCGGCGTAGCAGGATGGCCGTATGACCTTCGACCGTTCCGTGGCCGCCGCGTTCATGGCCGGCCACGCGAGAGTTCTCGACCGGCGCCGCTTCGACCTGCTGTGGGGCGGCGGGGACCGGGCGGGCGTGCTGGCCGCGCTGGACGCCTACCGCAATCCCGACGGCGGCTACGGGTGGGGCCTGGAGCCGGACCTGCGCTCGCCCGAGAGCCAGCCGGGGGCCGCGCTGCACGCGTTCGAGGTGTTCGCGGAGATCGCGCCCGCGACCTCGCCGCACGCGGCGGCGCTGTGCGACTGGCTGGCCTCGGTGACGCTGCCCGACGGCGGGCTGCCGTTCGCGCTGCCGCTGGCCGTCCCGGCGGCGACCGCGCCATGGTGGGCGGGCGCTCCCCACGACGTCTCGTCGCTGCAGATCACCGCCGTGTCGGCGGCCGCCGCGTACCGCGTCGCCGCGCACGACCCGGCCGTGGCCGCCCATCCGTGGCTCGCGCGGGCGACCGGCTACTGCCTGGAGGCGATCGAGGAGCTCACCGATCCGCACGCGTACGTGCTGTCGTTCGCGGTGCAGTTCCTGGACGCCGTGCACGAGTCCGTGGCGGAGCTGCGCGGCGAGGCGGCGCGGCTGCTGGAGCGGCTGAGCGGGCACTTCCCCGCCGAGGGCGTGCTGCCGGTGGCGGGCGGCGCCGAAGGGGAGGTGCTCAGGCCGCTCGACGTCGCGCCGTACCCGGACCGGCCGGCCCGCACGCTGTTCGCGCCCGAGGTGATCGCGGCCGACCTGGACCGGCTGGCGGCCGGGCAGCAGGACGACGGCGGGTGGAGCGTCGACTACGCCCGGATCTCCCCGGCGGGGGCGCTGGAGTGGCGCGGCGCCGCCACCGTGCGGGCCGTCGACGTGCTGCGGCGCAACGGGCGCAGCTGACCTCCGGGACTGTCGGTGCGGGCTTCTAAGCTTGGGGCCATGGCACGGGCAAACGAGGAGGCTGCGGCCGCCCTCCAGGAATACGCGGAGCTGTTCGCGCTCACCGGGGGCGACGCGTTCCGGGTGCGCAGTTATCAGAAGGCGGCCAAGGCGATCGCCGGCTACCCCGACGACATCGCGGCCGTCGACGTGCGCGCCGTCCCCGGCGTGGGCGAGGCGATCGCCAAGAAGATGGAGGAGTTCCTGCAGCGCGGGAGCTTCCGGCAGCTCGACGACCTGCGCGGGCGGGTGCCCGACGGGGTGCGGCGGCTGACCCGGGTGCCTTCGCTCGGGCCCAAGACCGCGATCATGCTGTTCGAGGACTTCGGCATCGACTCGCCCGTCGCGCTCGGCGAGGCGATCGCCGCCGGCCGCCTCGACGGGGTCAAGGGCCTCGGCCCCAAGACGCTGGCCAACCTCGCCAAGGGCATCGAGCAGCTGGAGCAGTCGGGCCGCCGCGTCCACATCGGCGTCGCGATGGCGCTGGCCGAGCAGGTCATGGGCTCGCTGGAGGCCGAGCGCATCGGCTACGCGGGCTCGCTGCGCCGGATGAAGGACACGATCGGCGACATCGACATCCTGGCCGTGGCCGACGAGTCGATCATGACGGCCTTCCGCGCCCAGCCGTACGTGGCCGAGGTCATCGCGGCCGGCGACAAGAAGACGTCCGTGCGCACCACCTCCGGCATGCAGGTCGACCTGCGGGTGGTGCCGGCGGGCTCGTGGGGCGCCGCGATGCAGTACTTCACCGGCTCCAAGGAGCACAACGTGGCCATCCGGGAGATGGCGGTGAAGAAGGGCTGGAAGCTGTCCGAATACGGGCTGTTCGACGGTGAGCGGGTGATCGCCGCCGAGTCGGAGGAGGAGATCTACGCGGCGCTCGGCATGCAGTTCGTGCCGCCGCCGATGCGCGAGGACGGCGGCGAGGTGCAGGCCGCGCTCCGCGGCGAGCTGCCCGCCCTGCTCCAGCTGGCCGACCTGCGCGGCGACCTCCACACGCACACCGACCTGACCGACGGCATCGCCTCGCTGGAGGACATGGTGGCCGCCGGCGCCGCCCGGGGCTACTCCTACTACGCCGTCACCGACCACGCCCCCGACCTGGCCATGCAGCGCATGACCCTCGACAAGGCGCTGGAGCAGCGCGAGCGCGTCGCCGCGTTGCAGCCGCGCCATCCCGGCATGCGCATCCTGCACGGCACCGAGCTCAACATCGCGCCCGACGGGTCGGTCGACTGGCCGGGCGAGGTGCTGCGCACGTTCGACGTGTGCGTGGCGTCGGTCCACTCCCACTTCTCGATGCCGCGCGACGAGATGACCCGGCGCTTCATCACCGCCTGCGAGAACCCGTACGTGGACATCATCGGCCACCCCACCACCCGCAAGATCGGCAAGCGGGAGCCGGTCGACGCCGACTGGGACGCGATCTTCCGCGCGGCGGCGCGCACCGGCACCGCCATGGAGATCGACTCCTACCCCGACCGCTCCGACCTGCCCTCCGACCTGGTGCGGCTGGCCAAGCACCACGGGGTCAAGTTCTCCGTCGACAGCGACTCGCACGCCATCCCGCACCTGGCGCACCAGCGGTTCGGCGTGGGCATCGCGCAGCGCGCCTGGCTCACCGCCGACGACGTGATCAACGCCTGGCCGCTCGACCGGCTGCTCGCCTTCCTCGGCCGCTGACGGGCGGCCCTGGGGCCCGCCTGCCTCACGCCACCGTCCTCCCCCGGGCCGCCCGGGGAGGGGGCGGGATGTTACCGGTTGTCACCGTTGGGCATGGATCGGTGAAGGGGAAATCGATCGGAGGAGGAGGGCGTGGCTTGCGCTGCGGCCGATTACATGGTTAACAGGTAGGAAATGTGGATGGGGAAAGGTGGGAGGTCAGGCATGGCGCATTCGCTGGTGACGATGGTGAAGCCGGTGCCGGCAAGCCTGTTCGTGCTGCGCGACAGCGGCGCGGAGATGCGCTGGGAGGGCATGGCGGGCCAGGGCTACCACACGCCCACCGACCGGTTCTTCGTACGCAACCACACCTACACGCCGATCATCGACGCGGCCACCTGGCGGCTGCGGGTGCACGGCGAAGGGCTGCGGCAGGCGGCCGGCTACTCCTACGACGACCTGCTCGCCATGCCGTCGCGCACGATCGACGCCGCCATCGAGTGCGCGGGCAACGGGCGGCGCTTCTACGAGACGCAGCAGGGCGAGCCCGCGCCGGGGACCCCGTGGGGCCTCGGCGCCGTCGGGGTGGCGCGGTGGCGGGGAGTGCCGCTGCGCGACCTGCTGAAGGCGTCCGGCATCCGGCGCGAGGCCGTGGACGTGCTCGCCCAGGGACTCGACGCGCCGTTCGAGCACTACGGCCGGGTGCGCCGGCCGCTGCCCGCGGACAAGGCGATGGACGACGTCCTCGTCGCGTACGAGATGAATGGCGAGCCCCTCCCGCACGACCACGGATTTCCGGTGCGCCTGGTGGTGCCGGGATGGGCGGGAATAGCGTCCATCAAGTGGCTGGGCGACATCGAAGTTCTCACCCGGCCGATATTCACGCCGTGGAACACCGAGTTCTACCGCGACGTCGCCGAACTCCCCGTGAAGAGCGCGTTCGAACTCCCCTGGGACGCGACGCTGCCGGCGGGCCTGCCGCTCGTGCTCCACGGCAGGTCATGGTCCGGGCACGGCCGCGTCGTCCGGGTGGAGGTCAGCGTCGACGGCGGCGCCACCTGGCGCACCGCCGAACACCACGGCCACCACCTGGTCAGAGCCTGGCTGCCCTGGCACGTGGAGTGGGCGCCGAGCCGGCCGGGACGGCACGTGCTGATGGCCAGGGCGACGGACGAGACCGGCGCGACCCAGCCGATGGAGGCGCCGTGGCATCCGCAGGGCTACGGGTTCGGCGCCGTCGTACGGCATCCGGTGCAGGTGGTCCTCGGTTAGGGAAATGTCACGGAAGCGCGCTGAGCTGGCCAATCAGCGAATGGGCCGCACGGGGCCGCCGAATTCATCTGTAAGACTTTCGCGGAAACGTCCGGGAAATTCTTCTGTGCGATCGTCGGCTTCATCGCTGGGGAACTCGCTGGGGAAGTCGCTGGGGAAAAGGAGAGCAGATGCGCCAGCTGACCGCGCTCGACGCGCAGTTCCTCAACGTCGAGTCCGCGACGACCGCCGCGCACGTGGCGGGGCTGGCGATCGTGGACCCCGCCGGCGGGCGGCTCAACCGGCAGGCGCTCGCCGACCTCCTGCGGCGGCGCCTCCACCTCGCCCCGGCGCTGGGGCTGCGGCTGGCCGAGGTGCCGTTCGGGCTGGACCGGCCCTACTGGGTCACCGATGCGGAGCTCGACCTCGACCGGCACCTGTTCGAGCTGACGCTCCCGGCTCCGGGCGGGGATCGGCAGCTCGCGGAGGCGGTGGCGCGGATCCACGCCCGGCGGCTGGACCGGGCGCGTCCGCTGTGGGAGATGCACCTCATCCACGGGCTCGCCGGTGGCCTCGTCGGCGTCTACACCAAGGTCCACCACGCGGCCATCGACGGCGTCTCGGGCGCCGAAACGCTGGCCGCCCTCCTCGACCTGACCCCCGACGGCCCCCTGCCCACCAGCCTCACGACCTCCCTCAGCCGGGGGTCGGCGTCCCCTGTTCGGGAGCCGGCGTCCGCCGCCCGGGAGCCGGCGTCCATGACCCCGGGAGGCCCGGCCGGTCAGGGCCCCGCGCCGACCGGCTCGGGCGCCTCCCCGCTGCCGGGGCACCTCGCCCCCGGCACCGCACCGGCACCCCATGCCGACAGCCGCGCGACGGAAGCCCGTGCCGACGGGGGCGTGGCGTGCTCCGAACCCAAGGCCGCGGTCGACGGCGAGGGGCTTGGCCTTTCGGGGGCTGCCGGCGGCGCGGGCGCGTACGGGCGGGAGGGGGAGCCCGGGGTGGTGGGGATGCTGGCCGGGGCGGTGGCGCGGGTGGCGGGGCAGCCGGTGCGGGCGGCGGGGGCGCTCGTGCGGGCGGCCGCGGACCTGGACGTGATCCCGCTGGCCGGGGCGCTGCCCGGGGCGCGGCTGGTGGCCAGGGCGGCGCGGGCGCTGGCGGGTGATCGGCGGCCCCGGCCGGAGGTGCCGGAGGGGCCGGGGATGATCGCGCCGCGGACGCCGTTCAACGGCCCGATCAGCGCGGGACGGCGGCTGGCGTTCGGGTCGGTGTCGCTCAAGGACGTGAAAACCGTCGCCCGCGCGCACGGTCTGAGCGTGAACGACGTGGTCATGGCGTTGTGCACGTCGGCGCTGCGGTCGTGGCTGTCGGAGCGGGACGCGCTGCCCGAGGGGCCGCTGGTCGCGGCTGTGCCCGTGGCGGTGCGGGAGCCGGAGGCGCGGGACGCGGTCGGCAACCAGATCTCCGCGCTGATCGCCCCGCTGCCCACGCACGAGCCCGATGCCCGCGTACGGCTGCGCGAGGTGGGGACGGCGATGGCGGCGGCCAAGCGGCGGTTCGCGGTGGCGCCCGCGCAGTGGCTGGACGAGCTGTGCTCGATGCTGCCCGCGCCGGTTACCGCCCTGGCGACTCCGGCGATCTTCCGGCTGGCGTCGGTGGCGTTCCCGCCGATCAACCTGATCATCAGCAACGTCCCCGGCCCGCAGTTCCCGCTCTACCTGTGCGGGGGGCGGGTGCTGTCGTACTACCCGATGTCGGTGCTGACGGACATGACGGGCGGCGTCAGCATCACGTGCTTCTCCTACGACGGCATGCTCGACTTCGGCGTGGTGGCGTGCCCGGAGCGCATGTCCGATGTGTGGAGCCTGGCCGGGCATCTGCGGGCGGCGCTGGACGAGCTGCTGGAGGGCATGGCGGCCGAGGCCGACGCCTACAGCGACGCCGCCGCCCCGGCCTCCGGCTAGCCCCGCGGCTCGCGCGGCTCCCCGATCTTCGGGCCGGACGTGCCGATAATGACGAGATGAGATCGATCGGCACCACGGACCTGTCCGTGCACCCCATAGCGCTCGGCACCAACGTCTTCGGCTGGACGGCGGACAAGGAGACCTCGTTCGCGATCCTCGACGCCTACACCGAGGCCGGCGGCAACTTCATCGACACCGCCGACGTCTACCCGTACTGGGTCACCGGCGAGTCCACGTCGGAGTCCTTCATCGGCGAGTGGATGGCCACCCGCCGCAACCGTGACACGCTCGTGCTCGCCACCAAGGTCGGCATGCTGGAGGGGCTGAAGGGCCTGGCCCCGCGCACGATCCGCACCGCCGTGGAGAACTCGCTGCGCCGCCTGCGCACCGACCGGATCGACCTCTACTGGGCGCACGTGGACGACACCGACACGCCGCTGGCCGAGTCGCTGGGCGCGTTCGGCGAGCTGGTCACCGAGGGGAAGGTGCGGCACGTCGGCGCCTCCAACTACGCCGCCGACCGGCTCGCCGAGGCGCTGAAGGTGGCGCGGGAGGAGGGCCTGCCGGCGTACGTCGCCCTCCAGCAGCCGTACAACCTGGTGGAGCGCGGCTACGAGGGCGAGCTGCGTGACGTCGTGGCGCGCGAGGGGCTGTCCAGCACGCCGTACTTCGGGCTGGCGCGCGGCTTCCTGACGGGAAAGTACGCGCCGGGCGTCACCGTCGACAGCCCGCGCGCCGCCCAGGCGGCCCGCTACCTGAAGTTCGAGTACGGGCTGCGCACGCTGGAGGCGCTGGCCAAGGTGGCCGCCGAGCGCGGGGTCAAGCCCGCCACGGTCGCGCTGGCGTGGCTGGCCGCCCAGCCGACGATCACCTCGGCGATCACCAGCGGGCGTGACCTCACGCAGCTCGGGCCGCTGCTGGCGGCGGCGGAGCTGACGCTGTCGGACGACGAGCTCGCCCTCCTCGACGAGGCCTCCCGCCCCTGACGGTTCCGCCGCATCCGGGGGGAGGTTCAGCGAGTTCAACGGGGTTCGGCGAGGTCCGACGGGGTTCGGCGGGAGTCAGCCGGTACGGCCTCGCCCGGGTCAGCGGATGCGGTCGACGAGCGTGAGGCAGAGGGCGCGCAGGGCGGTGTCGCCGGGGAGGCAGGCGTCCATGAGCTCCAGGGCCGAGGCGGCGTGCCGGGCGGCCAGGTCGAGGGCCGCCCGCCTGCCTCCGGCGTGCTCGACGAGCCGGGCGGCGTGCCGTACGGCGTCGTCGTCCGGGGCCGCGTGGCCCGGCGCGGGGTCACCCGAGGCGGGGCCGTCCAGGGCGGCGGCGTCGAGGGCGGCGGCCAGCTCGGCGGCCGGCGGGCTGCCCGCGGACAGGACGGCCAGGACGGGGAGCGTCTTCTTGCCGCGCCGCAGGTCGCTGTGGATGGGTTTGCCCGTGACGGCCGGGTCGCCCCAGATGCCGAGCACGTCGTCGTAGATCTGGAAGGCGACGCCGAACGCGCACCCCATGTCCCAGGCGGTTTCGGCGAGCTCGGGCCGGCCGCCGAGCGCGACGCCGGTCGCGGCGGCGGCGGCGAGCAGGCTTCCGGTCTTGCCTGCGGCCATCACCTCGTACTCGGCGACGGTGACGGCGTCGCGGCCGAGCCAGGGGCGGCTCTCGAAGGCCAGGTCGCGCGTCTGCCCCTGGACGAGCTCGACCAGCGCCCTGGACAGGTGGCGCATGGGCTCGCCGGTCCCCGCCAGCCGGGCGACGGCCAGCGCGAGCAGCGCGTCGCCGGTCAGCAGCGCGGGCCCCACGCCGTACGCCTTCCACAGCGCCTGGCGGTGCCTGCGCCGCTCGTCGGCGTCCATGATGTCGTCGTGCACCAGCGAGAACGCGTGCACGAGCTCCACCGCGACCGCGCCCGGCAGCCCGGCCTCCAGCGGCGCGCCGGCGGCCTCGGCCGCGAGCATCGCGATGGCGGGCCGCAGGTGCTTGCCGCCGTCACCGTCGGCCGGTCGCCCGTCCACGTCGGACCAGCCGAGCGTGAACGCGGCCATCCTGGCGCCCCACGGATGCAGGCCCGACACGGCCTCCCGCAGCGCGGGCTCCAGCAGCCGGCGGCAGCGGGCGATCGCGTCGCCGGCGGGGCCGGGGGCCGCGGACTGGCCGACGGTCATGACATCTCCTACCCAACGTACGATCTTGAATCTATATGCAGCATCATGTGATACTCCACCCTGATCACTAACTTTTGTCAGGAGATGTCCGACAGCTGAGACGGACATGGAGGAGAGCCGCGTGTCCACCGGGACCGAAGCCGCCAGACGAGCCAGGATCCTCCCCTTCCTCCGCGCGCTGGCCAGGCACCACCGCTCCCCCATCGACGCCTTCGAGGAAGCCGGCGCCCGGGCGGGCGGCGAGCTGGTCCGTCTGAACATGGGACCGTTCCAGCCATACCTGATCACCCATCCCGATCACGTCCAGCACGTGTTACGCGGCAACCAGCCCAACTACGTGCGCGAGGGCATGTTCTGGGACCCGCTGGCGCCGCTGATCGGCAAGGGCATCCTGTCAGACGGCCCCGACTGGGCGGAGAGCAGGCGCATCGTGCAGCCGCTGTTCACCGCCCGGCAGCTCGAAGGGCTCGGCGAGCGGATGGCCGCGATCATCGCCGAGCTGGTGGACGGGACGCTGACGCCGGGGCGGCCGTTCGACGTGGCGGCGGCCATGTCCGCGATCGTGCACGCGACGACCGTGCGGCTGTTCTTCGGCGAGTCGATCTCCGGCGCGGACATCGACCGGCTGGCCCCGGCCTACGACACCGGCGTGACGGCGCGGGCCATCAGGCTCGTGCTGCCGTCGGTGCCGCAGCGCTGTCCGATGCCCGGTGACCGGGCGTTCGGCCGGGCCGTGGCGACCATCGACGAGGTCGTGTACCCGCGCATCGAGCACGCTCGGCAGCGCGAGGGCAGCGGTGACAGCGCGGGCGACGTCGTCTCGGCACTGTGCCGGGCCCCGTACGCCGACAAGGGCGACCGGCGGGTGCGCGACGACATGGTGGCCATCCACGGCGCCGCCACCGAGACCGCCGCCACGGCGCTGACCTGGGTGTGGCCGGTGCTCGACGCCCATCCGGAGATCGCGGCCAAGGTGTACGAGGAGATCACCCGGGTCGTCGGCGACGGCCCGGTCACGGTCGGCCATCTGCCCGCGCTGACGTACCTGCGGATGTTCCTCAGCGAGCTGCTGCGGCTGTACCCGCCGGGCTGGATCCTGCCGCGCAAGGCGCTCGCGGACGACGTGATCGACGGCGTGGCGATCGAGGCGGGCGCCACGGTGGTGCTGAGCCCGTTCCTGACGCAGCGGCTGCCGCAGGTGTGGGAGCGCCCGCTGGAGTTCGACCCCGAGCGGTTCGCGCCGGGGAACGAGAGACGGCGGTCGCGGTACGCGTACTTCCCGTTCGCGGCCGGGCCGCACTCGTGCGTGGGGCCGCACCTGTTCATGATGGAGGCGCAACTGCTGCTCGCCGGGATCCTGCGCTCGTACCGGCCGGTGCTGCACACGCCCGGGCCGGTGGCGCCCCGGCTGGCCTCGACGCTGCGGCCCACGACGGGGCTGACGATGACGCTCGTCCCGGCGGCACGGTCATGATCGCGGACAGCGGGACCGGCCGGACGAGCGGGATCGACGGGTCGATGCCCGCCGTCGGCGGCGCGGAGCTGGGGCGGACGTGCGCGCTGGCCGTCGAGTGCGCCCGCGAGCTGGCCCGCGACGCCGGGCGGCACCCCGAACTGTTCCCCGCCAAGCCGTTCGACGCCGGGTTCTACCACTCGCTGGCGCTCGTGGGCGCGTTCGGCTCGCCCTGGGCGACGGCCCGCGAGCTGCGCGCGGTCAACCGGGCGGCGCTGTGGGTGTTCGCGGTGGACCTGCTCATCGACCACGTCGCCACCTCCCGCGACGAGGTGGCCGACCTCGTCGGCGCCTGCCTGGCCGTGGCCGACGGCGCCGAACCGCGCACCCCCGCCACCCACTTCCTCGCCGAGCTGCGCGACGAGGCCGGCTCCCCCGCCTGGCGCGACCAGCTCGGACGCATGCTGGCCGCCATGGCCCGCGAATGGGACTGGCGCACCGGCGACCGGCCGGACCTGGCGACGTACCTGGACAACGCCGACAGCACCGGCTCCTCGTTCGTCAACCTCGCGCACTGGAACGCCACCGGCGACCCGTGGACGCTCGCCAACCTCGACCGGGTCCGCGCCGTCGGCGACGAGGTGCAGCGCTACCTGCGGCTGCTGAACGACCTCGCCACCCGCGACCGCGAAGCCGGCTGGGGCGACGTGAACGCGCTCACGCTCGGCGCCGGGCACGCCGAGGTGACGGCCCGGATGGGCGAGCTGTCGCAGCGCGCCGTCGCCCTCATCGAGCCGCTGCGCGACACCGCGCCGCGTACCGCCCTCTACCTGGAGCGACAGTTGACGTTCAACACGGGCTTCTACGGCTTGGCGGACTTCTGGGGGGCGCTGTGAACGTCGCCCGCGAGGCGGCGGCCCTGGTCTCCACGCTGATGGCGCTGCCGTGGGGGCAGGTGTCGGCGTCCATCTACGAGACGGGCCGCCTCGTCACGCTCGCGCCGTGGCTCACCGGGCACCGCGAACGGGTCGCGTACCTGCTGGAGCGGCAGCTTCCCGACGGGTCGTGGGGGGCGCCCGACGGGTACGGGCTGGTGCCGACGCTGAGCGCCACGGAGGCGCTGCTGTCGGCGGGCGGCGCCTCCTGGGCCGAGCGTGACGCCGAGCTGCGGGAGGCGGCGGAGCGCGGGCTGCGGGTGCTGCGACCGTGGCTGGCCGGGCCGGTGGAGCTGCCCGACATGCCGGCGGTGGAGCTGATCGTGCCGTCGCTGGTCGCGCTCATCAACGCGCACGCGGTGGGGGCGCCGCTGCCGCTGCCCGACGGGATGGACTTCGCGCGGGTCGAACGGCTCCGGCACGTCGTCCGGTCCGGGGCCGCGCTGCCGGAGAAGCTGCTGCACGCGCTGGAGGTGGCGGGGCCCGCGGCGGGCAACGCGCACGCGGTGCGGCCGACCCCCATCGGCACCATCGGCGCCTCCCCCGCCGCCACCGCCGCCTGGCTCGGCGCCGTGCACCCGGACCCGCGTCCGGGCACGCGCCCCGGCGAGCCCGCCGACGCGCTCGCGGGCCGCGGGCCGGCGGGAAGGACCGCCCTGCTCGACGCCCCGGCGCGCCCGGTCCCGGCGGGGCCGGCGACGGTGGCGGGGCCGCTCCTCCTGGCCGGACCGGCGGACCTCCACGTTCCGGAGGGGTCCGGTGGGGCCGCCTCCCGGGGGTCGTCCTCCTTCGACGGCAGCCTCGCCCCCGGTGCGGACGGGGGGCAGGGGGAAGTGGTCCGGGCGCACCTGGAGGCGGTGGTCAGCCGGTACGGGGGGCCGGTGCCGGTGGGGTTCCCGATCACCGTGTTCGAGCGCGGCTGGGTGCTGAGCTGGCTGGTCAGGGCCGGGGTGCCGGTGACGGCGCCGCCGGAGATGGTGGCGGACCTGCGGGCGGCGATCGGCCCGGCGGGCACGCCGGCCGGCCCGGGGCTTCCGGCGGACGCCGACACGACGTCCGTGGCGCTGTACGCGCTGGCGCTGGTGGGGCAGCCGCACGATCCGGCGAGCCTGCTGGAGTTCGACGTGGGCACGCACTTCTGCACCTGGCAGGGCGAGGACGGCTTCTCCGTGAGCGTGAACGCGCACGTCCTGGACGCGTTCGGGGCGTACGCGGCGCGCCGCCCGGACCGCGCGCGGGCGTACGAGCCGGTGGTGCGCAGGCTGTCGGCGCTGCTGGCCGACCGGCAGCAGCCCGACGGGAGCTGGGACGACCGCTGGCACGCCTCTCCGTTCTACGCGACGCTGAGCTGCGTGCTGGCGCTCGGCGAGTACGGCGGGCCGGGGCGGGCGGAGGCGATCCGGCGGGCGCGCGCGTGGGTGCTGTCCGCGCAGCGGCCGGACGGCTCGTGGGGCCGCTGGGAGGGCACGCTGGAGGAGACCGCGTACGCGCTGCAGACGCTGCTCGCGTGCGACGGGGAACTGGACGAGCAGTACGAGTCTGCCGTCGACCGTGGATATCGGTATTTGCGCACGGTAGCGGATATTTCGGAGCATCCGCCGTTGTGGCATGACAAGGACCTTTACACGCCGTTCGCGATCGTACGGTCCGCGATCCTGGCGGCGTTACACCTGTGCGAGACCAAGGCGAAGACAGGACAAATTCGGACGTAACGCTATTAACGGGCAGGTACCCGGCTTGAGGTGGGTTTGAGCCATTGCTAAGGTAAGCCCGGCACTGGATGTCGGAAATATCGCTCTATAGCTTGACTTCCAGTTTGACGCAATCCCCTTACCTGGATGGCTTATATGCGTTTGCGCAATACGCGCGTGCGAACAAAGGTGACAGCACTGCTGATGTCCCTGGTCGCGCTGTGGGCGTTCGCCGCATGGGTGACGCTGCGCGAAGGCGTGAACCTGGTCGGCGCCACCACGGTCGACAGCGAGGCGGTGCAGCCCAGCGAACGGCTGCTGGCCGAGCTCCAGCGCGAGCGCCGCCTGACGATGGCCGGCATCGGCACGGGCGGTCCCCTGCCTGGCCAGGCCCTGCGCGAGCAGCGGGCCAGGACCGACGCCGCCGGCGCCGCCCTGCGGGAGAGCGCGGGCGGCACCCTGGTGCAGCTCGCGGCCGACGACGTGCTGACCGGCCGCCTGAACGAGGCGCTCACGAGCGTCGCCAAGCTCCCCGCCACGCGCAAGGCCATCGACGCGGCCGGGCCCGGCCGCATGACGGCGGCGAGCGCGTACGACCACATCATCGACTCGCTCTACGACATGTTCGACTCGGTGGCCTCGCTCGACGACAAGGAGATCGCCAAGGACGCCCGGACCATGCTGGCGCTCAGCCGGGCCAGCGAGAGCCTGGCTCGCACCGACGCGATGGTGGCGCGGGTGCTGGCGCGCGGGCAGTTCACGCCCGCCGAGTACACCGCGTTCGTGCGCGGCACCGGCATCTACCGCTACAACCTGGAGCAGGCCGCCGAGCAGCTGCCCGCGCCCGACCGGGCCGCGTACGAGGCGTGGACCAGGAGCAAGCCCGCGCTGCGGCTGCAGGAGCTGGAACAGCGGCTCGTCACGCAGATCGACAACGCCGGGCCGCCGCCGGTCACCGCCGCCGAGTGGCAGGCGACCGCCGAGCCGGCCCGCGCCGGCCTCGAGAAGATCATCGTCGACGGCGGTGACCGGCTGGTCGAGCGGGCCGTCCCCGGCGCGGTCGGCGTCATCGCCCGCCTGCTGCTGGCCGGCGGGCTCGGCCTGGTCGCCGTCGTGGCCTCGATCGTGCTGTCGATCACCACGACGCGGTCGCTGCTGGCCCAGCTCAAGAAGCTGCGCGACGCCGCGCACGAGCTGTCGGACGAGCGGCTGCCCGGCGTGGTCGAGCGGATCGGGCACGGCGAGGTCGTGGACGTCTCCCGCGAGGTGCCCGACCTGGACTTCGGCGACGACGAGATCGGGCAGGTGGGACAGGCGTTCAACACGGTGCAGCGCACCGCGGTGAGCGTCGCCGCCGAGCAGGCGGAGCTGCGGCGCAGCATCCGCGACATCCTGCTCAGCCTGGCCCGCCGCACGCAGGGCCTGGTGCACCGGCAGCTCACCGTGCTGGACGTGATGGAGCGCCGCGAGACCGACCCCGAGGAGCTGAAGGAGCTCTTCCGGCTGGACCACCTGGCCATCCGCATGCGGCGCAACGCCGAGAACCTCATCGTGCTGTCCGGCTCCTCCCCCGCCCGCACCTGGCGGCGCTCGGTGCCGATGGTCGACGTGGTGCGCGGCGCGCTGGCCGAGGTCGAGGACTACACGCGGGTCACGCTCATGCCGATGGGCGACGTGGTGCTCGTCGGCCGGGCCGTGGGTGACGTCATCCACCTGCTGGCCGAGCTCATCGAGAACGCCGTGTCGTTCTCGCCGCCGTACACGAGCGTGCAGGTGAGCGGGCAGATGGTGGCCAACGGGTACGTGGTCGAGATCGAGGACCGCGGGCTGGGCATGAAGCCCGAGGACCTGGCGGCGGCCAACGAGCGGATCGCCGACCCGCCGGAGTTCCGGATCACGGGCACGGCGCGGCTCGGGCTGTACGTGGTGAGCCGGCTGGCCGAGCGGCACGACATCCAGGTGGTGCTCAAGCCGTCGCCGTACGGCGGCACCACGGTGGTGGTGCTGCTGCCGCAGGAGCTGGTGGAGCTGAGCGAGGGGCCGGAGCCCGGCGGCGAGCCGGTGGCGAGCCTGCCCCGCCGCCCGGCGGCGCTGGCGGGAGTGCCGGGCCCGGCGGGTCAGGGCGCGGGCACGGCCACGGCCGTGCGGCGCGTCCCCGCGGACGCCGGCCGCCCGCTGCCCGGCGAGAACGTGCGGGCGCTGCCGACGGAGAACGTGCGGCCGCTCAAGGTGGCGGCGGCGCCGGAGGACGCCCGGGAGGCCGAGCCGCCGGACCCCGGGCCGTCAGAAGGGGAGGCGACCACGACCGCCCAGCCGGACGGGAGCGCGGAAGGCGACGGCGAGGCGGCGAGGTTCACGCCCGGCGGGCTCCCCCTGCGGGTGCCGCAGGCGAACCTGGCCCCGGCGCTGCGCGAGGAGGCCCCGGCCGCCCCGCCCGAGCCCGAGCGGGACGAGGACGAGCCGACCCCGGAGGAGATCCGGGCGCGGATGGGATCTTTGCAGTCGGGCACCCGGCTCGGCAGGACCGAGGCGGCCAAACTCATGGACGAGCGGGCAGGAGGCGATACGTGACACCGGGTGCCGGCACAGACCTGAACTGGCTTCTCGACGACCTGGTCGGCCGCGTGAAGGACGCCGAGCACGCGATCGTGCTGTCGTCCGACGGGCTGCTGATGGCCTCGTCTGCCGGGCTGCAGCGGACCGACGGCGAGCACCTGTCGGCCGTGGCCTCCGGCCTGCAGAGCCTGGCCAAGGGCGTCTCCGAGCACGTGGGCGGCGGCCCGGTCAAGCAGACGGTGGTGGAATGGCGTTCGCAGTTTCTCGTGGTGACCGTGGCGGGGCAGCGGGCGTGCCTGGCCGTGCTGTGCGGGCAGGGCGCCGACATCGGCCTGGTCGCCTACGAGATGGCGATGCTGGTGGCGCGCGTCGGCCAGTACCTGACGTCCGGGGCCAGGACCGGGAGCGACCTGTGACCGAGGAGCACTGGGTCGACCCCGAGATCGTCCGTCCGTACGTGGTGACGCGCGGGCGCACCGCGCCCGTGCACGGCAAGTTCGACCTGATCTCCATGGCGGTCTCCGTCGGCCCGCCGCCGGGGCCGGAGGCGGGGCTCGACCCGGAGCACCACTCGATCCTCCGGCTCTGCCGCGAACCGAAATCCGTGGCGGAGATCGCCGCCCATCTTGACCTGCCCGCGGGCACCATCCGCGTGCTGCTCGGCGACCTGTTCGACAGGGAGCTCGTCTCGGCCCAGGAACCGCAATCCGAGGTGGACATGCGTGACATGAAGATGTACAGGGCGGTGCTCGATGGTCTTCGATCGCTCTGACCGCCCGCGCCTGCCGACGGCGATCAAGATCCTCATCGCCGGAGGGTTCGGCGCGGGCAAGACGACGCTGGTCGGCGCGGTCTCCGAGACCAGGCCGCTGCGCACGGAGGAGGTGCTGACCGACCGGGGCGTCGGCGTCGACGACCTGTCGAGCGTCGAGGCCAAGCGGACGACGACGGTCGCGATGGACTTCGGCCGGATCACGCTGGGCGACGAGTACGTCCTCTACCTGTTCGGCACGCCCGGGCAGGAGCGGTTCTGGTTCGTGTGGGACGAGCTGGCGGAGGGCTCGCTCGGGGCGGTCATCCTGGCCGACACGCGGCGGCTGGCCGACTGCTTCCCGTCGGTCGACTACTTCGAGCGGCGCGGCACGCCGTTCGTGGTGGCGGTCAACTGCTTCGACGGCGCGCCGACGTTCGAGGTCGACGAGGTACGGCTGGCGCTCCAGCTCGACCCGTCGGTTCCGATCATCCTGTGCGACGCGCGGCGGCGGCACTCCAGCCGGGAGGTGCTCATCACGCTGGTGAAGCACTCCGCCCGGCTGCGGGCCGAGCCGGTGGGCTGAACCAGCGGTCCGGCGGGATCCGTACGGGTTCCGGGAACGTCATCAGATGCGCGAGCCGCGGCAGCACGCGCGCCAGGCGGTAGGCGGACGGCGGGGTGGCGAGGGCTCTTGACAGCCGCCCGGCCGGGCCCGCCGCCGCCTCGGCCCGCTCCGGCTCGCACACCGGGGCCAGCTCGACCGCGTGGTGCACCACGAGCAGCAGCGCCAGGTCCTCGGCGACCGTCTTGGGGCGCAGGCGTCCCTTCGTGGCCAGCCGGTCGCCGACGTCCTCGACCGTGGCGAGGAAGCGGCGGGTGAAGGCGGCGTCGTAGGCCCCGGCGTACGGCCACGGCAGCTCGGCCAGGGCGTGCACCCGGTGCGGGCCCAGGTCGGCGAGAGTGCGCACGCGGTGGCCCTCGTCGGCCGGGGCGCCGTCGCCGAGCGCCGCCGCGTCGTGCCGCAGGCCGTCGGTCAGCGTCCGGGCCGCCCGCATGAAGGCCCCGGCGAGCCGGCGCGCCTCGTGGGCGGGCAGGCCGAGCCGCCGCATCAGCGCCTGCTCGGCGGGCGCGTGGGCGAGGGCGGACAGCCGCGCCGCCTCCGCCCGGCGCTCGTCGCCGGCGAAGGGCCCCGGCCGATCCTCGTCGTCGGCTCGTGCCCGGCGGGCGTCGCGCGGCGGCACGGTCGTCCAGGAGTAGCCGGGATCGTGCGGCGGGTCGAGGCAGGTGCGCCCCGGCGGCCAGCGCCCGCAGGTACGGCTCCAGCGCCCGCCGGTAGTGCGCGTCCCCGTCCGGGTCGCGCCACAGGCCGTACAGGCAGCACGCGCCGGTGCGCCGGTCCCACGGCTGGACGAGCGACTCCATGACCTCCAGCGCGATCGTGCGCAGCCGGTCGTCCACGGGGACGGGCAGCCGCGGGGACGACGGGTCGAGGGCCGGGTCGAGGAGCAGGGCCACCTCGCCGGCGGCGGCCAGGCCAGCCTCGGCGACGTCCGGCAGGATCAGGCTGTCCTCGGCGTGCACCGCCTCCAGGATCTGGACCAGCACGGGCAGCGGGTCGGCCAGGCCGTGCAGGTGGTCCTGGACGTCCATCGCCTCGTCGCTGCCGAAGGGGTCGTACCCGTGTCTGCTCACTCGACGATCATGGCGTGGCCGGGGCGGCGGGGGGAAGGCGGGCCCGGCGGAGGGGGTGCCGGGCCCGCGGCGGCCGTCAGTGGTCGGCGGCCTTCTCCGCCCCCACCCCGGTGAGGGAGCGGACCTCGATCTCGGCGTACTTGGCCGCGTTGTACTCCTTGCTCAGGATCGTGCCGAGCCAGCCGCACAGGAAGCCGAGCGGGATCGAGACGATGCCCGGGTTGCTGAGCGGGAACCAGGCGAAGTCGGCGTCCTTGAACAGGGCGGCCTTGCTGCCGGAGACGACCGGCGAGAAGATGACCAGCACCAGGGCGGACAGCAGGCCGCCGTAGATGGCGCTGACGGCGCCGGTCGTGTTGAACCTCTTCCAGAACAGGCTGTAGAGGATCGCCGGCAGGTTGCCCGAGGCGGCCACGGCGAAGGCCAGGGCGACCAGGAAGGCGACGTTCTGGCTCTGCGCGAGGATGCTCAGGCCGATGGCGACGGCGCCGATGACCAGGGCGGAGATCCGGGCCACGACGACCTCCTGCCGCTCGCTGGCCTGGCCGCGCCGGAAGACGTGCGCGTACAGGTCGTGGGCGAAGCTGGAGGAGGAGGCGAGCGTGAGGCCGGCGACCACCGCGAGGATGGTGGCGAAGGCGACGGCGCCGATGAAGGCCAGCAGCAGCGTGCCGCCGACCGAGCCGAAGATCTCCTCGCCGATCCGCAGCGCGAGCAGCGGCGCGGCGGTGTTGCCTCCGGGGTCCTGGGCGACGATGGCCTCCCTGCCGACCAGGGCGGCGGCGCCGAAGCCGAGGACGAGCGTGAGCAGGTAGAACACGCCGATGATGCCGATGCCCCAGAGGACGGACTTGCGGGCGTCCTTGGCGGTGGGGACGGTGTAGAAGCGGATGAGGATGTGCGGCAGGCCGGCGGTGCCGAGCACGAGGGCGAGGCCGAGGCTGATCAGGTCGATCTTGCCGGCGATGCCCTGCGCCTCGGTGCCGTACTTGAGGCCGGGGATGAGGAAGCTGTCGGGGTTGGCCTTGGGTCCGCTGGTGGCGGCGGCCTGGCCGAGCAGCGCCGACAGGTTGAAGCCGAACTTGCCCAGCACCAGCACGGTCACCAGGGCGGCGCCGGTCATCAGCAGCACGGCCTTGACGATCTGGACCCAGGTGGTGCCCTTCATGCCGCCGAAGACCACGTACACGATCATGAGGGCGCCGACGGCGACGATCGTCCAGATCTTGCCGGCCTCGGAGGTGATGCCGAGCAGCAGGCCGACCAGGGCGCCCGCGCCGACCATCTGGGCGAGCAGGTAGAAGATGCTGACGACGATGGTCGAGACGCCGGCGGCGGTGCGGACGGGTCGCGGGCTCATCCGGAAGGCCAGCACGTCGGCCATGGTGAACTTGCCGGAGTTGCGCATGAGCTCGGCCACCAGCAGCAGCGCGACGAGCCACGCCACGAGGAAGCCGATGGAGTACAGGAACCCGTCGTAGCCGGACAGCGCGATGATGCCGGCGATGCCGAGGAAGGAGGCGGCGGACATGTAGTCGCCGCCGATGGCCAGGCCGTTCTGCACGCCGCTGAAGGAGCGCCCGCCGGCGTAGTAGTCGGCGGCGGTCTTGGTCTGGCGGCTGGCCCAGAAGGTGATGCCGAGCGTGGCCGCGACGAAGACGAGGAAGAGGATCGTGGCGAGGGTGGTGGAGCTCACTTGGTCTTCTCCTCGACCTCGTGGCGGAGCTTGTCGGCGATCGGGTCGAGCTTCTTCCCGGCGTGCCTGGAGTAGGCCCAGGCGATGAGGAACGTCGTCACGAACTGCAGCAGCCCGAGGATCAGCCCGACGTTGATGTCACCGAGCAGCTTGATGCCCATGAAGTCGCGGGCCCATCCCGACAGCACCACGTACAGCAGGTACCACACCAGGAAGGCCGCCGTCATGGGGAACGTCCACCGCCTGAAGCGGCTCTTCAGCTCCTGGAACTCGCTGCTCCTCTGCACCTGTTCGTAAACGGACGCGTCATGTTCTCTGGTCGTCACGAGACCTCCACTGTGATGCGGATCACGCACAAGGTAAGAGCGCAACCTACCCGCGGTGGAGGGGTCTCGCAGGGCTGTTCGGCGAGCCGCCGCCGAACGGCGTTCAGCTGGTCAGGGGTTGCGGTGAATGGTCCCTTATGTACGACGAACGGTCAGGCGATTCCGCCCAGCGCGCCGCCCAGGTCCTCGATCAGCGTGGCGGCGGGCTCCAGGCCGACCGCCAGGCGCACCAGGCCCACCGGGACGCCCATGGTGGCCCGCACGCTCTCCTCGACGGTCAGCGCGGGCGCGTTGACCAGGCTCTCGAACCCGCCCCACGACACGCCGATCCGGAAGTGCCGCAGCCCGTCGAGGAAGGCGCCCACCTCGGCGCGCGAGTCCGTGTCCAGCTCCACGCTGAACAGGCTGGAGAAGCCCGACATCTGGCCGCGCGCGACGCCGTGGCCGGGATGCGAGGGCAGGCCGGGGTGGTTGACCCGGCGTACGGCCGGATGTCCCTCCAGGTACGCGGCGACCGCCAGGCCGCGCTCCTGGTGCGCGGCCATCCGTACGGGCAGCGTGCGCAGGCCCTTGATCACCCGGGCGGCGTCGTGCGGCGACATGGCCGCGCCGTACAGCTGGTATTCGGTCAGCGCCAGCGGCCTGATCAGCCGCGCCGGGCCCGCCACCACGCCGCCGACCACGTCGCTGTGCCCGCCCGCGTACTTCGACAGCGAGTGCACGACCAGGTCCACGCCCTTGGTCAGCGGCTTCTGGAACAGCGGCGTCGACCAGGTGTTGTCCATCACGGTGACCAGCCCGTGGCCGCGCGCCCACCCGGCGACGGCCTCCAGGTCGAAGATCTCGTAGCGCATGTAGGAGGGCGACTCGAAGTACAGCAGCCGGGTGCCGGGCCGCACCGCCTCCTCGCACGCCGCCAGGTCGGCCGCGTGCGTGTGGGTGACGCCGAACTTCTCCAGGTAGCGCAGGAACTGCGTGGTCGGCCCGTAGACGGCGCCCAGCACCAGCACGTGGTCCCCGGCCGACACCAGCGACGAGATCGCCGCCGAGATCGCGCCCATCCCGGAGCCGAAGCACTTGGCCCGCTCGGCCCGCTCCAGCGCGGCCAGCTTGCGCTGCAACAGGTCGACGGTCGGGTTGGTGCCCCGCCAGTAGACGTAGCGCTCGTCCTCGTCCCTGATCGCCGCGCCGAGCTCCGCCATCGAGCCGAAGGTGAACACGCTGTTGCCGAACACCGGCGGGTTGACCGCGCCGAGCTGCCACGGCTCGTCCTCGCCCAGCCGGGCGCAGATCCACTCGTCATCCATGACGGCCCACCCTAGGACAGCGCCCGCCCGTCACCCCCGGGGCCGCCAGTCGCCCCGGTCGAGGTCGAGGTTCTCCGGGGTGTGCAGGCGGACCATCGTCCTGGCCACGCCCAGCGGCACCCGGTCGGGCGTCAGGAACGACACCGACACCATCACCGCGAACGCGATCGGCACCGTCCACGCGGCGGGCTGGGCCAGCAGGGCGCCCGCCAGGCCCTCGTACGGGCCGCCGGTGATGGTGGCGAGCACGGCCGAGCAGGCCAGGCCGCCGCCGACGAACAGCCCGGCGAGCGCGCCGGTGGTGGACAGGCGCCGCCACCAGATGCCGAGCACGAGCAGCGGGCAGAACGACGAGGCGGCGACCGCGAACGCCAGCCCCACCACGTCGGCGACCGGCAGCGCCCGCGCCCACAGCGCCAGCCCGAGCGGCACGGCGACGGCCATGAGCGTGGCGATCCGGAACGAGCGCACGCCGCCCTTGAGCAGGTCCTGGGCGATCACCCCGGCGACCGACACGGTCAGCCCGGACGAGGTGGACAGGAACGCCGCGAACGCCCCGGCGGTGACCAGCGCCGTCAGCAGGTCGCCGAGCGTGCCGCCGACCATGCGGGCCGGCAGCGTCAGCACCACGGCGTCGGTGCGGACGAGGTCGGGCGCGTAGATGCGGCCGAGCCAGCCGTACAGCGCGGGCAGCAGGTAGAAGGCGCCGAGCAGCGACAGCACGACGAGCGTGGTGCGGCGGGCGGCCCGCCCGTCGGGGTTGGTGTAGAAGCGGACGAGCACGTGCGGCAGCCCCATCGTGCCCAGGAACGTGGCCAGGATCAGCGAGTACGTCGAGTACAGGGCGTAGTCCTTGGCCCCGGCCAGCGGCACCTGCCAGACGGCGGCGTCCACCGGGTCGAGCGCCGGGGCGCCGTCGGCCTTCCACGCCAGCAGCAGGAACACCAGCGGCACGGCCAGCGCGGTCAGCTTCAGCCAGTACTGGAACGCCTGCACGAACGTGATCGAGCGCATGCCGCCCGACAGCACGTTGACCGCGACCACGACGGCCACCAGCAGCCCGCCGGCCCACACCGGCGCCCCGGTGATCGTGCGCAGCACCAGGCCGGCGCTCTGGAACTGCGGCATCAGGTAGAGCCAGCCGATGAGCACGACGAGCACGCTGGCCGTGCGCCGCACCACCATCGACTCCAGCCGCGCCTCGGCGAAGTCGGGCAGCGTGTAGGCGCCGGAGCGGCGCAGCGGCGCGGACACCAGCACGAGCAGCACCAGGTAGCCGCCGGTCCACCCGACGGGCAGCCACAGCATGTCGACGCCGTAGCTGAGGATGAGCCCGGCCACGCCGAGGAAGGAGGCCGCCGACAGGTACTCGCCGCCGATCGCGGAGGCGTTCCACAGCGGGCTGACGGTGCGGGAGGCGACGTAGAAGTCGGAGGTGGTGCGCGAGAAGCGGATGCCGAAGGCGCCGATGAGCACGGCCGCGACCATGACGACGACGACGGCGGCCAGGCTCATGAACGGTCGACCAGGTCGGCGAAGTGGCGTTCGTTGCGCTCGGCCTGCCGGACGTACAGCCAGGCGCCGATGACGAAGGCGGGGTAGATGAGCCCGGCGAGCACCGCCCACGGGAGCGGGACGCCGAGCAGGTGGGCGTCGCGCAGCTCGGGGATGAGCAGGAACAGCAGCGGCAGCCCGCCCACGACGCAGCCGAGCACCGTGCACACGAACAGCGCCAGCCGGAACTGGGTGCGCAGCAGCGAGCGCATGTAGACCTCGCCGAGGTGGGTCTGCTCGTCGATCTCCCGGGTGGCCGGGCGGCGGGGCCGGCGGGCGGCGGCGGTGCGCGGGCTGGTGACGGCGGTGCGCCGGCCCGGCCGCGGCTCGGGGCTCACTCGTGCCGTCCCTTCCTGGCGCGGCGGACGAGCAGGTCGCGCAGCTCGCGGGTGTGGCGGCGGCTGACGGGCAGCTCGGTGTCGTGGACGCGGACCGAGCACCGGCCGGAGTCGATGTGCAGCTCCTCGATGTGCTTGACGGCGACCAGGTGGCTGCGGTGCACGCGCACGAACCCGGCCGCCGACCAGCGCTCCTCCAGCGTGGCGAGCGGGATGCGCACGAGGTGGCTGCCGGTGGCGGTGTGCAGGCGGGCGTAGTCGCCGTGCGCCTCCACGTAGATCACGTCGGCGCTGGAGACGAACCGGGTCACGCCGCCCAGCTCGACCGGGATGGTGTCGCTCTCGCCGCCGTCGGCGGGCACGTCGGCCGATACGGCCACCCGCCGGATCGCCTCGGCCAGGCGCTCCGGCCGCACGGGTTTGAGCAGGTAGTCCTCGGCCTTGATCTCGAACGCGTCGACGGCGTGCTCCTCGTACGCGGTGACGAACACCACCCGCGGCGGGTTGGCGAACTGCGACAGCAGCCGGCCGAGCACGACCCCGTCGAGGCCGCGCATCCGGATGTCCAGGAAGACCGCGTCGATGGGCCTGCCCTCGGCGATCGCCCGGTCCAGCAGCCGCAGCGCCGCCGAGCCGTCCCTGGCGGTCGCCACCTCGCCGATCCGCGGGTCGGCACGCAGCAGGTACGACAGGTCTTCCAGGGCGGGAAGCTCGTCGTCGACCGCGAGGACCCGAAGTTGTGCCATAGACAGTGATAAAACCGACAACGAAGATCCAGGTCAACGGGCCGAGACGCCCGGGTGATACTTCGGCAACCTGACGTTGACCTTCGTGCCCGCCCCGCGGCCGGTCTCGACCACCAGCCCGTACTCGTCGCCGTAGACCTGGCGCAGCCGCTCGTCCACGTTGGCCAGGCCGATCCCGCCGTCGGAGGCGGTCTCCCCGGCCAGGACGCGGCGCAGCCGGTCGGGGTCCATGCCGAGCCCGTCGTCCTCGACGCTGATGCTGCACTCGGCCCCGGCGTCCTCCGCCACGATGGAGATGCGGCCGACGCCGTCCTTGCTCTCCAGGCCGTGGCGCACGGCGTTCTCCACGAGCGGCTGCAGGCACAGGAACGGCACCGCCACCGGCAGCACCTCGGGCGCGATGCGCAGCGTGACCTGGAGCTGGTCGCCGAAGCGGGCCCGCTCCAGGATGAGGTAGCGGTCGATCGAGCGCAGCTCCTCGGCCAGCGTGGTGAACTCGCCGTGCCTGCGGAAGGAGTAGCGGGTGAAGTCGGCGAACTCCAGCAGCAGCTCGCGGGCCCGCTCCGGGTCGGTGCGGACGAACGAGGCGATCGTCGTCAGCGAGTTGTAGATGAAGTGCGGCGAGATCTGCGCGCGCAGCGCCCGCACCTCGGCCTCCATGAGCAGCGTGCGCGAACGGTCGAGCTCGGCCAGCTCCAGCTGCGAGTCGACCCAGCCCGCGACCTCCTGGGCGGCCCGGACGAGCCCGGCGGAGGCGTGCGTGCCGTAGGCGGTCAGCGCGCCGACGACCCGCTCGTCGGTGGTGAGCGGCACCACGACGGCGTTCCTGACCGGGCATTCGAGCAGGTCGCAGTCGATCGCCAGGACCTGGGTGCGGCCGTCCTGCAGGGTCGCCCTGGCGTGCTCGAAGGCGTCCTCGGCGTGATGGTCGCCGGCGCCGTCGTACACGAGCAGGCGCTCGCCGTCGGTGATGGCGAGCGCGGCCGAGCCGAGCAGCTCGCGCAGGTGGCGCGAGGCCCGCTGGGCGCCGTCGGCGGTGAGCCCGGCGCGTAGCGGCGGCCCCGCCAGCGACGCGGTGTGCAACGTCTCGAACGTGGCCCGCTCCGCCGGGCTGGTGCCCAGGTCGCGGCGGCCCCGCATGACCCGCCACAGCACGATCGCGGGCACGCCGACGAGCACGGCCACCACGGCGACGCCGACCAGGTATCCCACCGTGCGGCCCGGCTCAGCCCAGCGCCTTGGCGATCCGCTCCGCGTAGGAGGCGGCCTCGTCGGCGGAGGAGTAGGTGGTGCGCGGCCAGAAGAAGCCGCGCAGGCCGTCCTTCTTGACCCGGGGCACCACGTGCACGTGCAGGTGGGGGACGCTCTGGCTGATCCGGTTGTTCATCGCGACGAACGTGCCGCCCGCCTCCAGGCCCTCCTCCACGGCGCGGGCCATGCGCTGGACGCTCTCGAAGAACGGCCCCACCCCGGTCAGGTCGGCGAGCGTCTCGGCGTGCACGCGCGGCACCACGAGCACGTGCCCCTTGAACACGGGCCGGGTGTCGAGGAAGGAGACGGACACCTCGTCGGAGCCGACGATCGTCGCCGGGCGCTCCCCCGCGACGATCTCGCAGAACAGATCGGTGCTCATCGGCCGACCTTATCCGCGAACGCGGTCCAGCTCGTCACGTTGGGGGCCGACCACTCCTGCGGCGCGTGCAGGAACCGCTCCCCGGCGCGCTCGCGCAGCCTCGGCGGCACCTCGGCGCCCTTGCCGCCCCGGCAGTGGTAGACGAGCCCGCCCGGCCGCTGCGCCATCGCCATCCACGGCAGCCACGGCGACACCCGGCACCAGGAGAACACGCTCGGCACGTCCGGCAGCTCCGACTCGACGTCGGCCGCCCGGGCGAAGAACTGGAACAGCTCCATCGCCCGGTACGTGTCGTCCGCCGAGTTGTCCGGATAGTCGGCCACCTTGAGCGGCGACGGGTAGGCCAGGCGCACGTCCACGTTGAACACCACCTGCTCGCCCAGCCGCGTCACCGGCACCGGGTAGCCGCCCAGCCGCTGGTTGACCGGGTCGTTGAAGACGTGCTGCACCTCCACGCGGCGGCCGGTCAGCGGGTTGTCCCACACGTCGAGCACCTCGCGGGTGCGCGGGTCGAGGTAGAGGGCGGCCTCCCTGGTCAGCAGCAGCCAGCCGCCGTCGTCGCCGCGCACCGCCCTGGCCACGTTGACGCCCTCGAACCCGAACAGGTGATGCGGCCCGCCGCCGGGCTCCCAGCCATAGACGTCGCCGGTCCACGACGAGATCGTCTCCGCGCCGTCGGAGGAGGCGCGCACGCGGATGAAGTCCATGCGCGAAGCCTCTCACTTTCAGCCCGGCAGATCATCCGGCTCCGGCGGGTCGCGCGGCACCGCGTACGGCTCCCGCCCGGGGGGCCTGCCCTGGGCCGCGGCGCGCTCCCTGATGAGCTCGGCGTCCAGTTCGGCGCCGAACAGCAGCGCCATGTTCGACAGCCACAGCCAGATCAGGAACACCACGACCCCGGCGAGCGCGCCGTAGGTCTTGTTGTAGGAGCCGAAGCCCGCCACGTACAGCGCGAAGCCGCCCGAGACCAGCGCCCACAGCAAGACCGCGAGCAGGCCCCCGGGCGTGATCCAGCGCATGCCCGGCTGGCGGACGTTCGGCGCCGCCCAGTACAGCACCATGATCAGGCCGGCCGCGATGAGCGCCAGCACCGGCCACTTGAGGATGTCCCACGCCGTCACGGCGGCGTCGCCGAGGCCGAGCGCCTCACCGGCCGCGGCGGCCAGCTCGCCCGTCAGCGTGACCGCGATCGCGCCCACGACCAGCAGGATCATCATCATGACCGTGAGGCCGAGCCGCAGCGGGGTCAGCTTCCAGAACGGGCGGCCCTCCTCGATGTCGTAGATCTCATTGCACGCCCGGATGAACGCGGCGATGTACCCGGAAGCCGACCACAGCGCGACCAGCAGGCCGGTGATCGCCACCAGGCCCGCGCCGCCGGTGCTTCGCACCCCGCGCACGCTCTCCGCGATCAGGCCGCGCGCCTCCTCCGGCGCGAGCACGACGAGGGAGCCCACGACCGTGCCGAGGTCGTCGCGGCCCAGCAGGCCGAACAGCGACACCAGCACGATCAGCGCCGGGAACACCGACAGCACCGCGTAGTACGTCAGCGCCGCCGCCAGGTCCTGGACGCGGTCGTTCTTGAACTCGGCGAACGTTCTTCTGATCACCCGCCACCACGACCGGCGTGGCAGCTCGGCGGGTCCGTCGGGGGCCTCCACGCGTCACTTGGCCTGGTTGCGCCTCATCATGCGGCGCACGACCAGGGCCACCACCGTCCCGAGCGCGACCATCACGAACACCGGGCGCTTCTTGACCTGCTCCGGCGTCGCGTCGCCGACCCTTTCGCCGACCCTGCCCGCGACCTCGTGCGCCTTGCCGGTCATCTCGTGCGCCTTGCCCTTGGCGGCGCCCGTCACCTCGTGCGCCTTGCCCTTGGCCGCGCCGGTCATCTCGGCCGTCTTGCCCTTGGCCGTCTCCGCCAGCTCCGTGGCCCTGTCCTTGGCCGTGCCTGCCATCCTGCTCGCCTTTCCTCTGGCCGTGGCCGCCGCGTCGGCTGCCCGGCTCTTGACGTCCGCCTTGCGCGCCAGGGCGCTCACCGTCTCGCCGAGCTCCCGGCGGGTCTGCCTGATGTCCTCCCGGACCGCGTCCGCGTCGTCGCCCTGGGTGCGGTGCTCGCTCCCGGACCGTTTCGCGGCGCGGCCCCCGGTCAGGGACTCCTCCTCCGTGGCGCGCGACCTGACCGCGTCGGTGCGGTCGTCGGCCTGGGGAGGTTCGGGGATGAAGGTCTCGTGCTCCTCGCGGGCCAGCTCGGCCTCGTGCGCGTTCTCGGCCGCGCCCGGCCTGGTCGGCGGCACGTTGATGGACTCGGCGTCCGTCGGCGTGCCGACGGTGGCCCGGCGCGCGCCGACCGTGCCGGCGTGCTGGTCGCTGCGTCCCGGATCGGTCTCGCTCATCGCCGCGCCCCTTCCTTGACCGCGTCGACGTCGGCCCGCAGGCTCGCGATGGTCTCGGTCGGGACCGGCGGCGTCGCCTGCTTCACCTTGCTCTTGCCGGCCAGCCCCAGCAGGGCGGCCACGATCAGCAGGACCACTCCGACGATGGCCGCGGCGACCCACGCGGGCATCACCAGCGCGAGCAGCATCACCACGGCGGCCACGAGCACCGCGCCGCCGAAGAACGCGACCAGCCCGGCCGCCCCGAACATGCCCGCGCCGAACCCGGCGCGCTTGCCCTTCTCCGTGAGTTCGAGCCTGGCCAGCCGCAACTCGTCCTTGACGAGCCGGGAGACCTGCTCGGAAAGGTCGTTGACCAGTTTGTGGGTGTCGTTCACGACGTCGCCTCCTCCGTCGCGAACCCGCCTACCCGAAGAGCCCGGCTTCTATCACCCCGCGGTTTTCCGCCGGGCCGGGTCCTACCGCTTGGCGGCGCGAAGGAGGAGGCCGACCAGCGACTCGACCGGCGACTTGGGCGCCTCGCACCAGTTGTCCGGCTTCTTGGGGGCGCTCCACGGGGACGGGAGCTCGCACGACGAAGCCGGCGGCTTGGGCCGCTCGCACCACGATCCCGGAGTATTCATGCCTCCAGTCTACGACTTGCACTGATTTTTCCCATGAGCCGGCGAGTGCGCCGTCGGCGGACACGGGCCACCGGCCCCTCCCGGCCCGGGTACCCTGCCGAGGTGCTGGTCGTGCATGGGGTCTGGGCCGGGGACGGGGTCGCCTTCTGGGCGGAGGACACCGCCCTCGCGCCGCGTGCCGCCCGTGGCCCGGCGCCGCGCGCCCATCCCTGGGCCGCGCCCGTCGAGCGCCTCCCGGCGGGCGGGCCGCGCACGCTGGAGCTCCTGCTGCCGGGGTCCGCGGCCGAGCCGCTCCCCTCCCCCGAGACCGGGCTCCTGTCCGCGGTCACCCGCCCCTCGCTGCGCCCCTGGCGCGTCCCCGCCGTGGTCCCGCCCCTGCCCGCCGCCGTACACCTCCTCGCCCCCGACCCCACCCCAGCCGCCGCCCCCGCCGCTGACCCCGACCCTGCCCCCGGCCCCGACCTCGCCCCCGGCCCCGGCCCCGACGCTGACGCCGGCCCTGGCTCCGACTCCGGGCCCGGTCTCACCGGCTGGGGTGACGCCGTGCCGGGCGCTACGGTGCGGCACTGGCGGGCCGTCGCCGCGTTCGCGCGGGATCTCGTACGCCGCGGCCGGGTCGTCCCCCAGCTGGAGCTGACGGAGGCCGACGGCGAGGCCCGGGCGGCCTGGCGCGCGGTCGTCACCGGCGCCGACGCCGCCTACTTCCGCGACCTCGCCCTCACCATGCCCCCCGCCTGCCGCACCTGGGCGGTCGAGCGCCCCTCCCACGAGGTGCTGCGCCAAGCCCTGGACGCCTTCGCCGACACTTTCGCCCGAACCGCACTGAACGCCCGGCCCCCGCACACGGGCACGGGCACGGGCACGGGGCGGGGGCGCTGGCTGGCCGCGCTGGCCTCCCCCGACACCACCTGCCCCGGCGCCGCTTCGTCCCGCGCCGACTCTCCCGGCGCCGCGTGCCCCGATGACCCGGACCTGCGGCGAGCCCTGGAGGAGTGGCGCCGCTCCGTGGAGTCGGCCGAGGGCGCCACCCGCGTGTGCTTCCGCCTCACCGAGCCGGTCGACCCCCCGGCCCCCGCCGGGGACGGCCGCGACGACGCGGCCGGGGAGCACCGGTGGCGGGTGGAGCTGGCGGTGCAGGCGGCCGACGACCCGAGCCTGTACGTGCCCGCCGGGAAGGTGTGGGGCGGCGGGCCGGTGGCCGGGTTGCCGGCCGGGGCGGAGCGGGAGCTGCTGGCCGGGCTGGGCCGGGCGGTGCGGCTCTATCCGGAGCTGGACCGGGCGTTGCGGGTGCCGCAGCCGGAGGAGCTGGTGCTCGACACGGCCGGGGCGTTCGCGTTCCTGCGGGAGGCGGCGCCGTTGCTGCAGGCGGCCGGGTTCGGGGTGCAGCTGCCCCGCTGGGCGGGCCGGGCGAGGCTGGGGCTGAAGGTGACGACGCGGACGAAGACGCAGAGCGCGGCGGCGAGCCAGGGGTTCGGGCTGCGTGAGCTGGTGGACTTCCGGGTGGACCTGGCGGTGGGCGGGGAGACGATCGGCGAGGAGGAGCTGGCCGAGCTGGCCCGGCTGAAGGTGCCGCTGGTGCGGGTGCGCGGCCAGTGGGTGGAGCTGGACGAGCGGCAGCTCGCGGCGGCGCTGCGCGCGGTCGGCGGTGAGCGCGGCGGGGTGCTCCCGGCGGCGGAGGTGCTGCGGCACGTGGTCCAGGGCGACGACGAGCTGCCGCTGCTGGAGGTGGACGCCGACGGGGTGCTGGGCGAGCTGCTGTCGGGGCGGCCGGAGGGCGGGCCGGAGGGGCGGCCGGCTGTGATCGGGACGCCGGCGGGCCTGGACGCGACGCTGCGCCCCTACCAGGAGCGGGGGCTGGCGTGGCTGAGCTTCCTGTCGGAGCTCGGGCTGGGCGGGGTGCTGGCCGACGACATGGGGCTGGGCAAGACGGTCACCACGCTGGCGCTGCTCGTGCACGAGCGGGCAGCGGAGCCGACGCTGCTGGTGTGCCCGATGTCGCTGGTGGGCAACTGGCAGCGGGAGGCGGCGAGGTTCGCGCCTGGCCTGCGCGTGCACGTCCATCACGGCAGCGGCCGGGACGCGACGCGCATCGCGGACGCCGACCTGGTGATCACCACGTACGGGACGGCGCAGCGCGACCTGGAGACCCTGCGGCGGGTCCCGTGGCGGCGGGTGGTGTGCGACGAGGCGCAGGCGATCAAGAACAGCGGCACCCTCCAGGCGCAGGCGGTGCGGTCGATCCCGGCGGGCACCCGGCTGGCGCTGACGGGCACCCCGGTGGAGAACCACCTGGCCGAGCTCTGGTCGATCATGGAGTTCGCCAATCCGGGCCTGCTGGGGCCGAAGGCGCGCTTCCGCACCCGGTTCCAGGAGCCGATCGAGGCGCGGCAGGACGAGCAGGCCGCGCAGGCGCTGCGGCGGGCGACGGGGCCGTTCATCCTGCGCCGGCTCAAGACCGACGCCTCGATCATCTCCGACCTGCCGGAGAAGCTGGAGGTCAAGGAGTGGTGCACGCTGACGCCGGAGCAGGCGTCGCTGTACCAGGCGGTGGTGGACGACATGCTGGGCAGGATCGACGACAGCGAGGGGATCGAGCGGCGCGGCCTGGTGCTGGCGGCCATGGCCAAGCTGAAGCAGGTCTGCAACCATCCGGCCCACCTGCTGAAGGACGGCTCCCGGCTGGCGGGCCGGTCGGGCAAGCTGGCGCGGCTGGAGCAGCTCGCGGAGGAGATCCTGGCCGAGGGCGAGAAGGCGCTGCTGTTCACGCAGTACGCGGAGTTCGGCAGCATGCTGCAGCCCTATCTGGAGCAGCGGCTGGACCGGCCGGTGCTGTGGCTGCACGGCGGGCTGCCGAAGAAGGCGCGTGACCGGCTGGTGGACCGGTTCCAGCAGGACGACGAGCCGATGCTGTTCCTGCTGTCGCTGAAGGCGGCCGGGGTGGGGCTCAACCTGACGGCGGCGAGCCACGTGGTGCACGTCGACCGCTGGTGGAACCCGGCGGTCGAGGACCAGGCGACCGATCGGGCGTTCCGCATCGGCCAGCGCAGGAACGTGCAGGTGCGCAAGCTGATCTGCGCGGGCACCCTGGAGGAGCGGGTGGACGAGATGATCGAGCGGAAGAAGGCGCTGGCGGAGCGGGTGGTCGGCGCGGGCGAGGACTGGCTGACGGATCTGTCGACCAGGGAGCTGCGCGAGGTGTTCCGCCTGACGGCCGGGGCGGTGGGCTGACGTGCCGGGCTGGAGCACCCCGATCAGCGTCGAGGGCGGTATCCGGGCCAGGTCGCGGCGCGGTTCGATCGGCTCGACCTGGTGGTCGAGGCGGTTCATCGACGTGCTGGAGCGGATCTGCGACAAGGGCCGCCTGTCGCGCGGGCGCGGCTACGCCAGGGCGGGCCAGGTGCTGTCGATCGACCTGTCGCCCGGCCTGGCCAGGGCGTTCGTGCAGGGGTCGCGCCCGGCGCCGTACGAGGTGACGATCGCCGTCGAGGTGTTCGGCGAGGAGCTGTGGCAGGCGGTCGAGCGGGCGGTGGCCGAGCAGGCCGTCCACCGGGCGAGGCTGCTGGCCGGGGAGATGCCGGAGGAGATCGAGGAGCTGTTCGCGGCGCTGGGAGCCGACCTGTTCCCGCGCGATCTGGACATGGCGTGCTCGTGTCCCGACTGGGGTTTCCCGTGCAAGCACGTGTCGGCGGTGCTCTACCTGCTGGCCGAGTCGTTCGACGACGACCCGTTCCTGGTGCTGGCCTGGCGGGGGCGCGCCCGTGAGGAGCTGCTGGGCTCGCTGGCGGCGGGCGGCGGGGCCGCGCTGGAGGTGGCGGACGTGCCGTTCGCCGACCGGCTCGCCGACTTCTACGCGCCCGCCGGCACGGCCAGGCCCGAGCGCCGCCCGTCCGCCGTGGAGCCCGGCCTGCTGCTGCGCGTCTTCCCGCCGCCGGCGGGCCTGTCGGCGCCGCTGACCGAGCTGTACGACCGCCTGCGCTAGGAGACCAGCCGGGCTGTGCGGGTCAACGGTCCTCGAAGTCGGCGGGCACCATGACGCGCACCCCGTTGGGCACCACGCGCAGCCGGATCGGGGTGCGCAGCCGCACCTCGCCGTCGACGTCGGCGGCCATCGGCGGGTCGGTCTCCAGCAGCATCTCGCGGCCGACGACGAACGGCCCGCCCGCCAGGCTGCGCCAGCGCCCGGTCGTCGCGCGGGCCAGCGTCTCGACGAGCAGGCGCACCTTCTTGCCGGAGCCGAGCTGGTAGGCCACGAGCATGCCGTCGTCGATGCTGATGTCGCGGGCCACCTGCCAGCCGCCGTGGAAGCGCCCGTTGGCGATGTTGAGCTGGTGGGTGAGCAGCTCGTGGCGCTGCCCGTCGACGGTGATGTAGGCGCGGAAGGGCCGGTGCCCCGGCAGCACGGTCAGCGCGGTCAGCGGGTAGGCGGGCCGGCCGAGCACCCGCTTGAGCCACGGCTTGACCTTGCCCGCGACCTCGACGGAGACGCCGAAGCTGGCCAGGTTGGCGAACGGCCGGTCGTCGGCCATGCCCAGGTCGATGTCGGCGACCTTGCCGGTGTCGAACACCCGGATCGCGCCGGCCAGGTCGAGCGGCAGGCCGAGGCTGCGGGCGAAGTTGTTGGTGGTGCCGAGCGGGAGAACGCCGAGCGCCACGTCGCGGTGGGCGACGTGGCGCACGGCGGAGGACAGCGTGCCGTCACCGCCGCCGACGATCAGCAGGTCGGGCCCCGTCGCCAGGGCCGTGTCGAGCAGGTCGCGCAGTCGCTTGGGGTTGTAGACGCCGATCTCGGCCAGCGGCTCGTAGCCCAGCTCGTGCAGCTGCTCGATCACCTCGAAGTAGTGGCGGCGGCCACGGCGTGAGCGAGTGTTGATCACCACCGCCACCCTGCGGTCCTGCCGGATCGCCTCGGTGTGCTCGGCCTTGGTGCGCAATTCGCTCATGGTCATCAATGTTAGGGCCGCCGGGACACCGCCCGGCGGCCCCTTGGATCACTTCTTCGGCGGGGTCACCTGGACGAGCGCGCCCAGGTTGCCCGGCAGCGGGGTGACCAGCTTGAACTGGACGCCCAGCGCCTTGCCCTCGTCGCCGGGGTTGCCGGTGCCGAGGACGTGGCCGTTGCCGAGGTCGGTGCCGTAGAGCTCGGTCGCCGGGGTTCCGTCGACGTTGACCACGCGGGTGCTGTACGGCTGGTCGCCCTTGCTCGGGACGACGACGGAGGCGTCGAAGTCCCGGTAGTACAGCGAGCCGTCCTGCAGCTCAAGGCCCGGGTACCAGGTCTTGGCGTCGGTGAAGCTCGGCACGCCCTTCAGCGCGGGGACGTTCGTGCAGTACTCGCTGAACGGCTCGTCCGCGGCCTCGAGGCACTCCTTGAACGGGTAGGTCTTCGTGAAGGAGAACGCGGCGTTGGAGGTCTGCGAGCGGCCCTCCATGTTCTTGTGCCGTGACGGGTCCTTCGCGGCCGCCTCGCCGGTGCGGCGGAGCGGGTCGTAGTGCGAGTCCACGAGCAGCAGGCTGCCCTTGGAGCCGATGCTCGGCGCCGCTTCGAGGTTGTTGGCCAGCACGTTGTTGGTGTAGGTCGAGTCGCGGTACCAGACCAGCAGGCCCGGCGCGTTGTACTTGACCTTCTCCACCTTCCACGCCCCGTCACGCGAGTACGTGGTGTCGTAGGCGTACTGCAGGCCCTTGTCGAAGCCGTCGAAGTTGCGCCACTCGGCGAGGTAGAACCGGTCGATCTGGCGCTCGCCGTTGTTGATCGTCCAGCCCTGGCCGCTGGTGTTGGTGAACGTGCCGCCGAAGGCGCGCCAGCCGTTCTCGCCGTTCTCCACGTCGTCGCTCCACACGGAGGCGCCGCCGTTGGTGATCGAGAAGTCGTCGGCGTGCCAGCCGCGCGGCGTGAAGGCGGCGTCGGTGTTGTACGCAAGCCGCAGCTTGATCGTCTGGCCGGCGAACGGGGTCAGGTTGACGTAGTCGTGCCGCCAGCCGTCGGTGTTGCCGGTGATGCCGTACTTCTTGTTGCCGAACGTGGCGAGGTTCTTGTTCGGGTCCGGGTAGCCGTCGGGCGTGGTGATCTCGGTGCCGGCCTCGTCGTAGACCTTCTGCTGGGTCCAGGTGTTGCCGCCGTCGGTGGACACCTCGACGAAGCCGAAGTCCCAGTCGGCCTCGATCTCGTAGTTGTTCCACATCCAGAAGCGGACGTCGGTCCCGGCGGGCACCTGGATGTCGCGGGCCAGCGAGACGTTGGCCCACTCCTGGTCCATGCCGGACCACCAGGCGTTGGCGCCGCTGTGCGGGTCGATCATCTTCAGCGGCTCGGAGGCGAGGTTGACGCGGACGCCGTCCTCGGTGAAGCGGGGCGTGCGCGAGGTCTGGCCGACCGTGACGAGCTTCTTGCTGTCACCCGGGTTGAACACCTTCGGGTTCGCCCAGCCGAGCACCCACTTGTCCCAGAGGCCCATGTGGGTGGGCATCGACTGGAAGATGGGGCCGGAGTGGGAGCCGCTGGACATCAGGTCCCAGAAGTCCACCGCGGAGCTGGCCTGGCCGGAGGTGTCGTACAGGTCGGGCAGGCCGAGGTCGTGGCCGTACTCGTGGGCGAAGACGCCGACACCGGAGTCCTCGGGCTGCACGATGTAGTTGGAGATCTTCTTATCGGTGCCGGGCACCTGGTAGCCGCCGGCGACCGCGCTGGAGTGCGCCCAGATGGCGTACGTGCCCTCGGCGCCGCCGTCGGAGGATTTGTCCTTGCCGGCGTGGACGAGCACGAGGTGGTCGATCACGCCGTCGGGCTCGGCGAAGTTGCCGTCACCGTCGGCGTCGGAGACGTCCTCGATGTCGTAGTCGGCCCACGGGAAGTCGGGCTGGGTCTGCGACAGGACGTTGACGGCGTCGATGGCGAGCTGGCCGGCGCCGAGCGGGTTGTCCGGGTGGCCCGACATGTCCTGCGGGACCCCGCCGCAGGCGGCCGCGCCGTACCACGCCTCGGAGTGCGGAGCCTTGATCCAGCCGACCGCGGAGCCGGTGACGGAGTAGGCGCCCTTGGACATCTCCTCGTACATCTTCTTCAGCGTGTGGCCGGAGATGTCGATGCCGGGCTTGCCGTCGCGCGGGTCCTTCAGGTCGGGGCGGACGCGCTCGGTGATGCCCTTGTCCGTGTAGAGCATCTTGTTGAAGTGCTCGGGGCTGAAGTCCTTGACCCAGAAGGAGTTGTTGTCCTTGTGCGGCAGCGTGGCCGGGTCCGGGATGTTGTTGTGCAGCGGGCCGTTCTTGAGCGTGCCGGCCGGCTCGACGACGCAGTCGTCGGGGGCGCTGTCGACGGTCCGCAGGCGGTTGAAGCCGGAGAAGTCGTCGTTGGCGTTCTCGTTGAACTCGACCAGCAGCGTGAGAAGCTTGGCGGTCTTGGTCTGCTTGGACTTTTTGAAGATCCATTCAGCGGGGTTTCGGCCGGTGCGGATGGCCTCGGCCTCGCGGGCCGCGAGCACCCGGGCAGCGGCCGGGTTTCCGCTGCTGAACTTCTGGTCGATCTTCTTCGCGGCGGAGATCGACCGCTTGTTCTTGCCCGGGACTCCCGGCTCGGCCGGCGGGTCGTCGTCCCTCGGTGGTGCGTAGTTAATGTAGTAGTCAGACGCGCTGGGCTGGTATGACGCGACCGAGTCGGCCTGAGCGCTGGGTACGGTCAGGGCGGCGCCGAGGAGGGCTACCGCCGGGATTGTGGCTAATAGGCGCTTCTTGCTGGGCACCAGTAACCCCTTCTGCCCGGGATCGCCGGGCGCAATGGCCATAGGGTCTTGCAAACCGGCACGGTAGACCGTTTCTAAAGATTGCGTAAAGTAGGTTGTGGAAATGTGATCAAACTACGACATTTCACAACAACCGCATCGCGGCAATGATCCCGCCCGTAACTGCTCCCCCGTAACAGAGGGCCGCGATGAACCCGTCGTACCGCCCGATCCCCAGCAGTTCCTCACTGGTGAACCTGATCCGGTGCGCCGCGTGGAACAGGCACAGCACCACCGCCACCACCAGTCCCATCCGCACCCACAGGGGCTCCAGCAGCGCGGCCAGGTGCGCCGCGTCGGGCCAGCCGATCACGCCGAGCGGCATGAGCACCCCGAACAGCAGCGCCAGCACCGGCAGCACCAGCGCCGCGACGATCCCCCCGCCGCTGAACAGCAGCCACAGATACGGCTCAGGCGTCCTTCTCACGGCATCTCCCCCCGGCTTCTCATGGCGTCCGCAGGACGACGTACGCGATCACCGCCGAGACGAGCAGCCAGCCGGAATGGTTGCCGCCCTGGATCATCCAGGCGGGCACCCGCCAGCCGTCCAGCCGCACCACGGTCGCCTTCGGCGCGAGGTTGAGGAACGTGATCGCGTGGTAGGCGGTCGCCGCCAGCGCCACCGCGTTGAGCGCGATCATCCACGGGCGCGCCGCCAGCGCCGTGAACTGCGCGTACGTCCCGGCGACCACCGAGTCGGCCAGCAGGACCAGGTACGCGACGGTCCAGGCGACGAAGACGCTGGTCAGCTCGCGCAGCACGAACAGCGTGTAGCGCCTGCTGCGGGCAAACCAGAGCGGGTCCCTGGGCGGGCGGCGGGCGGGCGCGGTCATCGCCGGCTCCACGGCAGCACCGAGCGCAGCGCGGCGGTCAGCTTGTAGCGCTGGATCGCCTCGGCCGGGTCGACGTGCTTGGGGCAGGCCCGGGTGCACTCGCCGACGAACGTGCACCCCCAGACGGCGTCGTCCAGGTTGAGCACGTCGAAGCGGTCGCCCATGTCGCGCGAGTCCAGGTTGTAGCGCTGGGCCAGCGCGATCGCCGCCGGGCCGAGGAAGTCCGGGTCGAGCACGTACACCGGGCAGGCCGAGTAGCAGAGCATGCAGTTGATGCACATGCTGTACTGCTTGTACGCCTCCAGCTGGTCCGGCGTCTGGGCGTACTCGGCGGTGAGCGGAAGCTCCTCCCCCTCCCGGATCAGCCACGGCCGCACCGACGACAGCTTGGCCAGGAAGTCGTCGATGTCCACGACCAGGTCCCTGATGACGGGGAAGCCCTTGAGCGGCTCGACCCTGACCGGGCCGGCGCCGTACTCGGTGAGGAAGGTGCCGCAGGTCAGCCGGGGCTCGCCGTTGACGGTCATGCCGCACGAGCCGCAGATGCCCATCCGGCACGACCAGCGGAACGACAGGCTGCCGTCGAGCCGGTCCTTGACGTGGGCGAGCCCGTCGAGCACGGCCCAGTCGGGGCGCAGCGGCACGTCGTACGCCTGGAACACCGGCTCGTCGTCCTGGCCGGGCCGGTAGCGGGACACTTCCAGCCGGATGGAGTCAGTCACGGCCGTACACCCTTTCCCCGGGAGGCCAGCGGGTGATCGTCACGGGCAGCAGGCCGACCGACGGGCTGCCGTCGGGGGCCCGGTGGACCAGCGAGTGCGCCAGGTAGGCGGCGTCGTCCCTGGCCGGGAAGTCGGTGCGCTGGTGGGCGCCGCGCGACTCGCGCCGCTCGGCCGCGCAGGCCACGATCGTGCGCGCGACGTCGAGCATGGCGTGCAGCTCCAGCAGGGCGACCAGCTCGGTGTTGAAGGCGGCGCTGGAGTCGTCCACGAGCGCCCCGGCGGCCCGTTCGCCCAGCTCGGCGAGGGTGTCGGCGGCCTTGGCGAGGACGTCGCCGGTGCGGTAGATGCCGGCGGCGCCTTCGAGCGTGCGCTGCATCTCCTCGCGCAGCACGGCGATCCGCTCGCCGCCGCCCTCGCGCGCCCGCTCCAGCCGCCGCCGCTCGTCGGCGCCCTGGCTGCGGACGGCGGCCGCCTCGCCGTCGCGGTGGCCGCGGGCGAAGCGGGCGGCGGCCAGCCCGGCGCGCCTGCCGAAGACGAGGGTCTCCGGCAGCGAGTTGGAGCCGAGCCGGTTGGCGCCGTTGATGCTCACGCAGGCCGTCTCGCCCGCCGCGAACAGGCCGGCGATCGGGGTGGCGCCGTCGAGGTCGGTGTGGACGCCGCCCATCATGTAGTGCACGACGGGGCGGACCGGGACGAGGTCGGTGACCGGGTCGAGGTTCTGGTAGCTGCGGCACAGCTCGCGCACGAACGGGATGCGCGCGTCGATCCTGTCCTCGCCCAGGTGGCGCAGGTCGAGGTGGACGACGGGACCGTACGGCGTGTCGACGGTGCGGCCCTTGCGCTGCTCGTGCACGAACGCCTGCGAGAGGCGGTCGCGCGGGCCGAGCTCCATGCTGCGCAGCCGGGGCGCCGGGGTGGGGGTGCCGAGGTCGTAGTCCTGGAGGTAGCGGTAGCCGTCCTTGTTGATCAGCCAGCCGCCCTCGGCCCTGGCCGCCTCGGTGATGAGGATGCCGGTGAACGGCAGGCCGGTGGGGTGGTACTGGACGAACTCCATGTCCTTCAGCGGGGCGCCCGCCCGGTAGGCCAGGGCCATGCCGTCGCCGGACTTGATGGCGGCGTTGGTGGTGAAGGGGAAGGCCCGGCCGCAGCCGCCGGTGGCCAGGACGACGGTCCTGGCGGGGATCGCCTCGACGCGGCCGGTGCGCAGCTCGACGGCCACGACGCCGTGGACGCGGCCGTCGTCGACGACGAGCCGGGTGACGTACCACTCGTCGTACCGCGCGATGCCGGGGTGTTTGAGCGTGGTCTGGAACAGCGTGTGCAGCAGGTGGAAGCCGGTCTTGTCGGCCGCGTACCAGGTGCGCATCCGCTTCATGCCGCCGAACGGGCGCACCGCGACGCGCCCGTCGCGCTCGCGGCTCCACGGGCAGCCCCAGTGTTCGACCTGGACGAGCTCGCGCGGCGCCTCGGCCACGAACGCCTCCACCGCGTCCTGGTCGCACAGCCAGTCGCCGCCGGAGATCGTGTCGTAGCAGTGCTCGTCGAGCGTGTCGCCGTCGGCGACGACCGCGGCGGCGCCGCCCTCGGCCGAGACGGTGTGGCTGCGCATCGGGTAGACCTTCGACACGACCGCCACGCTGAGGGTGGGGTCGCTCTCGGCGACGGCGACGGCCGCCCGCAGTCCGGCGCCGCCGCCTCCCACGATGAGCACGTCGATCATCGGTTCAGCTCCCGCGGTCCGGTTCGATCGGATCCTTCACCCGCTTGCCGTCGCAGCGGATGGCGGACAGGTGGATGCTGCCGTCGTGGTACTCGTGCCGGATCCGGCGGCAGCCGCAGTCGAAGAGCTGGTCACGGATCACCAGGCCGTAGCCGTCGTCGTCGAGGAGACGCTCACCGCCGTGCTTCTTGCCGCAGGGGGCGGTCTCGGGGGTGAAGGGGCTCTTGGCGCCTGTCATCGCCGATCTCCTTAGATGGGCGAAACGTAACCTCCACACAAGCACCGCGGCCCGGTCCGGGAAAGGTCAGTCGGGCGTTTTCTCGCCGGGTTCTCCGGGTTCGGCCCGCTCGCCCGTCTCGTCCGTCTCGTCCTCGTGCGGGTAGTGGAGGTCAAAGGCGGGCCGTTCGGAGCGGATCGGCGGCATGAACGTGAAGTTGTGCCGGGGCGGCGGGCAGGAGGTCGCCCATTCGAGGGAGTTGCCGTAGCCCCAGGGGTCGTCGAGCGTGACCTTGGGCGCGTGCCTGGCGGTCTTCCAGACGTTGTAGAGGAACGGCAGCGTCGACAGCCCGAGCAGGAACGCGCCCAGCGACGAGAGCTGGTTGAGCGCGGTGAACCCGTCGGCCGGGCCGTAGTCGGCGTAGCGGCGCGGCATGCCGATCTGCCCGAGCCAGTGCTGCACCAGGAACGTGGTGTGGAAGCCGACGAACAGCGTCCAGAAGTGCACCTTGCCGAGCCGGTCGCCGAGCATCCGGCCGGTCATCTTGGGCCACCAGAAGTAGAACCCGGCGAACATGGCGAACACGACGGTGCCGAAGACCACGTAGTGGAAGTGCGCGACGACGAAGTACGTGTCGCTGATGTGGAAGTCGAGCGGCGGGGAGGCCAGGATGACGCCGGTCAGCCCGCCGAGCAGGAACGTCACCAGGAACCCGATCGCGAACAGCATCGGCGTCTCGAACGTCAGATGCCCCCGCCACATGGTGCCGATCCAGTTGAAGAACTTCACACCTGTCGGCACCGCGATGAGGAACGTCATGAACGAGAAGAACGGCAGCAGCACCTGCCCGGTGGGGAACATGTGGTGCGCCCACACGGTCATCGACAGCCCGGCGATCGCGATCGTGGCGCCGACCAGGCCCATGTAGCCGAAGATCGGCTTGCGGCTGAAGACCGGGATGACCTCGGTGATGATCCCGAAGAACGGCAGCGCGATGATGTAGACCTCGGGATGGCCGAAGAACCAGAACAGGTGCTGCCACAGGATCGGCCCGCCGTTGGCCGGGTCGTAGATGTGCGTGCCGAGCTTGCGGTCGGCCTCCAGCGCGAGCAGCGCCGCCGCCAGCACCGGGAACGCCAGCAGCACGAGCATGCTGGTCAGCAGCACGTTCCAGGTGAACAGCGGCATCCGGAACATCGTCATGCCCGGCGCCCGCATGCCGATGATCGTGGTGATGAAGTTGACCGCGCCGAGGATCGTGCCGAGGCCCGACATCGCCAGCCCCATGATCCACAAATCGCCGCCGACCTGCGGCGAGTAGGCGGACGACGACAGCGGCGTGTAGGCGAACCAGCCGAAGTCGGCCGCCCCGCCCGGCGTGAAGAACCCGGCCACCACCATGAGCCCGCCGAACAGGAACAGCCAGTACGCCACCGCGTTCAGCCGGGGGAAGGCCACGTCGGGGGCGCCGATCTGCAGCGGCATGATCACGTTGGCGAACCCGGCGAACAGCGGCGTGGCGAACAGCAGCAGCATGATCGTGCCGTGCATGGTGAAGAGCTGGTTGTACATGTCCTGGTTGACGACCTGCATCCCCGGCTGGGCCAGCTCCGCGCGGATGATCATGGCCATGACGCCCGCGATCAGGAAGAACGCGAACGAGGTGATCAGATACAGGTACCCGATGACCTTGTGGTCGGTCGTGGTCAGCCAGGACGTGAGCACGGTCCCGGTGCGGCGCCGCCTGACCCGCTCGATCGACGTCTCGCGCACGCTGGTCACGGCTGCTCCCTCCAGTCGAGAGGTATGGCCTGCCCCGATCACCCCATTCCACGCCACCGATCGCCGTCCGTGAAGTCGTTCCGGGCAAAGACATCCACATCCCGGACCCGTGCCTGCCTCGGCGGCGAAGTCTTCTATCCTTCGTAGCGACCCGATCGGAGGAGAAGAATCCCGTGAACGCCTCGCGTGACTATGCCGCCCTTGTCCAGCAGGGACTCAAGCTCGACCTCACCAGGGGCAAGCCGTCACCGCGCCAGCTCGACCTCTCCGACGACATGCTCAAGCTCCCGACCACCCACGTGACCGCGGGCGGCCTCGACGCGCGCAACTACGGCGACCTGCAGGGGCTGCCGGAGCTGCGCGAGCTGTTCGGGCCGCTGCTCCAGGTGCCGCCCGCGCAGCTCGTGGTGGGCGGCAACGCCAGCCTGGCGATGATGCACGACACGGTCGTGCACGCGCTGCTGAGCAAGGTGCCCGGCGCCGGGCGCCGCTGGGTGGAGGAGCCGGAGATCACGTTCCTGTGCCCGGTGCCCGGCTACGACCGGCACTTCACCATCTGCCAGGAGTTCGGGATCAAGATGGTCCCGGTGCCCATGAACGCCGAGGGCCCCGACATGGACGTCGTCGAGCGCCTGGTCGCCGAGGACGCGAGCGTCAAGGGCATCTGGTGCGTGCCCAAGTACAGCAACCCGTCCGGCATCGTCTACAGCGACGAGACCGTGCGCCGCCTGGCCGCCATGCCCGCCGCCGCGCCCGACTTCCGCATCTTCTGGGACAACGCCTACGCCGTCCACCACCTGACCGACACCCCGGCCGAGCTCGCCGACCTGCTCGCGCTCTGCGCCGAGCACGGCAACCCCGACCGCGCCTTCGTCTACGGCTCCACCTCGAAGGTGACGCTGGCCGGCGCGGGTGTGGCGTTCTTCGGCTCCTCCCCGGCCAACGTCGCCTGGTTCCTCGACAACACGCGCAAGCAGTCCATCGGCCCCGACAAGCTCAACCAGCTGCGCCACGTGGAGTTCCTGCGCGACGCCGACGGCGTGGCCGCGCACATGCGCAAGCACGCCGAGCTGATCGGGCCCAAGTTCGAGGTGGTCGACCGGGTCCTCGCCAAGGAGCTCGGCGACCTGGCCACCTGGACCAGCCCGAAGGGCGGCTACTTCATCAGCCTGGAGGTGCCGCACGCCGCCGAGGTGGTGGCCAAGGCCAAGGCCGCGGGCATCGCGCTGACCCCGGCCGGCGCCACCCACCCCTACGGCCAGGACCCCGACGACCGCGCGATCCGCATCGCGCCCACCTACCCCGGCCTGGAGGAGCTGGAGCAGGCCATCACCGGCCTGGCCGTCTGCGTCCGCCTCGTCGCCGAGGAGCACGCGTAAGCGCGCGTAAGCACCCCGGCCCCGGAGTGACCGCCCGGCCGGTGACGTGACCGGTCAGGCGGCGCCGGAGCGGCGGAAGCCGAAGATGTACTCGCGCGTCTCGCTCGGATGGAACGAGACGCCGACCCCCGGCTCGAACGCGACGTTGTCGCGCGAGCAGTAGTAGAGCCCCTCCCAGACGGCGAGCGCCTTCTCCCTGGCCGGCCCCTCGGCCAGGTCGCGCTTGCGCGCCGCGTGCGCGCCGAGCACGAACAGCATCCCGAACCCCCACAGCACGCCTGTCAGGCAGAACGGCGCGAGCAGCACCTCGGCCCAGCCCGAGTGCTTGCCCATGGCCAGCACCAGCCCCACCACCAGGTGCGCGAGTGCGGCGACGAGCAGCAGCAGGTAGCCCTGGTTCCTCGACCAGGGCGCGTAGTGGCGGCTGGGGAACGACAGCCACACGGCGAGCTGCGTGCGGCTCATCTGGTGCTTGGACGCGCCCAGCGCGGACCCGGTGGGCAGATCGGCGACCTGGCGGTCACCGGGCATGCGTACCCTGCCGATCCGGTACGTGGTCCCCGCCGCGACCGCTCCGGGCACCGAGACGACCTGGTCGACCTGCGTACACACCGGACAGCTCACTTCCACCCGGGCAGTCTGGCCGTAAGCCACCGTCCACGCAAACCGTAAGGTTTCTCATGTGAGACCCATTGACGCTCTGGTGAACTCCCTGCCCGGCGGCCGTGTCGTCACCGACCCGGACGTGATCGACTCCTACGCCCGCGACCGCACGTTCGTGGCCCCGGGCAAGCCTCTGGGAGTGGTGCTGGCCGCCTCCCGCGACGACGTGGTGACCACCATGCGCTGGGCCACCGAGCACCGGGTGCCCGTGGTGCCGCGCGGCGCGGGCAGCGGGCTGGCGGGCGCCGCCACGGCCACCGACGGGTCGGTGGTGCTGTCGCTGGCCAGGATGACCGCGATCCGGGAGCTCTCGCCGGTGGACGAGATCGCCGTGGTCGAGCCCGGCGTGATCACCGCCGACCTCGACAGGGCCGCGCGCGAGCACGGGCTCATGTACGCGCCCGACCCGTCCTCGTACGAGATCTCCACGATCGGCGGCAACCTGGCCACGAACGCGGGCGGGCTGCGCTGCGTCAAGTACGGGGTCACCCGCGACTCGGCGCTGGGCCTGGAGGTCGTGCTGGCCGACGGCCGGGTGCTCCAGACCGGGCGGCGGACCGTGAAGGGCGTCACCGGGTACGACCTGACCGGGCTGTTCGTCGGCTCCGAGGGCACGCTGGGCGTGATCACCTCGGCCACCGTGCGGCTGCGGCGGGCGCCGGTCGCGCCGCCCGCGACGTTCGCCGCCGAGTTCGGCTCGCTGCGCGACGCGGGCGCCGCCGTGACCGCGATCATGGCGGCCGGGTGCCAGCCGTCGCTGATGGAGCTGCTGGACCGGGCCACGCTCCAGGCCATCGACGACTGGCGCAACATCGGCCTGGAGCCCGCCACGATGGCGATGCTGATCGGGCAGTCCGACGCCGCCGACAGCCAGGAGGTGGCCGCCCGCATGGAACGCCTCTGCCTCGACAACGGCGCCACGTTCGTGGCCGTGTCGTCCAGCCCGCAGGAGACCGAGGAGCTGATCGGGCTGCGCCGGATGGCCTACCAGGCCAAGGAGCGCCTCGGCGCGTGCCTGGTCGAGGACGTGTGCGTGCCCCGATCGGTGCTGCCCGACATGATCGGCGCCATCGAGGCCGCCGCCGTCCGGCACGGCGTGCGCATCTGCACGGTCGCGCACGCGGGCGACGGCAACCTGCACCCGACGTTCGTCTTCGAGCACGGGACGACCGAGCCGCCCGCCGAGGTGTGGGCGGCGGCGGACGAGATCTTCACCCAGGCGCTCGAACTCGGCGGCACGCTGACCGGCGAGCACGGCGTCGGGGTGCTCAAACGGCGCTGGCTGGCCCTGGAGTCGGGGCCGGTGGCGCACGAGGTGCAGCACGGGATCAAGGCCGTCTTCGACCCGCTGGGACTGCTGAACCCGGGCAAGGCCATCTGATCAGCTATTGTTCACCAACCCGTGACCTGAGCCACGACCTGCGCAGAAACCCTGACTTGCGGGGGTAAAGGTGAATGATCTAGCAGGTCGGCGTACGTACCAAGTGTCACGCTGGTAGCGTTTCGCCCCAGAGATCGTTCTGTTATGGGGGTGCGGGGTGAATCAGTTCCAGCCGCTGATGGCGGACGACCCGCGGCGGCTGGGCGAGTACGAGATCGTCGCCCGGCTCGGCGAGGGTGGTCAAGGGGTCGTCTATCTGGGCAAGGCCGAGTCCGGGGAGCAGGCTGCCGTCAAGCTCCTGCACCACGCGCTCGTCGCCGACCCCGAGGCGCGCAGCCGCTTCCTGCGCGAGGTCGCGGTCGCCCAGCGGGTCGCCCGCTTCTGCACCGCCCCCGTGCTCCACGCCGACCTCGAAGGCAGCCGGCCCTACATCGTCAGCGAGTACGTGCCCGGGCCGTCGCTGCGCGAGCTCGTCATCAACGAGGGCCCGCGCCGCGGCGCCGCCCTCGAACGGCTCGCCATCAGCACCGCCACCGCGCTGGCCGCCATCCACCGGGCCGGCATCCTGCACCGCGACTTCAAGCCGGCCAACGTGCTCATGGGCCCCGAAGGCCCGGTGGTGATCGACTTCGGCATCGCCCGCGCCCTCGACTCCCCCGGCGCCACGGCCACCGGCATGGCGATGGGCACCCCGTCCTACCTCGCGCCCGAGCAGCTCACCGCCGCCTCCCCGGTGTCGGAGGCCGCCGACGTGTTCGCCTGGGGCGTCACGATGGTGTACGCGGCCACGGGCAAGCCGGCCTTCGGGGCCGACTCGATCCCCGTGGTCATGAACCGCATCCTCCACGAGGAGCCGCAGCTCGGCGGCATGGACGGCACGCTCGCCGAGCTGGTGGCGGCCTGCCTGTCCAAGGACCCCGCCCAGCGGCCCACGGCCGACCAGCTCATCGTCCGCCTCACCGGCCAGCCGGCCCCCAACGCGGCCATCGAGCCGCTCACGGGGCCCACCGCCCAGATCGCCCCCCAGGGCTGGACGCCTCAGGCGGCGGCCTGGCGGGGCGGCGACAACCCCGTCCCGGAGACCGGCCCGTACGGCCGCCCCGTCCCGAGCGCCCCCGCGGCCGGATCCCAGCCGGGACCCTCCTCCGCAGCAGGTCCCCACCCGGGACCCGCCCCCGCGGCCGCTCACCAGGCCGGGCCCGCGCCCACCGTCGGTCCCCAGCCGGGATCCGCGCCCGCAGCCGGTCCCCAGCCGGGGCCCGCGCCCGCCGGGACGCACGGCGGGGCCCAGCCCCAGGCCGCCGCCCAGCCGCAGGGCCAGGGCGGCCCTCAGGGGCAGGGCACCGCGCACGGCCGGCCCCCGCACGGCCCCGGCGGGCCGCACGGCCAAGGTGCCCCGCAGGGTTACGGCGCCCCGCACGCCCAGGGCGGCGCGCAGCCGCCGCACGGCCAAGGCGGCGCGCAGCCGCCGCGAGGGCCCGGTGGGCCTCAGGGGCCGGGAATGGCGCAAGGACCCGGGGGGCCGCAGGGGCAGCCCGCCAAGGGCGGGCAGCCGGGGCAGCGGCGGACGCTGACGTTCGCATTGTCCGGCGCGGCGGCCGCGGCGCTGCTGGTGGTTGCCGGGGCCGTGGTGGTCCAGGCGAACTCCAAGCCGCAGACCGTGGTGGCCGTCGGCAACACCTCGGTGACCTCCCCCACCACGGACGCGCAGATCCCGCCGGAGGTGGTCAACCCGCCGAGCATCGCCCCGTCGACGGTCCCGGAGCTGGACATCGACGAGCCGAAGCCGACGAAGACGAAGACCAGGCCGAAGGACGACGGCGTGGCCCAGGTGCCGGACCCGATCACGCAGCCGACGCGGCAGCCGGCGACACGCCGCCCGGAGCCGACGAAGACCAGGACGCGGACCCAGGAGCCGACGCAGAAGCCGGCGGACCGGGTCGAGCCCGAGTCGGAGCCGACGGGCTCGCCGACGGCGGACGTGTCGCAGCAGCCGACGAGCATCCCGACGAAGAAGCCGACGGTGAAGCCCACGGTCAAACCGACGGTCAAGCCGACGCAGCTCAAGCCGAACCCGTACACGCCGGCCGGGGTGTGCGGCTCCGGCTACAAGGTGATCAACAAGCACGCCCTGGGCACCAAGGCGACGATCTACCTGCTCTACAACAGCGGCGCGGGCCGGAACTGCGTGGTGACGATGTCGCGCCTGGTGTATCCGGGCAAGGTCCAGATGAACGCGATCCTTCAGGTGAAGGGCGGCTCGAGCGGCAGCAACCCGGGCAAGTTCACCGCCTACGCGGGCCCGGTCCGGCTGCCCGGGAAGGGCAAGTGTGTCATCTGGGGCGGCACCTGGGCCGGTCTGACCTGGAAGTCGGGCTGGAGCCACTGCGGCTGACCCGGGCGACGGGTTACGGTATGCGTCGTGATCGTCAGCACGCTCGACACGTCCGGCCCCGACTACGCGCGGCGGCGGGAGGCGATGCTGGGCAAGCTGGCCGAGCTCGACGCCGAGCACGCCAAGGCGGTCGCGGGCGGCGGTGAGCGCTACGTGCGCCGCCACCGCGACCGGGGCAAGCTGCTGGCGCGCGAGCGGATCGAGCTGCTGGTCGACCCGGATTCGCCGTTCCTGGAGCTGTCGCCGCTGGCGGCGTGGGGCAGCGACTTCCCGGTGGGCGCGAGCGTGGTGACGGGCATCGGGGTGGTCGAGGGCGTCGAGTGCGTGATCACCGCGAACGACCCGACGGTGCGCGGCGGCGCCTCGAACCCGTGGACGCTGCGCAAGACGCTGCGCGCCGCCGACATCGCGCTGGCCAACCGCCTGCCGTACGTCAATCTGGTGGAGAGCGGCGGCGCGGACCTGCCGACGCAGAAGGAGATCTTCATCCCGGGCGGCCGGATCTTCCGTGACCTGACGCGGCTGTCGGCGGCGGGGATCCCGACGATCGCGCTGGTGTTCGGCAACTCGACGGCCGGGGGCGCGTACGTGCCGGGGATGAGCGACCACGTGGTGATGGTGCGCGAGCGGGCGAAGGTGTTCCTGGGCGGGCCGCCGCTGGTCAGGATGGCGACCGGCGAGGAGTCCGACGAGGAGTCGCTGGGCGGCGCGGAGATGCACGCCCGGGTGAGCGGCCTGGCCGACTACCTGGCGGCCGACGAGCACGACGCGCTGCGGATCGGCCGCCGGATCGTGCGCTCGCTCGGCTGGCGCAAGCTGGGCGCGCGGCCTGGCGCCGTGCGCGATCCGCTCTATCCGGCGGAGGAGCTGCTGGGGATCGTGCCGGAGGACCTGAAGGTGCCGTTCGACCCGCGCGAGGTGATCGCCCGCATCGCCGACGGCAGCGCGTTCGAGGAGTTCAAGCCGCTGTACGGGGCGTCGCTGGTGACGGGGTGGGCGCGGCTGCACGGCTACCCGGTGGGCGTGCTGGCGAACGCGCGCGGGGTGCTGTTCAGCGAGGAGGCGCAGAAGGCGGCGCAGTTCATCCAGCTCGCCAACCAGTCGCGCACGCCGCTGATCTTCCTGCAGAACACGACGGGTTACATGGTCGGCAAGGAGTACGAGCAGGGCGGCATCATCAAGCACGGCGCCATGATGATCAACGCGGTGTCCAACTCGACGGTGCCGCATCTGACGGTGGTGATGGGCGCCTCCTACGGGGCGGGCAACTACGGGATGTGCGGGCGGGCCTACGATCCGCGGTTCCTGTTCAGCTGGCCGAGCGCCAAGTCGGCGGTGATGGGCCCGGCGCAGCTCGCCGGGGTGCTGTCGATCGTCGGCCGGGCGTCGGCGCTGGCGCGTGGCCAGGCGTACGACGAGGAGGCGGACGCGGCGATGCGGGCGATGGTGGAGGAGCGGATCGAGGCGGAGTCGCTGCCGTTCTTCCTGTCGGGGCGGCTCTACGACGACGGCGTGATCGACCCGCGTGACACGCGGACGGTGCTGGGGCTGTGCCTGTCGGCGATCAACAGCGCGCCGGTGCCGGAGCCCGCCGGATTCGGGGTGTTCCGGCCGTGATCACGCATCTGCTGGTGGCCAACCGGGGCGAGATCGCCCGCCGCGTCTTCCGCACCTGCCGCGAGCTCGGCGTCGAGACGGTCGCGGTCTTCTCCGACGCCGACGCCCGCGCCCCGCACGTGGCGGAGGCCGACCGCGCGGTGCGGCTGAGCGGCGTCACGCCCGCCGAGACCTACCTGGCGGCCGACCGGCTGATCGAGGCGTGCCGGGCGTCGGGGGCCGACGCGGTCCATCCGGGTTACGGGTTCCTGTCGGAGAACGCGGCGTTCGCGCAGGCGGTGCTCGACGCGGGGCTGGCATGGGTGGGGCCGCCGCCCTCGGCGATCGCCGCGATGGGCTCGAAGCCGGCCGCCAAGCGGCTGATGGCGGAGGCGGGCGTGCCGGTGCTGCCGTCGCTGCCGGTGGACGGGGAGCCCGGCCCGGGGTGGGAGTTCCCGCTGCTGGTGAAGGCGAGCGCGGGCGGCGGCGGGCGCGGCATGCGGGTCGTCCGCGATCCGGGCGAGCTGGCGCGGGCGGTGGAGTCGGCGCGGCGGGAGGCGGAGGCGGCCTTCGGCGACGGCGGCGTGTTCGCCGAGCCGCTGCTGGAGGGCGCCCGGCACGTCGAGGTGCAGGTGCTGGCCGACCGCCACGGCGGCGTGTGGGCGCTGGGCGAGCGCGAGTGCAGCGTGCAGCGCCGGCATCAGAAGGTCGTCGAGGAGTGCCCGTCGCCCGGCGTCACCGCCGCCCTGCGGGCCGAGCTGGAGGACGCGGCCGTGCGGGCGGCGCGGGCGATCGGCTACGTCGGCGCGGGCACCGTCGAGTTCCTGGTCAGGGGCGAGCGGGTGGCGTTCCTGGAGATGAACACCCGGCTGCAGGTCGAGCATCCGGTGACCGAGCTGGTCCACGGGATCGACCTGGTCCGATGGCAGATCGAGGTGGCGCGGGGCGCGGCGCTGCCGCCGGGGCCGCCGCGCCCGTCGGGCCACGCGGTGGAGGTGCGGCTGTACGCGGAGGACCGCGACTTCCTGCCGCAGGCGGGGGTTCTGCACCGGTTCGAGGTGCCGGAGGGGGTGCGGGTCGACGCGGGGGTGGAGAGCGGGTCGGCGGTGCCGCCGCACTACGACGCGCTCCTGGCCAAGATCGTCGGGTACGGGGCCGATCGGGACGAGGCGGTGCGCAGGACGGCCCGGGCTCTGCGCGGGGCCAGGATTCACGGGCTCACCACGAATCGCGACCTTCTCCTCCACATCCTGAAAAATCAGGACTTCTTGCGGGGGGAGACGCACACCGGGTTCCTCGACCTCCATCCGGAGCCCGCCCCCGCGCCCCCGTCGGACCTCGCGGTGCTGGCCGCCGCGCTGGCCCTGGCCGCCGCCAACCGCGAGCGCGCCCCGGTCCTGCGCGGCCTTCCCAGCGGGTGGCGCAACGTCCGCTCGCAGCCGCGCACGGCCCGCTTCGAGGAGGCCGAAGCGGTCTACGACCCGCTGCCCGAGGGCGTGACGGTGACCGAGGTCGCCCGCGCCGGTGACGCGTACCGGGTGGTGCTGGAACGCGGCACGGTGCGGCAGGCGTTCGAGGTGGCCCGCTACGACGGCGGGAAGGTGTACGTGGACGGGCCGGACGAGTCGGTCACGCTGACGCCGGTGCCGAGGCTGCCGGAGCCCGCCGAGCACGTCGCCCCCGGGTCGCTGCTGGCCCCGATGCCGGGCAACGTGCTGCGCGTCGAGGTCGAGGCGGGCGCCCGGGTGGAGAAGGGCCAGCCGGTGCTGGTGCTGGAGGCGATGAAGATGGAGCATCTGATCACCGCCCCGGCGGGCGGCGTCGTCTCGGCCGTGCACGCGCGCCAGGGCCGCCAGGTCGAGGCGGGAGCCGTACTGGCGATCATCGAAGAAAGGGAATCATGACGCGCCTGGTTCACAAGGAGCTGTCCGGCGGCATCGCGACGATCACGCTCGACTCGCCGCCGAACCGCAACGCCCTGTCCACCCGCCTGCTCGCCGACCTGACCGACCGCCTGGAGTGGGCGCTGGCCGAGCCGTCGGCACGGGTGATCGTGCTGACGGGCACCGGGCACGTGTTCAGCTCCGGCGCCGACCTGAAGGAGCAGCGGGCCGCGGGCTCGGACGCGCCGGTCACCTCCGCGTTCCCGCAGGTGATGGCCACCCTCTGGGAGAGCCCGAAGCCGGTGATCTGCCGGCTCAACGGCACCGCCCGCGCGGGCGGGCTCGGGCTGGTGGCCTCGTGCGACTTCGCGATCGCGCCGGTGACGGCGTCGTTCGCGTTCACCGAGGTGCGGCTGGGCGTGGTGCCCGCGATGATCTCGGTGCCGGTGCTGCGGCGGCTGGACCCGAGGGCGGCGGCCGAATACCTGATGACCGGCGAGGTGTTCCCTGCGGCCCGGGCGGTGGAGATCGGCCTGCTGACCCGCGCCGTCCCGGAGGAGGACCTGGACGAGGCCGTCGCCCACTACGCCGGCATGCTGCTCAAGGGCGGCCCGGAGGCGCTGGCCATCACCAAGCGCCTGGTCAGGGAGGTGCCGGCGCTGTCGTTCGAGGAGGGGCTGAGCCGGATGACGGAGCTGTCGGCCGAGCGCTTCACCTCCGACGAGGGCCGCGAGGGCATCGCCGCCTTCGCCGCCAAGCGCCCGCCCCGCTGGGTCCCGTGACCGGGGCCGGGGCCGGGAGCGGTCCGCTGCGGGTGGCCAACTGCAGCGGCTTCTACGGCGACCGGCTCTCGGCCGCCCGCGAGATGGTCGAGGGCGGCCCCATCGACGTGCTGACCGGCGACTGGCTGGCCGAGCTGACGATGCTCATCCTGGCGGGCAACCGGCTCAAGGGCCGCCCCGGCTACGCGCCCACGTTCCTGCGGCAGCTGGAGGACGTCCTCGGGCCGTGCCTGGACCGGGGCATCAGGATCGTCGCCAACGCCGGCGGCCTCGACCCGGCGGGCTGCGCGGAGGCCGTGCACGAGCTGGCCGCCCGGCTCGGCCTGTCGCCCAGCGTCGCCTGCGTGACCGGCGACGACCTGACCGGGACGGACCTCGACCTGGTCAACGCCGACACCGGCGAACGGCTGACCGCCACGCCGCTGACCGCCAACGCCTACCTGGGCGGCCGGCCCATCGCCGCCGCGCTGTCGGCGGGCGCGGACGTGGTGGTGACCGGCCGGGTCACCGACGCCGCCCTGGTCACGGGGCCGGGCATCTGGCGCTACGGGTGGCGGCCCGGCGACCTGGACGCGCTGGCGGGCTCGGTGGTCGCCGGCCACGTCATCGAGTGCGGCTGCCAGGCCACCGGCGGCAACTACGCGTTCTTCCGCGACGTGCCCGACCTGGCGCACTGCGGCTTCCCGCTGGCCGAGCTGCACGCCGACGGCTCCAGCGTGATCACCAAGCATCCCGGCACGGGCGGCCTGGTGTCGGTCGGCACGGTGACGGCGCAGCTCCTGTACGAGATCGCCGGGCCCGCCTACCCGGGGCCCGACGTGGTGGCCCGCTTCGACACGATCACGCTGTCCGGCGACGGCCCCGACCGCGTGCGCATCAGCGGCGTGCGCGGCGATCCGCCGCCCGGCACGCTCAAGGTCGCGGTCACCTACCCGGCGGGCTACCGCAACACGATGACGCTCGTGCTGACCGGCCTGGACCAGGAGGCCAAGGCCCGGGTCGCCGAGGAGGCCATCTGGGCGCGGGTACCCAAGGAGTCGTTCGAGCGGGTGGAGGTCTCCCGGGCGGACGGGCTGCTGCGCATCACGGTCATGGACCCCGACCCGGGCCGGGCGGGCCGGGCGTTCTCCTCCGCCGTGGTGGAGACGGGCCTGGCCAGCTACCCGGGCTTCCACGCGCTCTCCCCGCCCGGCGCGGCGTCGCCGTACGGCGTCTACTGGCCGGTGCTGGTCCCGGCGTCGGCGGTCACGCCGGAGGTCCGCGTGGACGGCGAGCTGCTGCCCCCGGACGGCCCGCCCCCGCCCTTCCCCGACCTGCCCTTCGCCGACCCGCCCGAGCGGCCCGTCCCGGCCGTCCCGGACGCGCCGGTGGCCGGTGGGGAGCCGGTACGGGTCCCGCTGGGGCGGGTGGCCGGGGCGCGGTCGGGCGACAAGGGCGGCAACGCGAACCTGGGCGTGTGGACCACCACGGCCGCGCAGTACGCCTGGCTGGCGGCCCATCTGACCGTCGGGCGGCTGAAGGAGCTGCTGCCGGAGCTGGCCGCCCACCGGGTGGACCGCTACGAGCTGCCCAACCTGAACGCGCTGAACTTCGTCGTGCACGGCCTGCTGGGCAGGGGTGTCGCGGCCAGCGCCCGGCCCGACCCACAGGCCAAGGCACTGGGCGAGGAGCTGCGCGCCCAGGAGGTGGAGATCCCGGCGGCCCTCCTGGAGTGAGCGGCGGCCCTCCTGGAGTGAGCGGCGGCACGGTCAGGCGAGGGCGCGGAAGCCGAGCAGGGCCGCGCCGAGGAGCCCCGCGTCCACGCCGAGCGCCGAGGCGCGCACGCGGGGCGGGCGGCGGAAGGTCAGCCGGCCCGCCAGGTGCTCGCGCAGCGGGCCCAGGAGGGCGTCACCGGCGCGCGAGAGGCCGCCGCCGATGACGATCAGCGCCGGGTCCAGCAGCAGCGTGCAGGTGGCCAGGGCGGTGGCCAGGGCCGCCAGGGCGTCGTCCCAGACCTCGGCCGCCACGGGGTCGCCCTCGGCCGCGCGGCGCACCACGTCGGCCGCCGACGACTCGCCGCACCGGGCGGCGATGGCCGACGCCGACGCGTACAGGGTCAGGCAGCCGCGCTGGCCGCACGCGCAGGACGGCCCGGCGGGGCGTACCGGGATGTGCCCGAGCTGCCCGGCCCAGCCGGACGCGCCGCCGTACAGGGAGCCGTTCAGCACCAGCGCGCCGGCGATGCCGGTGCCGATCGGCACGTACAGCACGTGGCCGGGCGTCCGCTCGGTGACGCCGTAGGCCAGCTCGGCGTCCCCGGCGGAGCGGACGTCGTGGCCCAGGGCGAGCGGGAGGTCCAGGGTGGTGAAGGCGCCCGCCGGGACGTCGCGCCAGCCGATCGCGGCCGAGTAGACGGCGTGGGTGGGCGTGACGAGGCCGGGCACGGCCAGGCCGACGGCCTCGGGCGCGGCGCCCGGGCGGGCGGCGAGGTCGGCGATGAGGGCGGAGACGGCGGCGACGACGCGGTCCGGGCCGTCGGCGCGCGGGGTGGGACGGCGCTCATGATGGAGGATTGTGCCGTCACGAGCGACAAGTCCACCTTTGATGGTGGTGCCGCCGACATCTACCGCTATAACGCATTGCATCCCTCCATGGTCGCGGTGACGGAAAACACTTTGAGCCGCCGGGGTGCCGTACAGGAGGATGGCGGCCATGCACGTACGCCGTCTGACCCTCGACGACCTGGACGCCTGCGGCCGGCTGGCCAAGGACCGGGGCTGGCTGCCCGAGCGGCACAAGTGGACGCTGCTGTTCGAGGTCGGCGAGGTCTACGGGATCGACGCGCCCGACGGCGACGGCCTGGCCTCGACCACGATCCTGACCCGCTACGGCGACGACCACGCGGTGATCAGCATGGTGCTGACCGCTTCCCGCTACGGCCGGCAGGGGCTGGCCCGCCGCCTGATGGAGCACGTGATCGCCCAGGCGGGCGACCGGATCGTGTCGCTGCACGCCACCGAGAACGGCCGCCCCCTGTACGAGCGGCTCGGCTTCCGCACGGTCGGGCACGTCGCCAAGCGGACCGGCGTCTTCGGCGGCGAGCACTCCGGCCGGACGCGCCCGGCGACGGAGGCCGACCTGGAGACGATCCTGGCGCTCGACGCCGACGCGTTCGGCACCGACCGGTCGCCGCTGCTGCGCAGGATGTTCAGCTTCGGCGAGCGGGTGCGGATCGCCGAGGGCGGCTTCGGGCACTGCTGGCGCAACGACGACAACGTGGTCATCGGCCCCGTCGTGGCGGGGGACGAGGAGACCGCGCGGGCGCTGATCGGCGACCTGGCCCTCGACGTGGGCGGCGAGGTGCGGCTGGACCTCGACCTGGCCAAGGAGGACCTGGCCGGCTGGGCGGCCGAGCACGGCATCGGCGCCCCCTGGCAGGTGTCGCTCATGGTGCGCGGCGGCGACCTGCCGGGTGACCGCGCGCGGCAGTTCCTGCCGTTCATGCAGGCGCTGGGTTGACCGGCGGATCGGCGCTCTCGTAGGGTCGATCACCAGAATATCGTTCTGTCGAAGGGCCGTCATGTCCGCCACCCACATCGACGTCAACGCCGTCGACCTCGCCGGCCTCGGCGCCTGGATGGACGCGCAGGGCCTGCCCGAAGGGCCGATCACCGGCCTGGCGCCGGTGCCCGGCGGCACCCAGAACGTCATGGCCCGCTTCGAGCGCGGCGGCCGCCCGTACATCCTGCGCAGGCCCCCGCAGCACGCCCGCGCCAAGAGCAACGAGGTGCTGCGGCGCGAGGCGCGGGTGCTGGCGGCGCTGCGTGACACGCCCGTCGCGGCGCCCCGGCTGGTCGCCGCGCAGACGGCGGAAGAGCCGGTGTTCTACCTGATGGAGCCGGTCGACGGGTTCAACCCGTCGACCGGGCTGCCCGAGCCGCACGCCTCCGACCCGGCGATCCGGCACCGGATGGGCCTGGAGGCCGCCTCGGCGCTGGCCGAGCTCGGGCGCATCGACCCGGGGGTGCTGCCGGGGTTCGGCCGGCCGGAGGGGTTCCTGGAGCGGCAGGTGCCGCGCTGGATGCGGGAGCTCGACTCCTACGGGGAGCTCGACGGCTACCCGGGGCCGCGGATTCCCGGGCTGGCCGAGACGGCGGCGTGGCTGGAGGCCAACCGGCCCGCGTCGTTCACGCCGGGGATCATGCACGGCGACTACCACTTCGCCAACCTGATGTTCGCCCACGACGGGCCCCGGGTGGCGGCGATCGTCGACTGGGAGATGTGCACGATCGGCGACCCGCTGGTCGACCTCGGCTGGCTGGTAGCGATGTGGCCGCAGGCCGCGGGGCTGGTGCCAGGGCTGGCCTCGCCCCGGGAGATCGTCGACTGCTACGCGGCGCTGTCCGACCGCGACCTGTCGGCGATCGACTGGTACGCGGTGATGGCCTGCTTCAAGCTCGGCATCGTGCTGGAGGGCACCCACGCCCGCGCGTTCGCCGGCAAGGCGCCCAAGGACATCGGCGATCTGCTGCACGCCACCACGCTGTCGCTGTTCGAACGGGCCGGGCACATCATGCGCGACTCGATTTCGACATAACCCCCACATAGCCCAATATCCCGATTTTTCCGAAAAAGGATCACAAGTAGGAAGTTGTCCCCTACAATTGCGCGCAATTGCAGTTGTTCGGGGAAGGATCGTCATGCGGATGCGGTTCCTGGGTTCCACGTCGGACGCCGGCGCCTGCCCGACCCTGTACGAGACCGACCGAGGCACCATCGTCATCCAGGGGCTCCAGGTCACCGACGCCGAGGCCCTGGCCGACCTGCGGGACGTGCTCGACGGCGAGACCGCGGTCGAGGTGCCCCGCGAGCTCATCACCGAGATCGCCCGCCGGGTCCTGCCTGCCTGACCCCCGCCCTGCCCGGTCGTGCGCGGCCTCGGGACATCGGGAAAGTGACCACCCCCCGCGACCGGCTGGTCACGATTGCGCGACTGGGCCTGGCATGATCCACCGGCCCGGGGCTAGCCTCTTGCGTCGTGACGTCGTTTCAACAGGCGCGCGCCGACCTCGGCGGGCAGCTCAGGCAATTGCGTGAGGCGGCCCGCCTCACGGGCAAGGAGCTGGCCGAACGGCTGCGCTGGCAGCCGTCCAAGGTCTCCCGCCTGGAGAACGCCCGGCAGACCCCGTCCGAGGACGACGTCGTGGTGTGGGCGCAGGCGGTGAAGGCGCCACCCGAGGTCACGGACGAGCTGATCGCCCAGGCCATCGCCCTGCTGGAACGGCACGACGGCTGGAAGCAGCGCCACCGCAGCGGCCTGGCCGCCCTCCAGGAGGACGTGCGCGACCTGGAGGCGCGCACCAAGCTGTTCCGGGTGTTCGAGCCGGGCATCCTGGCCGGCCTGCTGCAGACCTCCGAGTACGCCCGCCACGTGTTCCGCAAGGTCAGGCGCCTCTACAGCGCGGCCGACCAGATCGACGCGGCGGTACGGGTGCGGATGCAGCGCCAGGAGATCCTCTACGACCGCACGCGCACGTTCAGGTTCGTGGTGCCGGAGGCGGTGCTGCACACCCGGCTGGCCCCGCACGACGTGATGCTCGGCCAGGTCGACCGGCTGCTCGCGGTCAGCTCACTGCCGAACGTGCAGTTCGGCGTGATCCCGTTCACCCAGGAGCTGCCGTCGGCGCCGGTCAACGGCTTCTGGATCTACAACGAGGCCATGGTGGGCGTCGCCACCATGACGAAGGATCTGGTGCTGCGCGATCCCGACGACGTGGCGTTCTACGTTCGCGCCTTCGACGATTACGCGAAAGTCGCGGAGTTCGGCGAAGCCGGGCGGGACACCATCATCCGGATTCTTAACGAATACCGCAAACAATCCCCACATTAATCCTCGCAATTGCTTGCCCTCCTCCTCAAGATCGTGCAATTCTGGCGCGAGACGATGCGGAGGTGACGCATGATGCTTGACACCGCGCTCTGCCTGGAGCAGTTCGCGAGGTTCGCGGGTCGTCACGCCGACCTGTCCGTCCAGAGCCTGTCCCTGGCGAGCGACCCGGCGTTCGTGTGCGTGCGCAACCGTTTCTCCGCCACGCTGGCCGAGAACGTCACCTGCTCCGACGACGGCAGCTTCGTCACGTCGTGGGGCTACCGGCTCGGCACGGCCGACGACGTGGAGGCCGCCGCCGCCCGCCTCGCCTACCTCCTGGCCGCCCTCCCCGCCTAGCCCTCCCGGCCGCCTGCCCCACTCTCTCCGCTCACTCCTCGGGCGGGTCGGACGACAGCCGTCGCGCGTGCTCGCGGTTGACGTCGGCGAGCCGGCCGAGCAGCAGGAGGAGGTCGCGGAGCCGGGCGGCGGGAACGTCCTCCAGCACGGCGACGGCGTCGGCGTGGACCCGTTCCCATGTCGTGGCGCGCAACTCGGCGTGGCCGTCCGACACCCCGATGACCTGCGAGCGCCGATCGGTGGCGCTCTGCCGTCTGACCGCGTATCCCGCGGCGACGAGCCGGTCGGCGATCTTGGTGATGGCCGCCGGGCTCAGGTTGCTCAGCGCGGCCAGCCGCTGGGCGGGCATCGCGCCCTCCCGGTGCAGGATCTCAAGGCAGCGCAGGTCGTTGCGGTTGAGCCCGTAGCGCCCCGCGACCGCCTCCAGCAGGGCGTCGTGCGTGGCGTGGAGCTCGCGGATCGCGTTCAGCGCGCGGGCCGCGTCGTCTCGGTCAGTGGCCATGTCCGCCCTTGGTTTCCATCGTGTATCTTTCACGGCGTGAACTACTTTATCGCACCTGCAAGGTGGCCCGCCGCCGCCACCGCGCTGTACGTGCTGTGGGGGGTGCTGCACGTCGGGCTGGGGGCGGGCATGATCCTGTCCGGCGGCTCCCCCGCGGACGAGGCGGCGGCCGAGAGCCTCATGTTCTTCGCGTGCGCCGCCGTGTTCGGGCTCCAGGCCATCGGCGTCGCCCTCACCATGAACCGCCTCAACAGCCGCCGCGGCCACTGGCTCAACCTGCTCGTGCTCGGCGCGGTCGACGCGGCGTTCCTCGCCGTGATGGTCCGGCCCGGGCACGTGGACGCGGTGGGCGGGCTGTCGGGGCCGGTGATCTGGCTGCTCGCCGCCGCCTGCTCCACCGTCGCGCAACGACGCGCCCCGGTGTCCGCCTGACGACCGCCCCGCCGTGCGACCGCCCCGCCGTGTGACCGGCCCGCCGTGTGACCGGCCCGTACGGACTGCGCGGCCGGTCGTCAGCTGCTCGGGGTGGCGCGGCCCGGCAGTTCGAGGGTCGCGATCACGCCGCCGTCCGGCGCGTTCCCGAGCCGTACCTCTCCGCCCACCTCGGCCACGGCCTGCGCGACGATCGCCAGGCCCAGCCCCGAACCAGGCAGCGAGCGAGCCGACGGCGAGCGCCAGAACCGCTCGAACACGTGCGGCAGCTCCTCCTCCGCGATGCCCGGCCCCCGGTCCCGCACGGCCAGCACGCCGTCGCGCAGCACGACCTCCACCCGGCCGCCGGGACTGAACTTGGCGGCGTTGTCGATGAGGTTGAGCACGGCACGTTCCAACGACGCGGCGCCGCCGACCACATACCAGGGGCTCAGGTCGGTGCTGACCTCGGCGCCGCGCAGCCTGGCCCGCCCGGCGGCGGCCGTGACGACGTCGTGCAGCGGCAGCTCGGCGTGCGGCTCGTGGTCGGTGTCGCCCCTGGCGAGCTGCAGCAGGTCGCCCACCAGCGTGGACAGCTCGGCGAACTGCGCCTTGACGTTGACCAGCAGCCGCTCCTTGGCGCCCGGGTCGAGGCTGCGGCCCGTCTGCTCGCTGCGCAGCAGCAGGTCGATGTTGGTGCGCAGGGTGGTGAGCGGCGTGCGCAGCTCGTGCCCGGCGTCGGCGACGAGCTGCCGCTGGCGGTCGCGCGACCCGGCCAGCGCGGCGGTCATCGCGTTGAACGACGCGCTCAGCCGGGCGATCTCGTCGCTGCCGTCGATCGGGATGCGGGTGTCGAGGTCCTCGGTCTGCGCGATGTGCTCGACCGCCCTGGTCAGCCGGCCCACCGGGCGCAGCGCGGCGCGCGAGACGAGCAGCCCCGCCGTGGCCGCGACGAGCACGCCGAGCGCGGCCACGGCCGCCAGCAGGATCGACACGCTGCGCAGCGTGCTCTGCAGCTCGTGGGTGGGGCGGGCGATGACGAACGCGGCGTCGCGGTCGACGTTCCTGACCAGCACGCGCAGCGGGGTGCCGTCGTCGGCGTAGCCGTCGTAGACGAGCTCCTGGTCGTGGTAGCCGCTCGCGATCTCCTCCTCCCGGCGGGTGACCTTGATCGCGGTGTTGCCCATGACGCAGCGGGTGCCGTCGGGGAAGACGATCTGCATCGGCTCGGGGAACGGCGGGTACTTGCCGTAGCCGGTCGCGCTCACCGGCTCGGCGGAGCACTCGCGGGTCGCCTTCTGCATGCGTTCGAAGGGGACGCGCTCGCCGGTCTCCCGCAGCGACTGGTTGAGCTGCCACGACAGCTCCCTGCGGACGAAATACCAGGTGCCGACGGCCGAGACGCCCACCGCGATCGCCACCGCCGCGGCCACCAGGAGCGTCAGGCGGGCGCGCAGGCTGCGCTTTCTCACGAGGAGCCTCTGAGCACGTAGCCGACGCCGCGCACGGTGTGGATCACCCGGGGCTCGCCGCCGGCCTCGGTCTTGCGCCGCAGGTACATCACGTACACGTCGAGCGAGTTGGACGTCGGCTCGAAGTCGAACCCCCACACCTCGGCCAGGATCTGGTCCCGCGTCAGCACCTGGCGGGGGTGGGCCAGGAACAGCTCCATCAGCAGGTACTCGGTCCTGGTGAGGTCCAGCCGCCGCGCGCCCCGCGTCACCTCGCGGGTCGCCGGGTCCATGCGCAGGTCGCCGAAGGCCAGCGTCTGCTCCGGCTCGCCCGCGCTCAGCGCGCCGCGCCGCAGCAGCGCCCGCACCCGGGCCAGCAGCTCGTCCAGCTCGAACGGCTTGACCAGGTAGTCGTCGGCACCCGCGTCCAGCCCCGACACCCGGTCGCCGACGGCGTCGCGGGCGGTCAGCATGAGCACCGGGACGTGGTTGCCGCTCCCGCGCAGCCGGCGGCAGGCGGTCAGCCCGTCGAGCCGCGGCATCATCACGTCGAGCAGCACCGCGTCGTACGGCTGCCGGGCCAGCTCCTCCAGCGCCGCCTGCCCGTCGTCGGCGGTGACGACCCGGTAGCCCTCGAACTCCAGGCTCGACTGCAGCGCCTCGCGCAACGCGGGCTCGTCGTCCACCACCAGCAACCGTGCGGGCTCACTCATGCCACCACGCTAGAGGAGCAATCTGAGAAGGCGATGAACGCGACCACCCGCCCGACCACCCCGCCCGGCCCGCCGTCCGGCCCCTGCCCGACCGGCCCACCCTGTCCGGCCCTGTCCAGTCGTACGGGCGGACGCGGGCGGGCGGACAGGGCGGGCGGACAGGGCGACCGGCGGAGGCGGTCAGCCGAGGAGGGCCATCGCCGCGTTGTGGCCGGGGATGCCGCTGACGCCGCCGCCCCGGCGGGCGCCCGCGCCGCACAGCAGGATCCGCTCGTGCCCGGTCTCGACGCCCCAGCCGCCCTCGTCCCCGTACGGCCAGCTCAGGTCGCGGTGGAAGATGTGGCCGCCGGGCAGCCCGGCCTCGTTCTCCAGGTCCACCGGCGTCTTGGCCTCGACGCACGGCGTGCCGTCGGGGGCGCGCAGGAGGCAGTCCTCGATGGGCTCGGCCAGGACCGTGTTGATCGACGCGAACGTGGCGCGCAGGGCATCCTCCCTGGCCTTGTCCGGATTTTCCCGGAAAAGGCGGGCGGGCATGTGGAGGCCGAACAGCGTCAGCGTCTCCGCCCTCCCCCGCAGCTCCGGCCCGAGGATCGACGGGTCCGTGAGCGAGTGGCAGTACACCTCGGCCGGCGGCAGCTCCGGGATCACGCCCGCCGCCGCCTGCGCGTACGCCCGGGCGAGCTGGTCGCGGCCCTCGTTGATGTGGAACGTCCCGCTGAAGGCCGCGACCGGGTCGACCGTCCCGTCCTTGAGCCTGGGCAGCCGGCTGAGCACCATGTTCACCTTGAGCTGGGCGCCCTCCGGCTGCTCGGGCGTCCTGCCGAGCGCCTTGTCCAGCACGGCCGGGGGCAGGTTCGCCAGGACGTGCCCGCCGGTCACCGTGTGCTCGGCGCCCTCCGTACGGAACGTGACCTCCCCCGACGGCGAGATGCCGACGACCTCGGCGCCCGTCCTGATCTCCGCGCCCGCGCGCCGGGCCGCGTCCTCCAGCGCGCCCGAGACCGCGCCCATGCCGCCGACCGGCACGTTCCACTCCCCCGTGCCGTCGCCGATCACGTGATAGAGGAAGCACCGGTTCGCCAGCAGGTCGGTGGCCGGATCGGCGAACGTCCCGATCAGCGCGTCCGTCAGCACCACCCCGCGCACCGTGTCGTCGCCGAACCGCTCGTCCACCGTCTCCCCGATGGGCCGCGCGAACAGCTCACCCCACGCCCGCGCCCCCACCATGCGCTCGACCTCCGCCGCCGTGCGCAACGGCTCCAGCAGCGTGGGCGCGAGCACCTGGGCGGTACGGGCCACCATTCCGTAGAAGTCCTGCCATGCGGTGTGGTCGGCCTCCCCGCCCGTCACCTCCAGGAACGACCGCCTCGTCCGCTCGGCGTCCCCGCCGTCCACGAGCAGCCCGGTGTCCCCCTTGGGGGTGTACGAGGCATACCGCCGCCTGCGCAGCTCAAGGCCGAGACCCAGGTCCTTGACGATCTTCGTCGGGAGGAGGCTGACCAGGTACGAGTAGCGCGACAGGCGTACGTCCACGCCCGGAAACGGCCGCGCGGAGATCGCCAGGCCGCCCGCGTGGTCCTGCCGCTCCAGCACCAGCACCCGCCGCCCGGCCCCCGCCAGGTAGGCCGCCGCGACCAGCCCATTGTGACCCCCACCGGCCACAACCACGTCATACGCACCCATCCCGGCACCATATCCCGCACCACCTCCCAGAGACACGCCCTCCCAACCCCGCCCAGCCCGTGTAACCGCCCCACCCGCGGCACCTGCCGTTGAAAGGCCACCCCAGCGGTTTGTCCACCCCGAGCACCTGCCGTGGGAAGGCCACCGGAGGCTGACCATCCGGATGCGCCGCAACCTCCCACCCAGACGCCCCGCCCGACGCCTCCGGCGACCGCGCCACGCGCACGCGCCACCGCCGGCCGCCCGGGCGACCCCGGCGGGCCCCTGCGGCGCCCGTCCCCACGGAGCGGTGGAGCCGCAGCCCGGGCCGAGCCGAGGAGCGGGCTGGTGGGGCGCGGGCCGGGACGGGGGCCGGGGCCGAGGGTTGGGGGCCGCCCCTGGCCCCGGCCCCGACCTCCGGGTCCGGTCGGGGCAGACCGGTACGCCGAAGGCCAGCCGGCCTGGGCGGCGGGGTCGGGGCCGGGTGGGCGGCGGGGTCGGGGCTGGGGGTCGGGGCTGGGGGACAGAGGCGGGGGTGGGTGGCCAGCGGGTCGGGCGGGGTGGGTCAGGGGCGGCTGGAGATGGCGAGGAGGGTGGCGGCCGGGTGGGTCAGGGGGCGGCCTTGGCGCCAGACGGCGCGCAGGGTGCGGACGAGGTTGATCCCCGCCAGGGGGACCTCGACGAGGCGGCCGGTGGCGACTTCGGCCTCGACGGCGTAGCCGCTGAGGACGGCGGGCGCGGCACCGGCCTGGGCGGCGCCCTTGACGGCGGAGTTCGAGCCGAGCTCCAGCCGGGGGCTGGCCTGGCGCAGTTCGCGGAAGGCCCGGTCGAGCGTCTCGCGGGTGCCGGACCCGCGTTCGCGCACGACGAGCGGCGTGCCCGCGAGCTCGGGTCCTCGCAGCGCGGTGCGGCGGCGGGTCCAGGGGTGGCCGGGCGCGACGACGACCACGAGCCGGTCGGTGCCGACGACGCGGCTGGCCAGCCCGTCCGGCACGTTCGGCCCCTCGACGAAGCCGAGCTCGACCTCCTCGCCCAGCACCCGCGCGGCCACGTCGGCGGAGTTGACCACGTCGAGGCCGACGGGCACGCCGGGTTCGCGGTTCTGGAGTTCGCCGAGCCAGCGCGGGACCAGGTACTCGGCGATGGTCATGCTCGCCGCGACCCGCAGGTGGGCCGCCGCCCCGTGCCGGACGGCCTGCGCGGCCCGTACGAGCTCCTGGGCGGCGGACACCAGCTCGGCGGCCCATCCCGCCACCATGCGACCCTCGGCGGTGAGCGTGGACCCGCGCGGCGTCCGCTCCAGGAGCGGGAGGCCGAGACGGCGTTCGAGGTGGGCGATGCGCTTGCTCGCGGAGGGTTGGGCGATGCCCGCCGCCTTGGCGGCGCGGCCCAGGCTGCCGAGTTCTCCGACGTCGACCAGCAGTTTCAGCGACGCGAGGTCCGGCAGCTCACTCATAGCCCCAGGCTATGACCTCCCACCCAAGCCACGGCTACCGGCGCCCGCCGGCCCGCCGAAGACTGGGACCATGCCGCTCAGCCGCCGTTTCCGCTTCCCCCGCCGGGGTTCGTCACATCCCGTTCCCGACCGCCCGCGAACCGTCCGCCTGCCGTCGCCCGGCGTCCCGCCCTCCTCCCGCGCGCACCGGCAGCCGGAAGGACCGCGTAGGAGCCGGCAGTCGGAAGGGCCGCGTACGAGCTGGTCGCCGGACGGGTCGCGGGCGAGCTGGGCATCGGACGGATCGCGCTTGGGCCGGAGGGCCCGGTCGCGCCGGTGGTCCGCGGGGTCGGCGCGGCCGGGTGGTGGGGCGGCCGGCCAGGGGCGGGCGCGGGCCGAGGGGGCGGTCCGGTCGCGTGGGGGCCGCCTGTCCGAGGGGTGGTCGCGGGTCCGGACGCTGGGGCCGGGGGTGGGGGTCGCGGCGGTGGGGACCGGGGTGGCGATGGGGGTGAACGCGGTGGTGCCGGCGTTCAGCGCGGCCGTCGTCGCGGTGGTGGCGGGGGCGGGGCTGGCCGCGGCGGGAGGGGTGGGCGCCGCGTCGCGGGCGGGGCTGCACTTCGTGTCCCGGCGGGTGCTGCGGGTGGCGATCGTGCTGCTGGGGCTGCAGATCTCGGTGCCGCAGCTGCTGGCGACGGGGTGGCGGGCGATGGCGGTCGTGGTGGTGGCGACGGGCGTGACGTTCGTGCTCACGCCGTTGATCGGCCGCCGCCTGGGCGTGAGCCCGGGGACGTCGCTGCTGGTGGGGACCGGGGTGTCGATCTGCGGGGCGGCGGCGATCGCGGCCATGCGCGACAGCGCGGGGGGCGACGACGACGAGGCGGCGAGCGCGCTGAGCGTGGTGGTGCTGTACGGGAGCGCGGCCATCGTGGTCGTGCCGCTGGTGGCCTCGTGGCTGGGGCTGTCGCGGGAGCAGCTCGCGATCTGGACGGGCGCGGCGGTGCACGAGGTGGCGCAGGTCGCCGCGATCGGCGCGGCGACAGGCGTGCTGGCGGTGGCGGTCACGGTCAAGCTCGGCCGGGTGATCCTGCTCGCGCCGCTGGTGGCGCTCGCCGCTCGCCGGTCCGTGCGCTCCGGGCCCCGGGCGGGGAGGAGGCCGCCGGTGGTGCCGTTGTTCGTGGCCGGATTCCTCGCGATGGTGCTGGTGCGGGCCACCGGGGTCGTGCCGGACGACGTGACGCGGGAGCTGCCCTCGGTGACGAATATGCTGATGGCGGCCGCCCTGTTCGGGCTGGGCACCGGGATCGACGTGCGGAGACTGCTCCAGGGCGGGCGGGCCGTGCTGCTGGGCGGGATCGCCACCGCGCTTGTCGGGGGCGTCTCGCTGGCGGGTGTGGCGCTGCTGATCTGATCTCCGAGTGGACGTGCGAGCGGTCCGGCCGTAACGTGCTCAGTTTGGAACAAAGTCTGCAAAGGACGCCGTTCACCCTAGGCACTGCCTGGACCCACCCGAGGAGCAAGAAACCCACCATGCGCGCCACCGCCGACTCCCTTCTTCAGCCTTCCGACGAGGTCGCCCAGGCCCTGGCCGCCGGGTCGCCGGTGGTGGCGCTGGAGTCCACGATCATCTCCCACGGGCTGCCGCAGCCGCGCAACCTGGAGGTCGCCCGGGAGCTGGAGGAGATCGTCCGGTCGGCCGGCGCGGTGCCGGCGACGATCGCGGTGCTCGACGGCGTGGCCAGGGTCGGGCTGACCGAGGTGGAGCTGGAGCGCATCGCCACCGAGTCGGGGCTGCGCAAGCTGGGCCAGCGTGACCTGCCGGTGGCGGCGGCGCTCAAGGCGAGCGGCGCGACGACCGTGTCGGCGACGTCGTTCCTGGCGGCGCGGGCCGGCATCCGGGTGTTCGCCACGGGCGGGCTCGGCGGCGTGCACCGCGGCTGGACCGAGGAGCAGGACGAGTCGGCCGACCTCGACACGCTGGCCCGCACCCGCATCACCGTGGTGTGCGCCGGGGTCAAGTCGATCCTGGACGTGCCCGCGACCCTGCAGCGCCTGGAGACGCGCGGCGTGACCGTGGCCGGCTACCGGACGGAGACGTTCCCCGGCTTCTACCTGCACTCGTCGGGCCAGCCGGTGGAGTGGCGGATCGAGTCGCCGGAGGACGCCGCCGCGATCATGCGCGGCCAGGACGCGTTCGGCGGCCAGGAGACCGCGCTCATCGTCGCCAACCCGGTGCCCGTCGACCAGCAGCTCGACCCGGAGCTGCACGACCGCGTGCTGGCCGAGGCGCTGGCGGCCGCGGAGGCCGGCGGCGTCACGGGTCAGGCGATCACCCCGTTCCTCCTCGGCTACCTCGTGCGCGGCACGTCCGGCGCGTCCCTGGAGGCGAACCTGGCCGCCGTACGCGGCAACACGGCACTGGCGTCACGCATCGCCCTGGCGTGGTCGCGATCGTGAGCCACAAGGGGCTCCTGGTCATCGGCGACGTGGTGACCGACGTGGTGGCGCTGCACGGCGCCCCCGTCATGTCGGCCTCCGAGATCGCCGCCGACATCGTGCTCCGCCCCGGCGGCTCCGGCGCCAACACGGCCGCCTGGGCCGCCACCCTGGGAGCCGACGTGGGCCTGCTGGCCCGCTGCGGCTACGACAGCAGCGAATGGCACATCGCCGAGCTGGCCAAGGCGGGCGTCCGCCCGTACGTCCGGATCGACGCCGACAACCCGACGGCCGTCGTCATCGCCATGGTGGACAAGTCCGGCGAACGTTCCATGCTGACGAACCGGGGCGCGGGCGGCCTGATCTCCGAGGCCGACTGGGACGACTCCCTGCTCGACGGCGTCGGGCGCCTGCACGTGTCGGGCTACCTGCTGTTCAGCGAGCCCGGCCTGGGCCTGGCCAGGCTCGCCATGGCCAAGGCGGCCGCCGCCGGCGTCGCCATCAGCGTAGACCCCGCCTCCACGAACCCGCTGCGCGAGTTCGGCGTCGAACGCTTCCTGCACGAGTCGGCACTGGCCCACCTGATCTTCCCGAACCGTGACGAAGCTCTCCTCCTCAGCGGCGCCGCCACTCCCGAGCGCGCCGCCGAGGTGCTCAGCGAGAGGTACGGGACCGCCGTGGTGAAGCTGGGGTCCCAGGGCGCCCTCGTGGCCACGGGCGGGCAGGTCGTCGCCGAGGCGGGCCCGGCCGACACCGAGACGATCGACTCCACCGGCGCGGGCGACGCGTTCGCCGCCGGGTTCCTCGCGGCCACGCTCGACGGCGCGGGCGAAAGGGCCGCTCTGGAGGCGGGATGCCGTGCGGGGGCGGAGTGCGTGGCCCTGGTAGGCGGTCGGCCACGGTACGGTTTGGACGTGAAGCGTCTTTACCCTATTCACACCGATTGATAGCTTGCCGCGTAGGCTGCACCAACAGTCACATGCGCCACGTGGTTCACTGGGGAGGATAAGGTCCGCCGATGGAAGTCGAGTCATCGATCTGCCTGAGCGACCTGGTCCCTGCCCTGCGCTGGAGCCGGCCGCAGCAGGTGGCGGAGGCCCTGGCCGACCCGCGCCTGCCCGCCGCCTGGTGGTCCTCGCAGGCGCTGACCAGAGCCCTGGGCACGGCCGGGCTCGACTGGATCTGTGACCGGCTGGCGCTGCTCGCCTCGTCCCGCTGGGACTACCTGCCGCTGGGCGATCTGCTGCCCGCGCTGACGCTGCACCCCGTCGACCCGGGGCTCTCCGGCTGGCCCGAACCCGCCCGTACGGCCATCGCCGGGCTGGGCGGCTGGCACCGGCTGCGCCGCCTGTCGCCCGCCGACCTGAAGACGCCGTCGGCGACGCCCGAAGCGGTGATGGGCACGGTGTTCCGCGAGGTGCTCGGCCACCTGGCGGCCCAGCCCGAGTCGGCGGCCCGCGCCGTCCAGTCGCCCGAGATCACCCGCCCGGTCCAGCAGCGCCGCGACGCCACCGGCCCGCAGCCCGCCGTCGGCCCGCACCCCGCCACCGGCCCGCAACCCGCCGTCGGCCCCGCACCGGGAACCCCTGGCGGCTCCGTTCCCAGCGGGCCCGTCCCCGGCGGCTTGGTCCCGGGCAGTCCCGTACCTGGCGGTCCGGTCCCCGGCGGCCCCGTCCCCGGGCCGTACCCGGGACAGCGCCCGTCCGGCCCGCCCCCCGCGCAGACGCCCGCGCCTCTCGCCGCCCAGGGGGAGGCCACCCCGCAGGGAGGCGCCGCCTACCCGGGCGGCCCGTCCGCGCCGGGCTTCCCGCCCGGAGGCGGCCCCACGGGCACCGGCCCGTTCCCCGCGCCCGCCGCCCCCGGCGCCGTCCCCCCGGGCGCGACCTTCCCGCCCGACGGCGGCTCCTCCGACCGCAACACCGGCTCCTTCCCCGCCACGAGCGGCAACGCACCGGCCGGCCCCGGCAGCGGCCCGTTCCCCGCCGTGGGCGGCGACCAGTTCCCGGGCAGCCCCACCAGCGGCCCCTTCCCGGCGGCTGGGCCGACGCAACCGGGCGCGCCCGGGAGCGGGGCGCCGCAGCCGGACAGCCCCGCGGGCGGCCCGCCGCAAGCGGGCGGCCCCGCGCAGCCGGGCACGCCGCTCCCTGGCAGCCCGGCGTTCCCGGGCGGTCCCGGTACGGGGTCCTTCCCCGCCGTGGGGGAGAGCGCTCCCCAGCGCGGCACCGGCTCCTTCCCCGCCGTGAACGAGAACGGGACCCCGCTCCCCCAGCGCCCCACCGCGTCCCGCCCCCCGCAGGGCGCGCCGGCCGCCCCGGGGGCGCCGCGCCCGCGGGAGACCCCAGCGCTCTCCGACACCGACCACGCCATGGTGCGGGTCGTGGACGGCCTGTTCCGCGGCCTCAACAAGCTCGAACTCGCCGTCGCCGTACACCGGCTGTTCGCCGAGGACCCGGTCAGCCTGCGCACGCTGGCGCACAAGATGCTGGTCGAGCGTGAAGTGCTGTCCCAGGCGCAGCGCACCGCCGAGGAGCGGGTGCTGCACTGGCTGCGCTCGTCGGAGTCGGCCCCGGTGACCGGGCACATGTTCCGCCTGACGGAGTGGCTGGGCGCGGCGGCGACGCAGGATCAGCTGATCGGCGCCGACCCGGCGCACCCGGTGACGGTGCCGAGCCTGCGCACGCCGCTGTGGCGGGTGCTGGTGACGCTCATGCCCGACCGCAGGCTGCAGGACGGCTGGCTCGTCGTCGGCGACATCCACGGCCTCCAGGCCCGCACCCGGCAGCTCCTGGCGTCGGCCCCGCCGGACGCCGACCCGGTGGAGCTGCTGGCGGAGCTCGGCATCCGCACCCATTCGGCGAAGGCGTGGCTGGACGCGCTGCCGTCGGAGTCGGCCGACCCGGTCGCGGCGGCCTCGGCCCCGGCGCAGCCGCTGCCGCGCCGTACCCCGGGAGCGAACGGCCACCACCATCGCGGCGGCCAGCCCATCCCGCCGGCCCCGGCCGGGTCGATCGACCCGTCGGCGGCCCTGGCGACGCTCTCGGCGCTGTCGGGCGGCCGTTCGCCGGTGCTGCCCGGCGGCGGCCTGGCGGGCGCCCCGTCGACGCCGCCGCCCCCGCTGCCGAGCCCGTCGTCGGACCCGCGCCGCTGGCAGCGCATCGAGGTCACGCCCGAGCACCTGCGCGGCGGCCCGGTGCCGGTCCCGGAGGGCTACGCGGCGCAGCTCGGCATGCGGCCGGGCACGCTGCTGTCGGTCACCGGTCCCGGCGACAACGCCATCGTGCTCGTGTGGCAGGGCCACCAGCCGGTGTTCGACTCGCTCCAGCCGGTGCTCATGCGCCTGAACGCCCGTCCTGGCGACCAGGTGTACGTGACGGTCGACGGCTACAGGCTGGAGGCCCAGCTCACCGGCTGAGCCGGGCCCCCGCGAGCCGCGTCACCTGTCGAACAGGCGCATCGCGTGGGCCTTGGCGGCGGCCTCTCCCCGGGTGGAGGCGCCGAGCTTGCCCAGGATGTTGGAGACGTGCACGCTGACCGTCTTGATCGAGATGAACAGCTCCGCGGCGATCTCCCGGTTGCTGCGTCCGCGCGTGACCTGCTCCAGCACCTCCAGCTCGCGGGCCGTCAGGCCGAGCGGCTGCCCCTGGGGGGCGGCGCCGTCGGCGACGGCCAGCCGGGCGCGGCGGGCGAACGCGTCGAGCTGGTCCAGCAGCGGCACCGCCGCCAGCCGCTCGGCGAGATCACGGGCGCGGGCGTGCCGGGCGGTGGCCTCCTGCCGGTCGCCGAGCGCCTGCGCGGCGTGCGCGGCCCCCAGCGACGCCCTGGCCTCGGCGTAGGGCTGCTTCAGCTCCGCCCAGGCGGACGCGGCGGCCTGCCAGGCGGCCAGGCGCCAGGCGCCGGTGTCCTCGGCGTCGTCTCCGGGGGCGGGGCCGGTGAGGGCGAGGAAGGTCTGGCGCTGGGCCCGCTGGAGGCGGCCCTCGACGGCGACCCATCCGGCGGTCGAGCGCAGCTCGGGCAGGAACGGGCCGCCGAGCTGGGCGAGCGTGAGGAGCAGGTGCCAGGAGTAGCGGGAGTCGTCCATCAGGTCGTGCTCGCGCAGCGCCCGCGCGGCGGCCTCGCGTGCCTCGTCGAGGCGGCCCCGGGCCTCCAGCAGCTCGATCTCGCGGCAGGCGTGCGGCAGCACCGACTGGGAGCGGAACGCGCCGCGTGAGAGCACCTTGCGGGAGGAGGCCACCAGCGCCTCGGCCCGGTCGGCCTGCCCTCGGGCCAGCGCGATGTCGGCGGCCAGGCCCTGGAGGCTGGCCTGGTGCGGGGCGGGCGGCAGCAGGGCGAGGGCGTGCTCGATGACTTCGAGCGCCTCGTCCCAGCGGCCGAGCGAGAACAGCGGCTCGGCCAGGTTGATCGCCTGGAAGGTGCCGGAGGAGCGCGCCAGGCCGTACTGCTCGGCGATCGCGATGCCCTCGCGGGCCACCTGGGCGGCCTGCTCGTGGCGACCGGCGCCCTCCAGCGCGTCGGACTCGGAGATGGTGCCTCGCATCACCGCGAAGTACGCGCCGGCCCGGTCGGCGATGCGCCGCGCCTCGGCGAACCCGGCGATGGGGCCCTCGGCGTCGGTGTAGCGGCACTGGGCCCAGGTGAGGTCGATGAGCGCGTGGGCGTGGGTGGAGTCGTCGCCCACCTGGCGGGCGATCTCGATGGCCTGGCGGGCGGTCGAGATCTTCTCCTCCAGTTGGTCGGGCCTGGTCAGCATCCGGGACAGCGTCTCCAGCACCTGGCCGCGCAGCCTGGTGGGCGGGTCGGCGGGCACCAGCCCGGCCGCCTCGCGCAGGTCGTCGACGTAGCCGGGGCGGCTCAGGCTGAAGCGGATGAGGCCGCGGTGGCGCAGCAGCCGGGCGGCGGTGTCGGGCTCGGCCTGCCGGTCGATCTCCTCCAGCGCGGCCGAGGCCAGGGCGGCGCCGCGCTCGAACTCGCCGGCCTGGTAGGCGGCGACGGAGGTGAGGCGGAGCACCTCGGCGTGCGGGGCGCCGATGCGCTCGGCGGCGTCGGGCACCCGGTCCCACAGCTCCAGCACGCGTGACAGCATGCGGAGCTGCTCGTCGAAGGCGGTGGCGGTGCGGGCGGCGGCGGCCGCTCCCCAGGCGCTGATGAGGGCCCAGGTGTTGTCGCGGGCGGCGTGCCAGTGGTGGGCGAGCTCGATGGCGCCGCGCGGCGCGGGCAGCATGGACAGGTCGCGGCTGATCGCCTCGGCGTAGCGGGTGTGCAGGCGGGTGTGCTCGCCGGGCAGCAGGTCGTCGTGCAGGGCCTCGCGGATGAGCGCGTGGCGGAAGGCGTAGCCCTCGCCGTCGACGACGAGGACGTTGCCGGCGACGGCGGGCCGCAGCGCGCCCGAGAGCGCGGTCTCGTCGAGGCTGGCGACGGCGGCGAGCAGGTCGTGCTCGATGCGCTGGCCGCCCGCGCTGGCCACCCGCAGCAGCTCCTGGGTCTCGTCGGGCAGCCGTTCGACGCTGGCCAGGAGCAGGTCGCGCAGCGACTCGGGGAGCGTGTCGCCGCCGGGGTCGCCGAGCAGCGCCTCGACGAACAGCGGGTTGCCCTCGCTGCGGCTGTAGATCATGTCCATGTCGGCGGGCGACGGGCGGCGCTCCAGGATGCCGGCGGCCTGCTCCAGGACCTCCCTGCGGGTGAGCCTGCCGAGCTCCAGCCGGGTCACCCAGCCGACGCGGGCCAGCTCGGCGAGCAGCGGGCGGAGCGGGTGGGCGCGGTGCAGCTCGTCGGAGCGGTAGGTGACGACGATGAGCAGGCGGGCCTCGCCGCGCTGGTAGCGCACCAGGAAGGAGAGCAGGTCGCGGGTGGAGCGGTCGGCCCAGTGGGCGTCCTCGACGACGAGCACGACCGGGCGGTCCTCGGCCAGGCGCTCCAGCAGCCCGAGCACCTGCTCGAACAGCCGGGCGCGGGCCTCGCGACCTTCGGGGCCCGGCTGGCCGAACTCGGGCAGCAGGCGGGCCAGCCCGCGCGTGTCACCGCCGGGGACGAGGGCGGCGACCTCGTCGCGGCCCAGCCGCCGGACCAGGTCGCGCAGGACGGCGGTGAAGGGGGCGAACGGCAGGCCCTCGGTGCCGAGCTCCATGCATCCGCCGACGAGGGTCAGGGCGTCGCCGGCCGAGGCGGTGAACTCGCCGACCAGCCGCGTCTTGCCGACCCCCGCCTCGCCGCCGACGAGCACGGTGCAGGCCCCGCCGGCGCGTGCCTCGTCGAGCGCGCCGCGTAGCGCGGCCAGCTCGCGGGCGCGCCCGACGAACTGGGGGCTCACGGTGTGGATGCTCACACCCCAAGCATGCCATCCCGCTATGACAGCTTTACCTCTAGGACCTTGGGTTTCACGTCATTTGAGCACCTTGCGGTAGAAGGTGGCGGAAGCTTCGTAGCCGAGGGCGTGGTAGAACTCCGGCGCCCGCCTGGTCGCCATCGCCACGTAACGGGCCTGGCGGGACCTGGCCCACGTCTCGAACTCCTCCAGCAGCGACCGCCCGATGCCCTGCCTGCGGCTCCCGCTGCGCACCATCGCCTCCTCGACCCAGGCGACGGGCCCGTTGGCGAACAGCGTCAGGTGCACGTACCCCAGCAGGTAGCCGTGCACCCGCCCGTCGACGACGGCCGCCAGCACCATCGTGTCGTCGTCGCGCAGCAGCGCGGGCAGCGCGCGGTCGAAGGCGTCGCGCTCGGGCCGGAACGTCAGCCCGAACTCGCGCGCGAGCGCGAACACCTCGTCCGCGTCCGCCTCCTCGACTCTCCGGATGAGAAGATCGTCAGCCGTCATGCCGTGTGACCCTAGATCCTGCTCGACGCCCCGTCCAATCCCCACGTCAGCGCCGTCTCACAGGTCGCCGAGGCCGAGCTGCCTGGCGATGAGCATCCGCTGGACCTCGCTGGTGCCCTCGCCGATCTCCAGGATCTTGGCGTCGCGGTAGAAGCGGCCGACGGGGAACTCGTTCATGAACCCGTAGCCGCCGAAGATCTGCGTGGCGTCGCGGGAGTTGTCCATGGCGGCGTTGGAGGAGACGAGCTTGGCGATCGCCGCCTCCTTCTTGAACGGCACCCCGGCCAGCATCTTCTCGGCCGCGTGGTAGTAGGCCAGGCGGGCGGTGTGGGCCCGGGCCTCCATGTCGGCGATCTTGAACTGGATGGCCTGGTAGTGGCCGATCGGGTGGCCGAACGCGCGCCGTTCGCGCACGTACTTCAGGCACTCGTCCACGCACCCCTGCGCGAGGCCGACGCTGAGCGCGGCGATGGCGACGCGGCCCTCGTCGAGCGTCTGCAGGAACTGGGCGTAGCCCCGGCCGCGCTCGCCGAGCAGGTTGGCGGCGGGCACCCGGCAGTCGGAGAAGGACAGCTCGCGGGTGTCGGAGGCGTTCCAGCCGACCTTGGAGTACTTCTTGGAGACGGTGAAGCCGGGGGTGCCGCTCGGCACGAGGATCGTGGAGATCTCCCGCTCGCCGGTGATGGCGGCCACGCCGACGACGCCGGTGATGTCGGTGCCGGAGTTGGTGATGAACGCCTTCGTCCCGTTGATCACCCATTCGTCGCCGTCGAGCACGGCGGTGGTGCGCATGCCGCCGGCCACGTCGGAGCCGCCGCCCGGCTCGGTCAGGCCGAACGCGCCCAGCATCTCGCCCGAGGCGAGCTTCGGCAGCCAGCGCTCGCGCTGCTCGGGGCTGCCGAACCGGTAGATCGGCATCGCGCCCAGCGACACGGCCGCCTCCAGCGTGATCGACACGCTGGAGTCGACCCTGGCCAGCTCCTCCAGCGCCAGGCAGAGCGCGAAGTAGTCGCCGCCCATGCCGCCGTGCTCCTCCGGAATCGGCAGCCCGAACAGCCCCATCGCGCCCATCTGACGGACGATCTCGTACGGGAACTCCTCCCGCTCGTAGTAGTCGCCGATCACCGGGGCGACGACGTCGCGCGCGAACGCCTCGACGGTCTTGCGCAGCTCTTCGTGTTCAGGGGTCAGCATGGTCAGCCTTTCGAGAGGGCCTGGACGACGCGCGACGGGCTGGGCCGGCCCAGCCGCTGGGCCAGCCAGGTGCTGGTGGAGACGAGTTTGTCCAGGTCGAGGCCGGTTTCGATGCCGAGCCCGCGCAGCATCCAGACCAGGTCCTCGGTGGCGAGGTTGCCGGTGGCGGACTCGGCGTAGGGGCAGCCGCCGATGCCGCCGGTGGAGGCGTCGACGGTCGTGACGCCGGCGCGCAGGGCGGCCAGCGTGTTGCCCAGCGCCTGGCCGTAGGTGTCGTGGAAGTGCACGGCGAGCCGGTCCGGAGAGCCGAACGCCTCGATGAGCGCGGCGACGTGGCCAGGGGTGCCGACGCCGATCGTGTCGCCGAGCGAGAGCTGGTAGCAGCCGAGGCCGAGCAGCCGCTCGCCGACGGCGACCACCTGGCTGACGGGCGTCGGGCCCTCCCACGGGTCGCCGAAGCACATCGAGACGTAGGCGCGCACCCGCACCCCGTTCTCGACGGCGGTGGCGACGACCGGCTCGAACATCTCGAACTGGCTCTCCAGGCCGCGGTTGAGGTTCTTGGCCGCGAACGTCTCGGTGGCGCTGGCGAACACGGCGATCTCCTCGACGCCGTGGGCGAGCGCCCGTTCCAGGCCGCGCTCGTTGGGGACCAGCACCGGGTAGCGGACGCCGGGCCTGCGGCGCAGCTTGCCGAGCAGTTCCTCGGCGTCGGCGAGCTGCGGCACCCAGCGGGGGTGCACGAAGCTGGTCGTCTCGATGACCTTGTGCCCGGCGTCGGCGAGCCGGTCCACGAACTCGGCCTTGACCTCGACGGGCACGATCGCGGACTCGTTCTGCAGCCCGTCGCGCGGGCCGACCTCGTACACGGTGACCTGCCTCGGCAGGCCCTCGATCGGGTAGGCGGGGCTCATCGCTCCTCCTCCTCGGCGACCACGGCCAGGACGGCGTCCATGTCGACCGGCTGGCCCGCGCGCACGGGCAGCTCGGCGACGACGCCGTCGCGGGGCGCGGTGACGGTGTGCTCCATCTTCATCGCCTCCACGATCAGCAGCGGCTGGCCCTCGGCGACCCGGTCGCCGGGCTGCGCCTTGACCACCAGGACGGTGCCCGGCATGGGGCTGCGCACCACGCCGTCGCCCGCCAGCGCGGCTCCGGGCCGGTCGCCGGGGTCGCCGACGCGGTGCCGGGTCAGCGCCCAGGCGGCGCCGTCGCGGCCGAGCCAGAGCGTGTCGCCGTCGCGGGCCTGTTCGTACCGGGTGGTCCGGCCGCCGGCGGTCACTTCCAGGCCGGAGCCGTCGGCGCGGAGGACCGCGTGCTGGGCCGGGCCGTCGTCGCCGGTGCGGACGTACGCGGACTCGTGCGGCAGCCCGCTGACCCGGACGGTGTGGACGCCGTCGCGCGCCTCGACGCGCCAGGTGGTCCACGCGGGCTCGCCGACCCGCCAGCCGTCGGCGACGTCCCACGGGTCGGCGCCGCGCGGCCGGTCATGGAAGGCCAGCGCCGCCGCGACCGCCACCTCGGGGGGCGTGGGGGCGTCGAGGTCCAGCTCGGGCAGGGCGCGTTCGACGAGGCCGGTGTCGAGGTCGCCGTCGCGTACGGCGCGGTGGGCGAGCAGCGACCGCAGGAAGGGCACGTTCGTGGTGACGCCGAGCACGACAGTGCCGGCCAGCGCCCGGTCCAGGCTCCGCAGCGCCTGCTCCCGGTCCGGGGCCCAGGCGATGACCTTGGCGAGCATCGGGTCGAACTCGGTGCCGACGACGCCGCCCTCGCTGATGCCGGAGTCGACGCGTACGGACACCCCCTCGGGGGTGCGCAGGGCGAGGATCCGGCCGCCGGTGGGCAGGAAGCCGCGCGCCGGGTCCTCGGCGTACAGGCGGGCCTCGACCGCGTGGCCCTGGAGACGCACGTCGTCCTGCGTGAGCGGGAGCGGCTGGCCGGCGGCGGCGCGGAGCTGCAGCTCGACCAGGTCGAGCCCGGTCACCATCTCGGTGACGGGGTGCTCGACCTGGAGGCGGGTGTTCATCTCCATGAAGTGGTAGTCGCCGGTGGTGCCGTCGACGATGAACTCGACGGTGCCGGCGCCGGTGTAGGAGACGGCGCGGGCGGCCTCGACGGCGGCGGCGCCCATGCGGGCGCGCAGGCCGGGGCCGACGAAGGGGGACGGCGACTCCTCGATGATCTTCTGGTGCCGCCGTTGCAGGCTGCACTCGCGCTCGCCGAGGTGGACGACGCCGCCGTGGGCGTCGGCGAAGACCTGGATCTCGATGTGGCGCGGGTTGGCCACGTAACGCTCGATGAGCAGCGTGCCGTCGCCGAACGCGGCGGTGGCCGTGCGGCGGGCCGACTCCAGGGCGTCGGGCAGCTCGGCGGCCGAGCGGACCAGGACCATGCCCTTGCCGCCGCCGCCGGCCGACGGCTTGATGAGCGCCGGGAAGTGCGGCCAGTCCAGGAGGGAGTCGTGCGGCTCCGCGGCGCCGGGGACGACGGGGACCCCGGCGGCCGACACGGTGGCCTTGGCGCGGATCTTGTCGCCCATCGCCTCGATGGCCTCCGGCGGCGGGCCGACGAAGACGATCCCGGCCGAGGCGCACAGGCGGGCGAAGGCGGCGTTCTCGGCGAGGAAGCCGTAGCCGGGGTGGACGGCCTCGGCGCCGGTGGCGCGGGCGGCCTCCACGATCGCCTCCATGTCCAGATATTTCGGGACCTGGAGGGCCATGTCGGCGGCGTGGACGTGCGGGGCGTCCCGGTCCGAGGCGGTGTGCACCGCGACGGAGCCGATGCCGAGCTTCCGGAGGGTGCGGATGATCCGTAGCGCGATCTCCCCCCGGTTCGCGACGAGCACGCGAGAGAACAGCGAGTCAGCCATGATCACATCCGGTAGACGCCGTAGCCGATGGGGTCGAGCGGCGCGTTGGCCGCCGCGGAGAGCGCCAGCCCGAGCACGGTGCGGGTGTCGACCGGGTCGATCACCCCGTCGTCCCACAGCCTGGCGGTGGAGTAGTAGGGGTTGCCCTGGTGCTCGTACTGGGCCCGGATCGCGTCGGCGTCGGCGTCGCCCACGGTGGTCAGCACGTTCGCGGCCTGCTCGCCACCCATGACGGAGATGCGCGCGTTGGGCCACATCCACAGGAACCGGGGCGAGTAGGCGCGCCCGGCCATCGCGTAGTTGCCCGCCCCGAACGACCCGCCGATCACCACGGTGAACTTGGGCACCCGCGCGCACGACACGGCCGTGACCATCTTGGCGCCGTGCTTGGCGATGCCGCCCGCCTCGTACGCCTTGCCGACCATGAAGCCGCTGATGTTCTGCAGGAACACCAGCGGAATGCGCCGCTGGTCGCACAGCTCGATGAAGTGCGCGCCCTTCATCGCCGACTCGCTGAACAGGATGCCGTTGTTGGCGACGATCCCGACCGGGTGCCCGTGCAGATGGGCGAACCCGGTGACGAGCGTGGTGCCGTACTCGGCCTTGAACTCCAGGAAGCGCGACCCGTCGACCAGCCGCGCGATGACCTCGCGCACGTCGTACGGCTGCCGCGTGTCGGCGGGGATCAGCCCGTACAGGTCGCGCGGGTCGTGGCGCGGCGGCTCGGGGGCGACGGTGTCCCAGGGCCGCTCGGCGCGCGGGCCGAGCGTGGCGACGATGTCGCGGACGATGGCCAGCGCGTGCGCGTCGTCCTCGGCGAGGTGGTCGGTGACGCCGCTGACGCGCGCGTGCAGGTCGCCGCCGCCCAGCTCCTCGGCGCTGACCTCCTCGCCGGTGGCGGCCTTCACCAGCGGCGGGCCGCCGAGGAAGATCGTGCCCTGGCCGCGCACGATCACCGCCTCGTCGCTCATCGCCGGCACGTACGCGCCGCCTGCGGTGCAGGAGCCGAGCACGGCGGCGATCTGCGGGATGCCGCGCGCCGACATCGTGGCCTGGTTGTAGAAGATGCGGCCGAAGTGCTCGCGGTCGGGGAACACCTCGTCCTGCTTGGGCAGGAAGGCGCCGCCGGAGTCGACGAGGTAGAGGCACGGCAGCCGGTTGTGCAGCGCCACCTCCTGGGCCCGCAGGTGCTTCTTGACGGTCAGCGGGTAGTAGGTGCCGCCCTTGACCGTGGCGTCGTTGGCCACGATCACGCACTCGCGACCGGAGACGCGGCCGACGCCGGTGATGATCCCGGCGGCGGGCGCCTGGTCGTCGTAGAGGCCGTTGGCCGCCAGCGGCGACAGCTCCAGGAAGCGCGATCCGGGGTCGAGCAGGCCGTCGACGCGGTCGCGCGGCAGCAGCTTGCCGCGCGAGACGTGACGCTGCCGCGATCGCTCGGGGCCGCCCAGCGCGGCGGCGGCGAGGCGCTCGCGCAGCTCGGCCGCGAGCCGCTCGTTGCGCTCGGCGTTGCTCTTGTACGCCTCGGCCCCCGGGGCGGCGGCCGACTTGAGCACCGGCCAGTCGCTCATGTGTCCCCTCTCGTCATGGCCGCGATGTTAGTCACCATTAACGTAATCGTCTAGCATGTGAGACGTGACGACTGCTCCGACCCCTACCCGCAATCGGGGAAACAGGCGCGCGGAAATCCTCCGGGCCGCCGCAGAGCTGTTCGCGGCACGCGGGTTCCACGGCGTGCCGATCGAGGACATCGGCGCCGCGGTGGGCGTCTCGGGCCCGGCGCTCTACCGGCACTTCGCGGGCAAGGAGGCGCTGCTGGCGGAGATGCTGCTCGACGTCAGCTCCCGGCTGCGCGAGTCGGCGGCGGCCGTCGTCACCTCCTCGACCGGCCCGGCCGAGACGCTCGACGCGCTGCTGCACGTGCAGATCACCTTCGCCATCGAGCAGCCGGCGCTGATCACCGTGCACGACAGGGAGCTGGGCAACGTGCCCGAGCGGGAGCGGCGGCAGATCAGGCGGCTGCAGCGGCTGTACGTGGAGGAGTGGGTGACGGTGCTGGCCGAGCTGCACCCGGCCTGCCCGGCCGCCCGGCTGCGCGCCGCCACGCACGCGGTGTTCGGCCTGCTCAACTCCACGCCGCACAGCGCCGGGGAGCTGCCGGGCGAGGCCATGCGCCCGCTGCTGCACGCCATGGCCGGGGCGGCGCTGGAGGCCGCTGTTAACGCTCGTTAACACTATGGGCAAAGGACGAGGCCCGGGACCGCGGCGGTCCCGGGCCTCGCGCCTGCCGGTCAGGCGGGCCGGACGGTCAGCGCTTCACGCGGACGTAGTCCGAACCGCTGGTGTCACCGTAGGTGTCGTCGTCGCCCTGGTAGACGAACTTCCAGCGGCCCGACTTCCAGGCCTTGACCTTGGTGTAGATCTTGCCGCTGCTGTTGGACCAGGTGGACTTGACGTAGGAGTACTTCGCGGACCCGGAGGGCTTGAAGTACAGCCGCACCTTGCCCTTGTAGCCGTCCCAGTCGCCCTCGTCGTCGACCTGCAGCTTGGCCCGGAACCTCAGGTGCTTGCCGCGCTTGACCGGCTCCGGGTAGGCGTTGAAGGAGATGACGCGGGTGTCGGCCTTGACCGCCGGCGGCGGGGTGGGCTCGACGACGCGGACCCAGTCGGTGCCGCTGACCGAGCCGTCCACGCCGCGGGCACCGTCGAACTCGGCGCGCCACCAGCCGGAGTCGTACGCGGTGGCCCGTGCCCAGAAGCGGCCGTCCCTGTCGGTCACGTCGCTGGTGACGCGCCGCCAGTGGCTGGAGCCGTGCTCCTTGAACATGATGGACACGCGCTCGCCCGGCAGGTCGCGCCAGCCCTCCACCTGGAGGGTGCCGGTGAAGCTGAGCCGGTCACCGCGGGTGACGGGCTCGTGGTAGGCGTTGAAGCCGGTGATGCGGCTGTCCCGGTCGCGCCACCGTACGGAGACGCGGTCGGTGTCGCTGACGGAGGACCTGGCCTCGGCGTTGCCGCCGAACTCCGCCCGCCACCAGCCGGTCGCCCCGGCCCGGACGTGGGCGGAGAACCAGCCGCTGCGGCGGGTGGTGACGGTGGTGACGTGCCGGTAGGCGTCGGTGCCGCGGGCGCGGAAGGTGATGGTGACCTTCTGCCCGCCGTACGCCTTGCCCTCGGCCTCGAGCTTGCCCGAGACCCTGAGCCGGTCACCCTTCTCGACCAGGTCGGGGTCGGCGTCGAACTCCACCACCTTGGTGTCGAGCGCCTTCTTCACCTGGAAGGTGCCCTTGGCGGAGGCGTCGCCGGCGATGGCGAGGAAGTTCCAGACGCCGGCGTTGGCGGCGGTGAACTCCTTGGTGGCCGTCCACCTGGTCTCCTGGCCGTGGGGCGACGGCTTGACCTCGACGGGCGTGAAGACGCCCGCGTCGCCGGGGGCCTTGAGCTGGAACTCGGCCTTTCCTGCGCCCTTGGTGGTGAACGTGAACGTCGCCTTGACGGGCTTGTCGAAGATCACCACGGGGGACGGGCTGACGTCGACCCGGGAGATGGTCTCCGCCGTGGTTTCGGCCACCGCCGACGCCGTCGGGGTCAGGGCCAGAGCCCCGGCGCCGACCGCGAGCGCGACGGCGGCCACGCGGGTGCGTTGTAACATTCGGGTTCCTTTCTGGATACCCCAGGGGTTTCAACGCGGCATTGAGGGTGCCACGTGCTTCTACCAGTAGACGAGGATCGGACGCCCCAAGTTCAGAATTCTGACAAGCTGTTATAGAAAGGGGTCAATCGGACCGGTCCAGCACCTGTCCACGCCGACTGGCAGACGGACGCCACGCGGACAGACATAATCGGCTTTGTGGCGCGCGACACTGTTGAGACTCATTTCATCCAGGCGGTTACGGCTCTTGAGGGCGGCGCGGCGCGAGATCCCGCCGACCCCGTCCGCGACGGCACCACGCTCACCGGCGCGGAGTGCCGCAGGCTCTACAAGCGGCAGGTCGACAGCCGGTTGCTCGACATCGCGGCCCGCTGGCTGCGCGAGCAGGACGAGGGCTTCTACACGATCGGCTCGGCCGGTCACGAGGGCAACGCGGCCGTCGCCGCGGCCCTGCGGCCCGGCGACCCCGCCCTGCTCCACTACCGCTCCGGCGCCTTCTATCTGACCCGGTCGGAGCAGGCCGGGCGGCTGCCCGAGCAGGGCATCCGCGACGTGCTGCTGGGCCTGACCGCCTCGGCCGACGAGCCGATCGCGGGCGGGCGGCACAAGGTGTTCGGCCACCCCGACCTGGCGGTCATCCCCCAGACGTCCACCATCGCCAGCCACCTGCCCCGGGCCGTCGGCGTGGCGTTCGCCATCGAGCGGGCCCGCGCGCTCGGCGCCCCCTCGGCGTGGCCGGACGACGCGATCACCGTGTGCAGCTTCGGCGACGCCTCGGCCAACCACGCCTCGGCGCTGACGGCGTTCAACACCGCCGCCTACGCCACCTTCCAGGGGCAGCCGCTGCCGATCCTGTTCGTGTGCGAGGACAACGGCATCGGCATCAGCGTCCGCACCCCCAAGGGCTGGGTGGAGGCCGCCGCCCGGCGCCCCGGCATCACGTACTTCGGCGCCGACGGCTGCGACCTGGCGCAGGCGTACGACGTGGCGCGGCAGGCGGCCGAGCACGTGCGCACCCACCGCTCCCCCGCGTTCCTGCACCTGTCCACCGTGCGGCTGATGGGGCACGCGGGCTCCGACGTCGAGCTGGCCTACCGCACGCAGCGGGACATCCGCGCCGACCTGGAACGCGACCCGCTGGTGGCCACGGCCAGGCTGCTCGTCGAGGCCGGCCAGGCCACCCCCGAGGAGCTGCTGTCGCGCTACGAGCTGTCGCGCGAGCACGTGCTGCGGATCGCGCTGGAGACCACCCGCACCCCGCGGCTCGGCTCCGCCCGCGACATCATGGCGCCGATCGCCCCCCGCCAGGCCGACATGATCGCGAAGATCAGCCCGGTGGCGGCGGAGGCGTCGATCCGGGAGAAGGCGTTCGCCGGGACGCTGCCGGAGTCCGAGGGCGGCGTGACGCTCTGCCAGGCGATCAACCGCACGCTCGCCGACGCGCTGGCCGTCTACCCGGAGATGATGGTCTTCGGCGAGGACGTGGCCAAGAAGGGCGGCGTCTACGGCGTCACCCGGGGGCTGCAGAAGCGCTTCGGCCACACCCGGGTGTTCGACACGCACCTGGACGAGCAGGCCGTGCTCGGGCTGGCGCTCGGCGCCGGGGTGTCGAAGCTGCTGCCGGTGCCGGAGATCCAGTACCTGGCCTACCTGCACAACGCCATCGACCAGATCCGGGGCGAGGCGGCCACGCTGTCGTTCTTCTCCCAGGGCGCCTTCCCGAACCCGCTCGTGGTGCGGGTGGCCGGCTACGCCTACCAGAAGGGGTTCGGCGGCCACTTCCACAACGACAACGCCGTGGGCGCGCTGCGCGACATCCCGGGGCTCGTCATCGCCTCCCCGTCGCGCCCCGACGACGCCGCCTCGATGCTGCGCACCTGCCTGGCGGCGGCCCGTACCCAGGGATCGGTCTGCGTCTTCCTGGAGCCGATCGCGCTCTACCACACCAAGGACCTGTTCGACGAGGGCGACGGCGGCTGGCTCGCCCCGTACGCGCCGCCGTCGCGCTGGGCGGAGACGCACGTGCCGATCGGCCGGGCCCGCTCCTACGGCGAGGGGCGCGACCTGACGATCGTCACGTTCGGCAACGGGCTGCGGATGAGCCTGCGGGCGGCGGTGCGGCTCACGCAGGAGGGGTTCAGCTGCCGGGTGCTCGACCTGCGCTGGCTGGCCCCGCTGCCGGTGGAGGACCTGCTGCGGGCGGCGGAGCTGACGGGCAAGGTGCTCATCGCCGACGAGACCCGGCACACCGGCGGCGTGTCGGAGGGCATCGTGGCCGAGCTGCTCGACGCCGGGTTCGAGGGCAAGATCGCCCGCGTGACCTCGTCCGACAGCTTCATCCCGCTCGGCGACGCGGCCCGGCACGTCCTGCTGTCGGAGGAGGAGATCGAACAGGCGGCCCGCAAGCTCCTCAGCTGATCGCCGGGCCGGCCGCTCTCCTGTGACCTGCGGGTATAGCAGAATGACTCAGCGTGATCGCCCGCTCGCTGTCGCGCGCCCCCGGGTATCGGTGGGTGGTGCTCTTGCTGTGCTGGGCGTCGTTCACCATGACGTCGCTCGACCGGTCCGCCTGGGGGCCGGCGGCGGTGGCGGTGGGCGAGGGGCTGGGGGTGTCGCTGGCCGGGCTGGGCGTGTTCGCGACCGCCTACTACGCCGGTTACGTGATCTCCAACGTGGCGGGCGGGGCGCTGACCGACCGGGTCGGGGCGCGGGCCGTGCTGTCGGGGTCGCTGCTCGTGACCGGCGGCGGCATGCTGGCGTTCGGGTCGAGCCGGTCGGCGGGCGCGGGGATCGCGCTCCAGGGGCTGATCGGGCTGTTCGCCGGGGCCGACTACTCGGCGGGGCTGAAGCTCGTCGCTACCTGGTTCCCCGGCCGGGAGCGCGGGACAGCCGTGGGCGTGTACCTGACGGCGACCTCCCTCGGCACGGTGATCGCCAACGCGGTGGTGCCGCGCCTGATCGGGGCGTACGACTGGCAGCTCTCCTACCGGCTGTTCGGGATCGTCTCGATGGCGGTGGCGGTGGCGTGCGCGCTGTTCCTGCGCGACGGGGCGGCGGGACAGGCGGGGCGGGCGGTGCGGCCGGACCCTCGGCCGCTGCTGGCCGACCGTGACCTGCTGCTGCTCGGGCTGGCCGGGTTCGGCGCGCTGTGGGGCACGTACGGGTTCGTCACCTGGTCCAACACGCTCATGATCAAGGGCAGTGGCGTCGACCCGGTCACGGCGGGCACCGTGGTCGTGATGTTCGCGGTCGTGGCCGTGGTGTGCAAGCCGCTCGTCGGGCTGGCCACCGACCTGATGGGCAAGGGGCGCAGGCGGCCGGCCATCGGCGTGCTGCTGTACTTCGTGGTCGCGCTGCTGGTGTTCGGGCAGTTGCGCACGCCGGCGGAGTTCCTGGTGGCGGCGCCCTTCCTGGGGCTGGGCGCCTACCTCTACAGCCCGCTCCTGGTGGCGATGGTCCCCGACCTGGCGGGCGTCCGGCTGGCGGGCACGGCGGCCGGGGCCGCGAACGCGCTGTGGCAGCTCGGCAGCGTCACCGTGCCGGTGGTGATCGGCGCGGTGTTCCAGGCCACCGACTCGTTCGGCGCGGCGTTCGCGGCCCTGGCGGCGGGACCGCTGGCGGGCGCGGTCCTGCTCTGCTTCGTCCGCGACCGCGACCCGGTTCCCTAGCGCGTCACCCCACCGGCGGCCGCGTAGCCGCCGGCTCGCCGGGTCAGCCGAGGCGGCGCGCGGTGTTGACCTGCTCGCCGAGGCCGGCGATGCGGGTCACGAGCTTGCTGCCGTCGCCCAGGTAGCGCGGCGGCCTGCGGGCGTGGCCCACGCCGCCGGGCGTGCCGGTCGCGATCACGTCGCCCGGCCGCAGCGTGACGATCCCCGAGATGTACGCGATCAGCTCGGCAGGCGGGAACACCAGGTCGGCGGTGTCGGCCTGCTGCACCACCTCCCCGTCGACCTCGCACTGCATGGCCAGCCCGCCCTCCTCCAGCTCGTCGGGCGTGACCAGGTAGGGGCCGAAGGGCGTGGTGGCCTCGAACGTCTTGCCCTGCAGCCACTGCGCCGTGCGGTTCTGGTAGTCGCGCACGCTCACGTCGTTGAACACCGCGTAGCCGGCGATCGCGGCCCCGGCCTGCTCGGGCGTGGCGTGGCGGACGTCCGCGCCGATGACGACGGCGAGCTCGGCCTCCCAGTCGACCGCGTCGGAGACGGCCGGCAACTCGATGTCGTCGTACGGGCCGATCAGCGCGTCGGCGAACTTGGCGAACAGCGTCGGATACGCGGGCAGCTCGCGGCCCATCTCCAGGATGTGCGCGCGGTAGTTCAGCCCGACACAGATGATCTTGCCGGGCTGTGGCACGACGGGCGCCAGGTCGGCGGTGGTCAGCGGGTGACGGGCGCCGTCGGCGGCCGACGCCCGCTCGCGCCAGTCGTGGTGCGCGAGCAGCGCGCCGACGTCGGGCGAGCCGACCTCGACGGCGAGATCGCCGTCGATCCGCACGGCGGCGGTACGACGCGGCAGGCGCAGGGTGGCGAGCTTCACGCAGGTTCCCTCCCGATCGTGGGGCAGTCCCTCGAACGGGCCCAACGCTAGGCCCCGGATTCCGGGTCCCGCACTAGCATTCTGGTATGAAGAACAGGCCCGCCTACCCGCTGGGCTCTGTCGACAACGTGCTGCTGATCCTGCACATGCTGCGCGACCAGGGGCGGCTCAAGGTCAGCGACGTGGCCAGGGAGCTGGGCATCGCCCGCTCCACCGCGCACCGCCTGCTGGCCATGCTGGTCTATCGCGACTTCGCCGTCCAGGACGAGCATCACACCTATCTGCCCGGGCCCTTCCTCACCTCCCGGCAGGCGCACCCCGGCGACTCGGCGCTGCGCGAGCTGCGCGCCCTGGTGCGGCCCGCGATGGAGGCGCTGTGCGCGCGGACGCAGGAGACGGTGAACCTCATGGTCAGGATCGGCACGGAGGCGCGTTTCCTCGACAGCGTGGAGTCGTCGCAGATCCTGCACGTGGGCGACAGGAGGGGCACGATCCTGCCCGCCCGGGGCGCGTCCGGCGGCAAGGCCCTGCTGGCCACGCTGCCCCGCGACGACGTCCTCGGCCTCTACCCGGACCTGCCGGCACCCGAGCGCGCCGCCCTGCTGCGGGAGCTCGACGAGATCAGGGCGCGCGGCTACGCGCTCAACGTCGAGGGCACCGAGCAGGGCGTGTCGGCGATCGGCGCGGTCCTGCGCAACGGCAACGGGACGGCGGTGGCGGCGCTGTCGATCTCGGTGCCGACCACGCGGTTCGCCGCCGACCGGGTGCCGGTGTTCGCGGCCGAGCTGGCGGGCACGGTGGCCGAGGCCCAGCGCGCGCTCACGGCCTTCCCCGACTGATCAGCCGCGACGCCGCCGTGGCGCTCACAGCCAGTCGCGCTTCTTGAAGATCACGTAGAGGGTCACGCAGCTCGCGACCATGAGCGCCATCGCGAACGGGTAGCCGAACGCCCAGTGCGTCTCCGGCATGACGTCGAAGTTCATCCCGTAGACGCCGCCCACCACCGTCGGGGCGAACAGGATGGCCGCCCAGGCGGAGATCTTCTTGACCTCCTCGCCCTGTTGGATGCTGACCTGGGTCATCCTGGCCATCTCCTCGTTCTGCGCCTGGCTCACCAGGGTCGAGTTGACCAGCAGGATGTTCTGGAGCTGCTGCTTGAACGAGCCGAGGCGCTCGTTGACGGTGATGGCGTGGTCGCTCACGTCGCCCAGGTAGCTGCGCAGCTCGTCGTCGAGGCCGTACTTGTCGGCCCCGGCGATGAGGCCGTCGATGATCCGCGACAGCGGCGCGGTGGCCCGCTGGAACTCGATGACCTCGCCGGACAGCTCGTAGACGCGGCGTGAGACGGCCGGGTCGCCGCCGAAGACCTGCGCCTCGATCTCCTCGATGTCGGTCTGCAGCCCGGCCACCACGGGGGCGTAGCCGTCGACGACCGCGTCGAGGATGGCGTACAGCACGGCCTGGGGGCCCTGCCGGAGCAGGTCGGGGTCGGACTCCATGCGCTTGCGCACGGCCTGGAGGTCGGGCGCCTCGGCGTGCCGTACGGTGATCACCACGTCGGGGCCGACGAAGACGTGCAGCTCGCCGAACGCGACCTCCTCGACGTCGTCGAGGTAGCGGGCGGCGCGCAGCACCACGAACAGGGTGTCGCCGTAGCGGTCGGCCTTGGGCCGCTGGGAGCCGACGATGGCGTCCTCCAGCGCCAGCTCGTGCAGCTCGAACTCCTCGGCGAGCTTGACCAGCTCCCACTCTTTCGGGCGGTACAGGCCGATCCAGGCCATGTCGCCGGGGTTCTCCTTGAGGTGGGCGAACGCGTCGGCGAGCGAGGCCGGGCAGGCGACGATCCGCCCGTCGCGGTAGATCGTGTTGTTGATGACCGTGGGCTGGTAGGGCGGCTCCTCCCCGGCTCGCGGGTCCATGGAGTGCTCGGGCGCCTCCTCGCGGCCCCCGCCGCGTCTGAACCCCTTCACCTTCGCCATGCCACCTCCTAGGTCTGCAGGTTGTCGAGCTCCTGCTGGGCCCGGTCCCTGATGGTCTTGCGCCACATGGGGGTCCAGCCGAACAGCAGGCCGTGCGGCCGCCCCAGCGCCATCCTGGACCAGCGCTTGAAGTCGAACTCGTCATGATGCCGGACGATCAGGTCGTCCTCGAACCGGAACAGCGCGTCGATCTCGTTGACCACCAGCCGCCCGGTGCGGTGGAAGGTGTAGCGGGCGGTCCAGTGGGCGCTGCCGGAGAACTCGTCGGCCCGCACGTCACGGTAGGTGGACGCCAGGCCGTCGCGCACGCCGAGCTGCAGGCGCCACATCGCCATCACGCGCTCGCGGCCCTCCACCTCCTGGAAGATCGGGTCACCGAAGCTCACGTCCGGGTGGTAGCACCGTCGCATGGCCGCGTAGTCGGCGCGGCCCAGAGCCTCGTAGAAAGCGCTGATCAGCGCCACGTGCGGATCGTTCACCCTGATATCAGATCATGGCCAGGCCGTTGCTCCAGCACACGGCTCTCAGCCAGTCGTCGCCTAGGTCGAGCCGGTCGAGGGCCTGGAGCTGGTGGGCGTACGGATGGGGGATGGTCGGGAAATCACTGCCGAGGACAATCTTCCCAGCGATTCCGAAATCACGCAGGGCCGGGAGAAGTCTTCGAGGAAACGGCATGCCCAACTCCGCGAAGTCCGTCAGCGCCATCGTGGTGTCCAGCGCCACCCGCTCGTAGCGCCCGGCCAGCTCGAAGAACGCCGCGTAGTCCGGCATGCCGAGGTGCGCGATCACCACCCGCAGCCGGGGATGGCGGCGCAGCACGTCGCCGATCGGCCCGGCGCCGAGGTGGCCGCCGGGCACCGGGACGGCGCTGGCGTGCACGACCACCGGGACCCCGGCCTCGGCCAGCAGCCCCCAGATCGCCTCCAGCTCGGGGGCGCGCGGGTCGAAGCCGCCGACCTGGAGGTGCACCTTGAAGATCCGCGCCCCCTCCTCCAGCGCCCGCCGCACGTACGCCTCGGCGCCCGGCTCGGGATAGAAGGTCGCGGACGGGACGCAGCCGGGCGTGCGGCGGGCGAAGCCGAGCGTCCAGCCGTTGAGGTCGGCCGCCATGCCGGGGCGGTGCGCGTACGCCAGCGCGGGGAAGGCGAGCAGGCCCAGCTCGCGCAGCCGGGCCACCCGCTCGGCCACCGGCCAGGCGTACGTGATCCGCCAGCCGTCCCCCATCAGCGGGCCGCCGTGGGTGAAGTGGTGCCACACCCGGCGCTCCATCCGCTCGGGCAGGAAGTGCACGTGCAGGTCCACCAGGCCGGGCAGGCCGAGCGCCCGCCACCACCCCGGAACCGCAGAATCATGTTCTGTGAGCACAGTCGTGACCATACATGGATAGGGTTTTTCCTCGATGGACAAGCTCTGGGCTCAGCTGATCCAGGTCCAGGACGCCCCCGATCCGTGGATCGTGGCCGTCTCCGGGCTGGCGGCACTCGCGATCGTCACCTTCACCGCGCCCTGGCGCCTGTCCCGGGGGCTGATCACCATCGCCCACGAGGGCGGGCACGCCGTGATGGCGCTGCTCACCCGGCGCAAGCTGGAGGGCATCCGGCTCCACTCCGACACCTCCGGCGTGACGCTGACCAGGGGGCGGCCCACCGGGCCCGGCATGGTGCTCACCGCGCTGGCCGGCTACCTCGCGCCGTCGCTGCTCGGGCTGGCCGCCGCCTGGCTGACCGAGCAGGGCCGCATCACGCTGCTCGTCTGGGGGATGCTCGCGTTCCTGGTGTGCATGCTGCTGCTCGTCCGCAACCTGTACGGGGCGCTCATCCTGCTGGTGACGGGCGGGGCGGTGTTCGCGCTGGTCATGTACGCGCCGGCCGGGGTGCAGCAGGGCGTGGCGCTGGGGGTGTCGTGGTTCCTGCTGTTCGGCGGGGTGCGGCCGATCGTGGAGCTGCAGCGCAAGCGGCGCAGGCGGCAGGCGCGCGACTCCGACGCCGACCAGCTCGCGCGGCTGACGTTCCTGCCCGGCGGGTTCTACGTGTTCTTCTTCCTCCTGGTGGCGGGGGCGTCGGTGGTGGCCGGCGGCTACTTGATGAATCCACTCTGACGTCCCGAAATTTCACACTAAACTCTCCCGTGACAGGGGGGAAGTTGTGCTGCCAGTCGAGGACGCGCCCGGTTACCGGGTACTCGATCAGGCCGGCCAGGGCGGGTTCGCCGTCGTCTACCGCGCCTACCAGGAGCGCCTCGACCGGGTCGTGGCGCTGAAGGTGCTGTCGGTCGACCGCGTCGACCAGCGCACGATGCGCCGCTTCCAGCGCGAGCTCCAGCTCACCGGCCGCCTCACCGGCCACCCCAACGTGGTGACGGTCTTCGACACCGGCGTGACCCGCTCCGGCAAGCCGTACATCGCCATGGACTTCTTCGAGAACGGCTCGCTGCGCGACAAGCTCCGCAACGAGGGCCCGTTCCCGGTGGCCGAGGTGCTGCGCACCGGCGTCAAGCTCGCCGGCGCGCTCGCCGCCGTGCACGAGGCGGGCGTCCTGCACGGCGACATCAAGCCGCAGAACATCCTCATCTCCCGCTACGGGGAGCCGGCCGTGGCCGACTTCGGCGTGGCGCGGGTCGTCGACTCGGCGGAGATCTCCGCGACCTCCCAGGCGTTCACGCCGCTGCACGCCGCGCCCGAGGTGCTGACCGGGCAGCCGCACTCGGTGTCCACCGACGTCTACTCGCTCGGCTCGACCCTCTACCACCTGCTGGCCGGGCAGCCCGCCTTCCACAGCCCGACCGACCCGTCGATCGCGCCGCTGATGTACCGGGTGCTGAGCGCGGAGCCGCCGCCGATCGACCGGCCCGACGTGCCGCCCGTGGTGACGCGGACGGTGCTGCGCGCGATGGCCAAGCAGCCGGAGCTGCGTTACGGGTCGGCGCGCGAGTTCGGGCAGCGGCTGCGGCAGGTGCAGGCGGAGCTCGGGCTGCCGGTGACGGACCTCCTCGGCGAGCCCGCCGCCCCTCAGCCTGCCGCCTCTCAGGTCGCGGTCCCTCAGGCCGCCGCCCCCCATGCCGTCGTCCCGCAGCCCACCGTCCCGCAGCCCGCGTCGTACGGTCCGCCGCCCGGTGCGGGTCCGGGGGCGCCGGGCGGAACCGGGACCGGGAGCGGGGCCGGGGGCGCGACGGCGTGGCAGCAGTCGGCGGCCCCGCGCGTCACCCGTCCCGCCGGGTACGAGCCCCCTCCCCCGCAGCGGACCTCGCGGCTGGGCGTCAAGGTGGCGGTGACCGCGAGCGTCACGGCGGTGGCCGTGGCGGGCACGGTCCTGGCCGTGTGGCTCTCCCTGCAACGCGCCGACCCTCCGGCCACGCTGCCCACGGCCCGGTCCGGCACGTCGGAGCCCCAGTCACAGTCGGAGGCTCCCACGATCGACCGGCGCAGTGTCGCCGCGCTGGCCCCCCGCCAGGTGAAGGTCACCTCGGACCGGGGCGCGCTGGTCGAGCTGTCGTGGGCGCTGACCGCCAAGGCCCGCCGCTACCCGGTGGTGGTGCAGCGTTCGCCGGTGGAGAAGGGCGGCCAGCCGCTCACCCCGGTGGAGGCGGGCGCCACCTCGGCCCGCATCGGCGGCCTCGACCCGGACCAGGGCTACTGCTTCGTGGTCGGCGTCCCGCTGGACATCGCGGAGAGCAGCACGGTCGCCTGGTCCAAGCCCGCCTGCATCAGGGGCGCCCGCCCGGCGAGCTAGCCCGCCGCGCCCAGGAAGCGGCGGACGTCGGCGATCTCCGCATCGAGGGAGCCCGGGTCGACGAGGTCGGCGAACGGGGTGACCGTGACGGCGGCGGCCTTGCGCGTCCAGGTGCCCGCGATCCGGCCGCCGGCGATGACGACGGGGCGCAGGACGCCGCCGCCGGGGAAGACGGCGCGGGCGTGCTCGGGCGCGAGGATCGGGTCGCGGCTCTTCCAGCCCAGCAGATACTCGTCGAAGGCGGGCGCGAGGCGTACCACCGGCTCTTGCGGGGCGGGGGCGGCGGGCGCGGGGGCGCGCCAGGCGGCGCGGGCGTCGCCGAGGGGCAGGCCCGACCAGGCGGCCAGGTCCTCGGGCCCGGCCGGGTGGTGGGCGCGGCGGTAGCGCAGGCCCAGCTCGGCGAGGGCGCGGTCGCGGTCCGGCTCTGGGATGACGGGCGCGCCGAGCCAGTCGGCGGCGTGCACGTACGTGGGCTTGCCGCCGCGCGGCGGGCCCAGGACGGCGAGGCCGTGGTGGGCGGCGAGCGCGACCAGGTGGACGATGCCCTGGCCGCTCGCCCGGCCCGCCAGGCGTTCGGCGAGGTCGGCCTTGGTGAGCGGGCCCTGGCCGGCGAGCGCGCGGCCGATCAGCGGGAGGAGGTCGTCGCCGGTGACGCCTTCCTGGGCCAGGCGGCGCCGCGCGGCGGTGTCGTTGCGGGTGAGCGCGTGGACCCAGGGCAGGTCGTCGCGGTGGACGAAGTGGAGGGTGCCGCGCGGCCCCCACGTCCTGACGATCTCCCTGGAGTGCCAGGCGGCCTCGACGTCCGCGCGGGTGAGGGTCGCCGAGCGGGCGCGGAAGGCCAGCAGGGCGGAGACGATGTCCTGGGCCTGCACGGCGAGCAGGTGACGGACGACGTCGCCGGCGCCGAGTCCCGGCGGGCGGTGCAGGAGCTGGGCTTCCACGCTGCGCATGCCGGTCATCGTAGAAGGAGCCGGTCGCGGAGGCGGGCGGTGACGGGGGTGCGGGCGCGTACGGCCAGGCGTACGGCGTCGCTGCGCCGCCAGGCCTCGTCGGCGGCGGCGGACCCGACGTCCTCGGGGGCGTAGCGGGCGAAGTTGGTGATGTCGGCCAGCGGCCGGAGGTCGGGGCTGACGGCGCCGGAGCGGGCCACGACCTCCTCGGCGGTCAGCGTACGCGCGTCGCGCAGCCCCAGGTCGTCGCAGGTCTGCCGCCACGCGCCGAGCACCCGCTGCCCCGGTGCGGGGGCGTTGCGGCGGGCGCGCCTGCGCCACCACGGCCGCGCCGCCGCCACCCCCAGGTACGCCACCAGCAGCACGGCGAGGACCGCCGGGGCGATCAGCCAGAGCGGGAGGCCGCCTTCGGACGCGTCGCCGGTCCCCGTACGGGTCGTGCGCGACTGCTTGGGCTTGCTGGTGCCGCCCTGGGTGAACTCGCCCGCGAGCTTCTCGCTCTCCTGGATGGCGGACGACACCACGTCGTGGTCGTCCTTGGAGCCGCTCCGGCCGGGTGTGGGGTAGAAGGGCCGCCAGCCGAGCTTGTCGAACTTGATCTCCGCCCACGCCATCACATGTCCCGATTTAACGTGATAAACACCGTCAGGACCGGCCTCGCCGGGACGGAAGCCCACCACCACCCGCGACGGCAGCCCGAGCGTCCTGGCCATGAGCGCGAACGCCGACGCGAACTGCTCCGACGTCCCCCGGTGCGTCGTCTCCAGGAAGAACTCCAGCCCCTTGAGCGAGTGCCCCGGCGGCGCCTTGACGTCGTACCCGGCGTTGGCCCGCAGGTAGCTCTGCAGCCGGTACGCCTGCTTGATCGGCGCGTCCGCGCCCTTGGTCGCCTCCTGCGCCAGCTCCGTGAACAGCTTGCGCTGCGGCCCCGCGGGAAAGGCGGTCAGCGACGCGTCGGCGACGGGCGCGGCGTCGAGCAGGTCCTGCTTGGACGGCTTGGCCACCCGCGAGGTCACCTGGTAGGCGAAGCCCTTGCCCGGCTTCACCTCGGCGATCAGCGCGCCGCTGCCGGGGTCGACGGCCAGCTCGCGCACCCCCGTGACCTCGACCGGCCGCTCGGCCGCGGGCAGCCAGGTGCCCGGCAGCCCGCTGAACGTGACGCTCTGCCGTACGGTCTCCGCCGGGCCGTCCCACTCGCCCTCGGGCACCCGGCCGCCCGTCGGCTGGAAGCGGGCGGCGGACGTCCACCGCACCCCGTCGTAGCGGTCGAGCACGGCCAGCCGCCAGTTGAGCGGTTTGTCGGCCTTGACGGTGAACAGGTCGCGGTCGGGCATCTGCAGCCACGCCGACACGCGGTCGAGCGGGCTGACGCTGTCGACGCGGCGGGGCGGCGGCAGCTCGGCGTTCTCGCGCGGGTTGTACGGCTCGGCGGCGATGGGCAGCAGGGGCCCGGCGACCAGGGCGAGCGCGGCCAGCGCGGCCCCGGCGGGCACGCCCGCGAGCAGCCAGAACGCCGGGCGTCCCTCCCTGACCAGCGCGAGGGCGACGACGAGGACGAAGAGGGCGCCGGCCACCGGCAGGTTGGAGCCTTCGCCGTCCACGCCCAGCAGCAGCGCGACCCCGTACACGACCAGGGCCGGGAGGGCGGCGGCCAGGCGGGTGCGGGTGCGGTTGAGCACCTCGGCGCCGATGACGGCGGCGGCCCAGACGAGCGTGTGCGCCAGCACGAGCAGGCGCGGCTCCGGCGGGGCGGGCAGCAGCGTGGTGAGCAGTCCCTGCCAGGCGTTGGCCACGTCCGCGAACACCCCGGGGGCCGGGCCGCCGTAGAGCGGGATCGTCCCGGCGAACCACAGCACCACGTCGAGCAGCAGCGCCAGCCAGAGCGGCCGGGCCCGGGTGAGGGCCGCGACCAGCGCGGGAGCGACGGCAGCGGGCACGAGCGCGAGGATCAGCCCGGTGCCGGCGAACACCCGGTGGAACCCCCACCCGGCGGTCCCGGCGAGGGCGGCGACGAGCGCGAGACCGGCGAGCCGGTGCCAGGTCGTCGGGGTCGCCGGGGTCATCTGGCCCCCCACAGCAGCGGCAGCGCGTCGAGCTCGGCCAGCGGGATCACGGTGACGCCGGGCGCGCTGACGGCTCCCGCGCCCACGTACACGCAGATGACGCGGTCGAAGCGGCGGCGGACACCGGCGACGCGGCCCGCCTCGGCGGGGTCGGCGGTGACGAGGACGAGCGAACCGCCGCCGCGCGCCAGCCGCATCGCCTCCGTGACGCCCGTCGTGCCGGGGCCGACCAGGGCGAGCCGGTCGAGCAGCAGCTCGCCGTCGGACTTGGTCTCGGCCACCGGCCCGTCGCCGGTGACGACCCGGACGGGGAACCCCGCCCCGGCCGCCGCGACGGCCGCCGAGGCCGCGGCGTCCACGGCGAGCTCGGTGAGGTCGCGGGTGTCGAGGACGACCGTGGTCGTGGGCAGGCTGGCGTCGATGAGCTGGCGGACCATGAGCGTGCCGGTGCGGGCGCTGGAGCGCCAGTGGACGTGTCGCAGGTCGTCGCCGACGACGTACTCGCGCAGCGTGTGGAAGGTGACGGTGCCGCTGGGCGCGTTGTCGCTGGCCGGGCCCTCCAGGTGGTGCGCCCTGCCGGACGGCGGCACCGTGAGGGCGGCCGTGCGCGGGCGGACCAGGAGCCTCGCGGCCTCGCCGTACTCCCTGACGCGGCGCGTGAGCCCCAGCGGGTCGGCCCGCACGAGCGTCAGCGGGCCGATCGGGATGTCGCCGCGCACCTGCGTGGGCAGCGGGTACGAGACGGTCCTGGCGCCGCCCCTGGGCAGCCGGGGCAGGTCCACGGCGTGCTCGGACGCGCCGATCCGGTCGTGGGCGCGCAGCCCGCTCAGGCCCCGCCCGCCGAGGTTGCGCACGTGCAGAACGGCGACGGCGGCCTCGCCGCGCGGCACCTTCAGCGGCGTCACCTCGCGCCGCACCTCCAGCCTGGGCCTGGGCGCGGTCCAGGCGAGCGCGGCGGCCAGCGCGAGCAGGCCGCCGGTGGCGAGCACGACGGGCTCCGGGTAGCCGAGCGCGAACCCGGCCGCGTACAGCGCGGCCGAGCCGGCGAGCGTCCCCCAGCCGAGCGGCGTCAGCACTAGGCCGCCTGGGGCACGGGCATCCCGGCGAGCAGCTCGCCGAGCACTCCGGCGGCGGTGACCTCGCGCAGCTCGGCCTCGGGCGTGCGGATCAGCCGGTGGGCCAGCACGGGCACGGCCAGCGCCTTGACGTCCTCGGGCACCACGTAGTGGCGTCCGGCGGCGGCGGCCTTGACCCGGGCGGCCCGCAGCAGGGCCAGGCTGCCGCGCGGGCTCGCCCCGAGCCGCAGGTGCGGGCTGGTGCGGGTGGCCGCGCAGAGCGCCACGATGTAGTCGTAGACCGGGTCGGCGACGTGGATGCGGGTCGCGAAGTCGATCATCCCGGCGACGTCGGAGGCGCGGGCGACGACCGGCAGCCGTTCGACCTGCGGGCCGGTGGGCATGCCCTTGAGCACCTGCACCTCCGACGCGTGGTCGGGGTAGCCGACGGAGATCTGCATGAGGAAGCGGTCGAGCTGGGCCTCGGGCAGCGGGTAGGTGCCGTCCATGTCGACCGGGTTCTGCGTGGCGACCACCAGGAACGGCCGGGGCACCGGGTGCGGCTCGGCGTCCACGGTGACGCGGCGCTCCTCCATGACCTCCAGCAGCGCCGCCTGCGTCTTCGGCGAGGCGCGGTTGATCTCGTCGGCGAGCACGATGTTGGCGAACACCGGCCCCTGGTGGAACTCGAACTTCTGGTGCGCCTGGTTGAAGATCGACACGCCGGTGATGTCGCTGGGCAGCAGGTCGGGCGTGAACTGGACGCGCCGCCACTCGGCGTCCACGCTGGCCGCGATCGACCGGGCCAGCGTCGTCTTGCCGGTGCCCGGCACGTCCTCGATGAGCAGGTGCCCCTCGGCGAACAGGCAGATCAGCGCCAGCTCGACGGCCTCGCGCTTGCCGCGGATGACGTGCTCGATGTTGGTCGCGAGCAGCTGGAAGCGCTGCGCGAACTGGCCGGCGAGCTGCGCGGGCTGCTCATGGCTGTAATGCGTCAACCGAGTCCCCTTCTCAGTCGGTGCACTCGTAGAGCGGGGCCGCCGGGAAGCCGCCGCGCGGCGTCTTCATCAGGGTGTCGCTGATGTAGCCGACGCCGCCGTTCCACTCGATCCTGTTCCAGATGTCGCTGGTCTCCCCGGACTGCTTCTCGCTGACCGACATGCCCTTGACCTGGCAGATCACGGTCAGGCTGAGGTACTTCCCCCGGTCGATCTGGCCGATCTGGCAGTTCCCTGTGGCACACGAATTGATCTTGGTGTTGGTCTCGTCGTTGTAGGCGTTCTGGTAGGCGTGCCTCGGGTAGGCCAGGTCCACCTCGGCGGTGACGGCCTCCTGGCTCTCCCCCGCCGCGTTCTTCGCCTTCAGCGTGAACGTGTGCTTCTGGTTGTTCTTCAGGCCCTCGACCCCGTACGAGGTGCCGCTGATGCCGTCCTTGTCCGCCGCGCCCGACAGCACGTACGTGACGTCCTGGCCGGCGTTCTCCGGGGCGCTCCAGCTCAGGTCGGCGCCCCGGTTCTTGGCCTTGGCGGCGAAGCCCGACGGCGGGCCAGGCGCCACGCACGGCTTGACCCCGGCGCTCGGGTCGGACGCGACCTCGCCGCCGGACCAGTGCGCGACGACGGTGAACGTGTACTCGCCCGCGCAGTCGCCCCCGGTGAACTCGAACCGGAACGGCCCGCCCGCGTCCACCTGCTGCGGCGTGACGCTGCCGTCGCCGCCGTCCACCTTCAGCGTGTAGCGCTCCACCTCGCCGCCCGCGGACGGGCTGAAACTGATGTCCACCCGGCCCGGCCCGGTCCTGGCGGTCACGGCCCCCGGCTTGCCGGGCGGCGTCGCGGACGGCGTGGGGGTCGGCGTGGGCGTCGCGACCGGCTTCCTGGTCCTCGTACGGGTCGGCTCCGGGTCCGGCTCGGCCTCCACCTCCTCCGTCCGGGTGGGACGCGGGTCCGGCTCGGACGTGGCGGGCTGCTCCTGCTCCTGGGTCTGCGTGGGCTCCGGCTTCGGCGTCTTGGGCCTGGGCGTGTTCGTCGGGCCCGGGACGTCGGAGTCGTCCTTGTCGATGTCGTGCTTGCGGCCTTCCGGGTCGATGACGATGGCCTTGTCGCCGTTCTCGTCATTGGCCCAGAGCAGCCCGTCCTTGACGAACACGTCCACCTCGCCGGGGCCCTGCGCCACCTGGAGGGTGGTGGGCCGGCCGCCGTCCGCGCTGTCCCAGACGATCAGGGCGCCGCTGCTGCGGTCCGGCACGTACACCTTGGAGCCGAGCACCTGCGGCACGCCGAGCGCGGCCGGGTCGGACGCCTCGAACCGGGTGGTGAGCACCGAGTTGGACGCGGTGTCGATCACCACGAGCAGCCCCGAGTCGCCCGCCGTCAGCACCGGCACCAGCGGGCCCTCGGTGCCGGCCGGGGTGAGCACGCCGCCCTCGGCCGCCTGCGCGACCTCCTTCGGCAACAGGATTTCGCCCACGCCGCCGTCGGCGCCGACGAGCGTGGCCGTGGCGGCGCGCGTATTGACGATCAGCGGGACCGAGCCCGCGATGGTGACGGCCAGCTCCTCGCCGGGCTCGCCGACCTTCACCGGCGTACGGGCCACGCCGCCGGACACCGGCACCACCTCGCCCTTGGCGGTGACGGGCACCCACAGCGTGCCGGCGCCGTCGATGCGGGCCGCGCCCAGCGGGCCGGGCAGCGCGAGCGGCGCGCCCACGGTGTTGAGAGTGAGCGGGTCGATCCGCTGGACCTCGCCCTTCGGGTTCACCGCGTAACCGGTGTCGCCCGACAGCGCGAGCTGCACGCCGGCCGCGCCGAAGTCGCGTGACTGCGTGACGGTGAGCTGGCTGGGCTCGATCCGGCTCACGTAGCCGGTGCGCTCGTCGACCAGCAGCACGTGCGAGCCGTCCTGGACAACCTTGAGCTGCTTGCCCGCCTTGTCGTCGAGATAGCCGTCGACCTCCCCCGAGAGGCCGTTGACGTGCACGATCTTGCCTCGCGCGGCGGTCCAGAGCCAGGCTCCGACGTCGGCCAGCTTCGGGTTGGCGCTCGACACGCCCACACCGAAGAACGCCGCCGCCCCAGCCAGGATGACCGCCGCCGCCCCCGCGATCAGAGCCGTCGCCCGATCGCCTCGGAGTACGCGCATGCGATTACTCACTCCGTCGTACTGATTACTGTGCGTTTGCCCCCGTATGTATCAGGGGTCACCCTAGCGTGCCCCGGTAGCACGCGCATGCGGGCAAGGAATGTCGGCGCGAGGCCGTACCTTAGTGCGCGTGCCAGAGCAGCCCCTGACCCTCGACTCCGCGCTCACCGACGAGGCAGTGCTGTCGACCTACCGCCGCATGTTCGCGGCCCTGGCCCGCGACAGCGGGGCCGTGGTCGACGACCCCGCGCTCGTCGACATCGCCGAGACGCTGTTCGCCGCGTTCGCCGAAGCCGGCGAGGAATGGCTCACGCACGACCAGATGCGCTTCGCCTGCCGCGCCCACCCGGCCGACCAGTTCGACAACCGGCTGCGCGTCCTCAAGGGGCTCGGCGCCATCCGCGAGGTCTTCCCCAAACCCAACCAGCTGCGCTACCGCGCGTCGTTCACCAGCGTCGTCGGGCTCATGTTCATCAGGCGCATGATGGACGACGGCGGCCAGTCGGAGATGCACCGGCTGCTCGCCCTCGAAGACCTCAACGTCGCCGACCCGCGCACCACCATGGAGGAAGCCCGGCAGAGCGCCGTCAACCTCGCCCGCGCCTTCCGCCTGTGGGCGCTGGAGCTGATCACGCTCACCACCGGCACCATCGAGGAGCTGCGCGAGCAGGCCCCCAAGCTGTGGGGCACCGAGGAGATCGCGCACCGCGCCCAGAGCCTCCACGGCACCATCCTCACCCGCTGGCCCGAGCTCGACCGCGTCTGCACCGACCTGCGCGCCGCCATCTACTCCTACAGCGACGCCTCCCGCCGCGCCGCCGGCCGGCTCGCCGACTCCGCCGGCACCACCCGCAACCTCACGCTCCTGCCCACCGAGACGTGGCGCACCTTCGCCCAGACGGCGTCCAGGGAGCGGCTCGCCGCCGTGCTCGACGGCTTCCTCTTCGACGCCCCCGCGCCCTGGCACGACCCCGCCGCCATCGCCCGCGCCGTCGACGAGGCCCCGCGCCCCGCCCCCGCCCAGCCCACTCCCCCGCGCTCCACCCTGCCCGACCCCGGCCCCGAAGGCTCGCTCGACTCCTCACCCACGGCCGCCGCCGAACGCCTGACCGCCCTGGCCGAGTCCCTGCTCGGCGGCGCCTCCCGGGTCGCGCTGGCCGACGTCATCGACTCCGACTGGCCCTCGGCCCGGCGCCTGCTGGCCGACCTGACGAGCATCGACCTGCGTCCCGAACTGCCCTACCGGCTGGCCTGGTCCGACGGCCTCACCATCGACCCGTCCCGCGAGCCCGCCTGGCTCTCCCACGGCCACCTGGAGCGCACCCCATGACCACCCCGCCCCGGCCCCCTGCCGACCACCCACCGTCGGACCCGCCCTCCCCGGCCGCGGACCGCACGCCTTCCGCGCCCACCGCCGCCGAGGCCCGCCCTTCCGCGTCCGGCCCGTCCCCAGCGGACGCGCGCCGTACGCCGCTCTCGCCTTCCCCCGAAGAGGCCGGCCCTCCGTCCACCGGCCCGTCCCCGTCGGACGCGCGCCCTCCGGCCTCCGGCCCGTCCCGGTCGGACGCGCGCCGTACGACGCCCGGATCGTCCTCCCCGGACGGAGGCCGTACGCTGTCCGGGCCCTCCTCCAAGGACGGCCGCCGCGCGCCGGCCGGATCGTTCCCTCGGGAGGGGCGCCGGGCTGGGGGCACGGCCTTGAAGGCAGCGTCGCAGGTGACAGCCGGTGCGGTGGCACACGCCCGGGCCAGGGTCGAGGGACCGCTGACGTTGGGCGCTATGGAGGCGGCCCCCGCCGGGATGACCCGGCTGACCAGGCCCGACTCCACCGGCCAGGCGCTCCCCGTATGGCCCGACGGGGTCACGCCGTCGCTGCTGGAGGAGCACCAGGTCCCGCCCATGCCCGTGGAGCGCTCCGGTGAGACCCGCCGCGTCCTCGCCGCCGTGCTCAAGTGCTGCTGGAGCGACCACACGACCGACCCGTGGCCGGGCGACCCGGCGCCGCTGGAGCGCGTGCTCGACACCTACCGCGCGCTGATCGGCCGCACCGACGACCTGATGCGCAACTGGGCGATCGGCGCGCTGCGCCGCCTGCACGACTCGGCCTGGGTGTCGATGTCCGACGGCATCGTCTCCCTGGGGCCACGCTGCGCCCTGTGGCCGGTGGAGTCCCACGCCGTCCTCCAGGAGCTGGTCCGCCGCATCCCCGAGCCGGAACGCCGGGCCCTCACGGTCGTAGCCGACGCCGACCTCGTCGCCGCCGCCCGCCCTGCGCCGCCGTCGATAGCGGTTCCGCAATCGACGGCCCCACCAGCGCGGACACCGTCCACCCCCGCCCCGGGTCACGCCGCCCCCGAAACGACCGAGCCCCACGACCCGCCCCCGCCCGGGCAGCCGGACGCGGTGCAGGACGGGCACCCCCCACAGGACCACCAGCCCGTACGGGACACACAACCGCAGGACGAGCACCCGGTCCAGGCCGACCGGGACGCGCAGGCCCCGCGGGCCGGGCAGTCCCCGCCGGTCGGGCGGGACGCTGAGCCTCCGCAGGCCGGACAACCCGCGCAGGACCCGCAGCCTCCGCAGGACGAGCAACCCGCGCAGGACGCCCAGCCCGTGCCCGACGCCCAGCCTGCGCAGGACGTGCGGCTTAGGGCGGAGGGCTCTCTGGTGGAGGGGGTTGCCGGGGCGGGGGGGCGGGTGGAGGCGGGGGTGGCCGAGTTCGGCGATCTGCTGGACGCCTATGACGAGCGGCGGCGGGCCGAGCTGGTGGCCGCGTTCATGGTGGTGGAGCATGCCGCCGAGCCTGTGCAGGAGGCGAGGTTCGCCGCTCTGCGCGACCCGGCGTTGCGCCACACCCTGGCGGCGATGCTGGCCCGGCGGGGTCGCGTGCTGGTCCAGCATCGTGAGCGCTGGATCTCGGGCTATGACGACGAGATCGCCGCGCTGCACCGCGCCCCCGCCGCGGAGCAGCCCGCCGACGCCGAGCCGTCGGAGCCGGGCGTGGACGGACGGCGGTCGGATCGGCCCGCGCACGCCGGAGGTGGCAGGAGCGGGGCCCAAGGGCCGGGGCAGGGGCTCGGGGAGAGTGAGCGGGCGGTGCTGACGCTGGTGCTGGTGCACTCGGTGGCGATCCCGCGCGCCGAGGGCCTGCTGCCGGAGGACTCGTGGCTGTCGCCGCACCCGACGCCGGTGGACGAGCTGCGCCGCCACACCCAGTTGCCGATCGGCGAGCTGGAGTCGGCGTTGCGGACGTTGCGGCACGCCGGGCTGCTGACGCAGGTGAAGGCCGGTGAGGAGGCGGGCGGTTACGTTCCTGGCCCGCAGTTCCACCGGCTCACCCCGGCGGCGCGGCGGCGGCTGCAGGAGGAGCTGATCCTGGCCGCGGGCCCCGACACCCCGCTGGCGGCGGCCGTACGGGCTCGGAGGACGGCCAGGTGACGAGCGGGACGGCCCGCCGGACGAGCGGGGCCGTGGGTCAGGACGCAGATCAGAACGCGGATCAGGACGCATGGAAGGTTACGGGGAGCTGAAGTGGCGCAGGTGGAGAACGTCGTCGGGGATCGCGTGCTGGTCGCTGTGCAAGCGGTCAACATCTCCCGCCTGTCGACCCATCCGGTGCCGACGGTGCCGGGAACGCTGATCGTGGTGGCGGGGGCGGGCCCGAAGGACTCCAACGGGGCGGGCAAGTCCTCGTTCATCGCCTCGATCACGGCGCTGCTGGGTGACGAGCAGTGGCGGTTCGCGTCGGGGGCGAAGGCGGTGTCGGAGCTGCTGTTCAACGCGGAGCTGGCCAGCGGGGCCGGGGCGCGGCAGTGGGCGAGCGCCGATCACGGCTACATCGTGGGCGTGTTCGGGCCGCCGGGGATGCGGGAGTTCGCGGCTCCGGCCGAGCCGGTGGCGGCGACGGGGGACGACGGGGAGCTGTTCGAGGTGCCGGACGACTCCAGCGGGCCGGTGACGGTCTGGTTGCGGGTCAACCAGGAGGCTCCGCATCTGGAGATCCGGTGGCGGGCCGGGGTGCATCTGGCCGCGGCGGCGTCGGAGGCGGAGCGGGTGGCGCGGGCCGACGAGCTGTGGGGTTCGCTGCCGCGGTCGGCGGGGCGGCGGGACGTGGTGGCGCGTGACCTGACGAAGGTGCTGTACGGCGACCGGGTGCGGTGCGTGTCGTTCCTGTCGACGAGCGTGCGCAGCAAGGTGGCGACGAACCTGCTGTCGCAGCCGCTGAACGAGATCTCGCCGGAGCGGGTGTTCGAGGCGATCGCGGCGCTGACGGGGCTGGACGCCGAGCTGGAGCAGGAGCGGGAGGCGCGGCGCGACGAGCACGCCAAGCGGGTGCGGGCGGTGCTGGCGGGTGAGCGGCTGGCGGAGTTCGAGGCGGAGTCGAAGGCGTTGCTGGCCACGTTCGACCGGCGCGACCAGGCGCGCGTACGGCTGGCCGAGGCGTTGCGGTGCTGGCGGGGTCGTCAGGCGCGCAAGCTCGCCGACGCCGCCGCGAAGGACGAGGCGCTGGCCGGTGAGCTGACGCGGCATCGGGCGGCCGGCGAGGCGGCGGCGGAGGCGATCGCGCTGGTGAAGGCGGAGATCGCGACGCTGAAGGACGACTCGCTGGACCGGGGCGTGACGGAGGCGCGCAGGGAGCTGGCGGCGTTGCAGGCGCGGGCGGCCAAGCTCGACGCCGACCGGGCCGTGGCGGAGAACTCGGCCGACGAGCTGCGCGGGATGATCCCGGCGCTGGAGGAGGCGCGGCGCTTCGCCGACGGGCGTGACGTGCCGGCGGCGGAGCGGGAGCTGGCGGCGGCGCGGCTGCGGCTGAACGAGGCGCTCAAGGCGCTGGGCGTGGCCGACCAGGAGGTGGCCTCGGCCCGGGCGGCGCTGGACGACGCCGAGGGCGGCCCGGCCGCCGCGCAGCTCGACGCGCTGGCGGCGGCGGGCGTGGGCGCGACGGGCCTGCTGGACGCGCTGGACGTGGCCGAGCAGGCCCGCGGCTCGCTGCGGGTGGACGAGCTGCGCGGCTGGCCGGGCGAGCACGCGGTGGTCGTCGACGCCGCCAAGCTGGGCGAGGCCGCCGAGGCGCTGTCCGGTCTGCCCGGTTCGGTGCTGGTCAGCGCCGCCGGGGTGAGCGTGGTGGGGGCGTTCGACGGGGTGGCGACGGGCCGGGAGGCGCGCATCAAGGCCGCCGGTCAGCGGCTGAACCGGGCGATGGACGTACAGGAGACGGCCGCGCAGGCGGTGCACGACGCGGAGGAGACGGTCGCGCAGGCGCAGCGGCGGCTCGACGGGGCGAAGGCCGGTGTGCGGCTCGGTGAGCTCGAAGGGCGGCTGGCGGAGCGGCGGGCCAGGCTGGGCGAGCTGACGGCGGCGCTGGAGGAGCTGACGCCGCAGGTCGCCGAGGCCGAGCGGCAGGCGTCCTCGCTCGACTTCCGGGCCCGCACCCGCGACATGGAGATCGAGCGGCTGGAGGGCAGGCGGCAGCGGCACGAGGCGGAGCGGGCGCAGGCCCGCGAGCAGGAGGCGCGGGTCGGCGGCGAGCGGGAGGCGCTGCGGCTCGACGCGCTGGCCGCCGAGTGGGGCGGCACCGTCGAGACGGCCGGCGAGTGGGTGCGGGCGCTGCCCGAGGAGGAGCGGGGCCGCACCGCCGACGAGTGGTGGCGGGCCGCGGAGCGGCAGTTCGACCAGGCGTTGCGTGACACGTTCCCGGAGGAGGACGCGGAGATCCCGGAGGAGCTGCGGTTCCTGCTGGACGAGCGGGGCGGCAGCACGGCGCGCGAGCAGGCGACGTTCGCGGCGGTGTGCGGTGCTTTGGCGTCCTATCTGCGGGGTCAGGAGGAGTACGAGAAGCACCAGCGGCGGCAGATCGAGGCACAGATCGTGTCCCGCCAGCGTGACCTGGCGGCGGCCGACAAGGGCGCGGAGGAGGCGGCGCAGTCGACGGCGGTGCACCGGGCGGCGCTGACGGCGGCGATCAAGGCGCGGTTGCAGCGGGTGGCGGAGGAGTTCGAGAAGCTCGACACCTCCTACGGCGGCTACGGCGCGACGCTGGAGTTCCCGGTGCCGCCCGCGCCGGCCGATCCGGAGCAGCGCTGGCAGTGGCGGGTGACGCCGAAGTGGCGGCGCGGCGAGGGGCAGGGCTTCGTCCCGTACAACCGGCGGGCCAACACCGCGCTCATGGACGAGAAGGCGGTCAAGCTGGTGTGCGCGGCGGCGATCGCCTCCTCCGGCGGCGGCCACCTATGCCTGGTGCTCGACGAGCTGGGCCGCAACCTGGGCAAGGAGCATCGCCGGGAGGCGGTGGCGCTGTTCCGGCGGATCGGCGAGACGTACGGGATCACGGTGATCGGCGCGCTGCAGGACGACATGGAGCCGTACGCGATCGACGCCTGCGGCCAGTACATCAAGCTGCGGCGCTCGTCCGACGCGATGCCGTACAACGAGCCGCCGGTGATCGTCGGCCACGACGAGCACGCCGAGCGGGTGCGGGCGCTGGCCGCCTACGTGGAGCGGCCGGCCCAGCCGGTCGGCGGGCCGGTGTAGCGGCCCGCGACCGGGTCTCCCGGGGTCTACGCGACCGGGTCTCCCGGGGTCTACAGGGTCTCGTCGCCGGTCTCGGGCAGGGCGATCAGGCAGAGCAGGCTAAGCACGGCCATCGCCGAGACGTACACGCCGACGCCGAACACGCCGACGCCGCTCGCCTGCATGCTGGTCGCCACCAGCGGCGGCACCGCGCCGCCGAGCACGCCGCCCAGGCTGTAGGCGACCGAGGCGCCGCTGTAGCGGAACTCGGTGCGGAACAGCTCCGGCAGGTAGGCGCCCATCGGCCCGAACACCAGGCCCATGAGCGCCAGCGCGCCCGCCAGCGCCACGCCGACGAGCGGCACCGACCGGGTCTCCATCAGCGGGAACATCACCAGCCCCCACGCGATCGCCACGGACGTGCCGGTGATGAGCGTGCGGCGGCGGCCGAGCCGGTCCGACACGATCGACGACACCACGGTGCCCGCCGCCATGAACACCACGCCGATCATCGTCAGCGCCAGCATGGTCGTGCGCGGGATCTCCAGCGTGCCGGTGCCGTACGCCAGGCAGTAGGTGGTGGCCGTGTAGAACAGCGTGTACGCGATCACCATCGCGCCGGCGCCGAGCAGGACGCGCCGCCACTGGTGGCGCATGAGGCCGGCGAACGGCACCTTGGCGATCCGCCGTTCGTCCATCGCCGCCTGGAAGACCGGCGTCTCGGAGATCTTCAGCCGCACGTACAGCCCGACGACCACGAGCAGCAGGCTCGCCACGAACGGCACCCGCCACCCCCACGAGCCGAACTGCTCGTCGGTGAGCGTCGCGCCGAGGATCAGGAACAGGCCGTTGGCCGCGATGAACCCGACCGACGGCCCGAGCTGCGGGAACATCGCGTACAGGCCGCGCTTGCCGGGCGGCGCGTGCTCGGTGGCCAGCAGCGCCGCGCCGCCCCACTCGCCGCCGAGCCCGATGCCCTGCGTGAACCGCAGCAGCACCAGCAGCACCGGCGCGGCGACGCCGATGGCCGTGTAGCCGGGCAGCAGCCCGATGACGATCGTGGACAGCCCCATGACCAGCAGCGACACGACCAGCATGGACTTGCGCCCGATCCGGTCGCCCCAGTGCCCGAACAGCGCCGACCCGAGCGGCCGGGAGATGAACGCCACCGCGAACGTCGAGAACGCGGCCAGGCTCCCGGCCAGCGGATCCATCTCGGGGAAGAACGCGGTGTTCAGCACCAGCGCCGCCGCCGTGCCGTAGATGTAGAAGTCGTAGAACTCGATGGCGGTGCCGGCCAGGCTGGCGGCCGCGATCCGGGTCCGGCTGGGGGCCTCACTTCGGGGGGATTGCGTCATGTACGTCTCACTATGTGGTCTTACATCTTGTGAAGTGGTACGTGAACGCTACCACCTGCTGATTCGTGACTATCCCCCCACGACGGACAGCGTCGAACCGGTGCGGGTCTTGGCGACCCTGAGCTGAGCGGGGATGCGGGTGCGCAGCTCGGCCACATGGCTGATGATGCCGACCGCCCGGCCGCCGTCCCGCAGCCCGTCGAGGATGTCGAGCACGCCGTCGAGCGTGTCCTCGTCCAGGGTGCCGAACCCCTCGTCGACGAAGAGCGTGCCGATCTCCGCGCCGCCCGCCTCTGCGGTCACCACGTCCGCGAGCCCCAGCGCCAGCGCCAGCGAGGTGATGAAGCTCTCGCCGCCCGACAGCGTCGCCGGGTCACGCTCCACCCCGGTCCACCCGTCGTACACCCGCAGCCCCAGCCCACCGCCCGAGCGCGCCCGCGACCCCGCGGTCTTCGCCAGGTCGTGGCGCAGCAGGTAGCGGCCGCCGGACATGTGGTCGAGCCGCTCGTTCGCCGCGTCGGCCACCTGCCGCAGCCGCTCACCCAGCACGTAGGAGGACAGGCTCATGCTCCACTGGTTGTCGCTGGACGTGCCGATGGCCAGCGACGCCATCCGCTCGGCCAGCCGGTGCCGGTCGGCCGCCGGCCGCCACCGCGCCACGCAGCCCTCCAGCTCCGCCTTCAGCTCCCGCAGCCGCGCGTGCCTGGCCCCGGCGCGGTCCCGGGCCGATGCCAGCTCCGTGTGGACGCGCTCCGCCTCGTCCCGCGCCGCCGCCAGCCCCGCCAGGTCCGGCGCCGGCCGCGCCGCCGCGGCCACCAGCTCCGGGTCCTCCAGCGTGCTCGTCACCGCGGCGTGCTCCGCGTCGAGCCGGCGCAGCGTCTCGGCCTTCTCCTCGCGCTCGGCGGCGCCGCGCGCCGCCGCCTCCGCGTCCGCCGCGTCCGCGAACCCCGCCTCGCGCGCCGCCTCCTCCGCCGCCTCGGCCGCCCGGGACCGCTCCCCCTCCGCCACGGCCGCCGCCCGCGTCGCCTCCCACCCCTCCCGCAGCAGCTCCGCCTCGTCGTTCAGCCTCGACAGGCGGGCGGTGATCGTCTCGTCGCCGCCGCGCGCCTCGTCCAGCCGCGCCGCCAGCCTGGCCGCGTCGGCGCTCAGCTCCTCCTGCCGTGTCCGGCCGGCCGCCAGCCTCGCGGCCACCCGCCGGGCGTCCTCCTGCAACGCCTCCCGCTCCCGCGCCAGCCCGGCCACCGCCCCGGCCAGCTCCCCCTCCCGCGCAGCGGCCGCCCGCAGCCGCCCCAACTCCGCCTGGGCCCACTCCAACACCCGCACGGCATCGAGCTCGACCCCTTCGAACGCTTCCGCTTCCGCTTCCGCTTCTGCTTCTGCTTCTGCTTCTGCTTCCGAGGAGAGCGTCGGCGAATCGACCGCTTCGTACGCCTCGGCTTCCGTAGAGGGCGCGGCCCCTTCGTGCGCCTCCGCTTCCGAAGAAGGCACGGTGAGCCCGTCGTGGGTGTCGGTCGCCGTCGTTTCGGTGGGGATGGGCGCGGGGGGTTCGAGGGGTGGGTGGATGGTGGCCAGGCGGGTGCGGAGGCGGGTGCGTTCGGCGTGCAGGTGGGTGGTGTGGGAGCGGTGCGCCGCCAGGGCCTCGCCGATCTCCCGGGCCCGGTCCCTGACCGTGTCGCGTTCGGCCTCGATGCGTTCCAGCTCGGCGGCCAGCGCGGGCTCGCGGTCGGCGATCGCGTGCAGGCGGGCCAGCTCGTCCTCGGCCCGTGCCGCCGCGGCCTCCGCCTCGGCGGCGTCGAGCCCGCCGGTGGCGTCCTCGGCGTCGGCCAGGCGGGACTCCAGCGACGCCAGCGTCCGCTCGGCCGCCTCCCGGTCGGCGAGCGCCGCCTCGTGCTCGCGTTCGGCGGCCAGCTCGTCGTCCGGCGAGGGGGCGGCCTCCGTGGGGGACGCCGGATGCGGGTGATGGTCGGAGCCGCACACGGCGCACGGCAGCCCGTCGGACAGGTCACGGGCCAGCTCGGCCGCCATGCCCTCGATGCGCGCCTGCCGGATGTCGAGCCATCGTTCGCGCAGCCCCTGGGCCCGGTCGACCAGCGTCTGGTGGTGCGCCGACGCCGACTCCAGCTCCGCCGCGAGTGCGTCACGCCGCCGGGCCGCCGCCAGCGCCGCCCTCGCCGCGTCGAGCGCCGCCGAGGCCGCCGGGATCGCCGCCGCCTCGGCCCGTACGCCGTCGAGCCTCGCGGCGGCCTCGGCGACCCGGGCGGGCAGCTCCGCCTCGGCGGCGGCCACCTCGGCCTCCCGCTCGGCCAGGTCGTCGAGCTCCGCCGCCGCGCGGGCCAGCTTGCCGTCGACCTCGATCAGGTCGGCGGCGGCATCCCGTACGGCCTCCACGGCGGGGATCCGGGCGGCGTCGGCGCGGGCGCGGGCGAGCTGCGTCTCGGCCTGCTGAAGGAGGTGCGGCAGCTCGGCCAGGCGGGCGATGGTGGCCTCGTCGTCGCGTTCGAGGGTGGCCAGCTCGGTTTCGACCCTGCCCAGGTCACGGCGTACGACCAGCAGGCGGGCCTCTTCGGTGAGCAGCTCCGACAGGCGGGCGCTCTCGGCCCGCCGCTGCCTCTCCAGCCCGGCAAGCCACTCGACCTGCGGCCCGGCGACAGCATGGCTGCCCGCAGCGGGGGTTGCGCTCGGGGGTGGGAGGAGCGGGTGGGCGCGGGTCAGGGCGTCGGCGGCCAGGGTGGCGGCCTTGGTGGCGGCCTCCGCGCGGTGCCGGGCGGCGGTGATCAGGGGGACGACGCGGTCGGCGCGGGCGGCGTCGTCGAGGATCGCCTGGAGCTCGGCGCGTTCCTCGGCGCGTTCGTCCAGGGTGCGGCGCAGGGTGAGGGCTTCGGCGTGGCGGCGTTGCCGGGCGGCGAGGGCGGACGCCTCCTCGAAGCGCGCGCCCGCGGAACGCCATGCCCGTTCGGCCTCGGCATGCCGTTCGGCGGTGGTCAGCACGGCGGCCTGGGCGGCGGCCAGCAGCGCCCCGGCCCACTCGACCGGATCGTCCTCGGGTCCGGGCAGCGCCGTCTCCCGGCCCGCGTCCTCCGGGGACGCCCCGGAGTGGCCGCCGGTGGAGGAGGCGAGCTGGGCCGCATGGTCCTCGGTGGACGGCGAGGGGAGGGCCAGGTCGGTGGCGGCCTCGGCGAGGCGTTGGACGGCGTAGTCGACCTGCCGGCGCAGGTCCTGCTGGTCGCGCCAGGCGCGTTTGCGGTGGTCGGCCAGCCAGGTCTCGGCCTGGGTGAAGGTCTTGACGGTGAAGAGGCGGCCGAGGAGCTTGTGGCGGTCGTCGCCGGAGGCGCGCAGGAAGCGGGCGAAGTCGCCCTGCGGCAGCATGGCCACCTGGCAGAACTGGTCGGCGTTCATGCCGAGCAGCCCGCCGACGAGGTCGCCGGCCTCGTCGGCGCGGGTGGTGAGGCCGTGCCAGGCGGCGCCGGTGCGTTCCTCGACGATGACCTTGGCCTTCTCCTCGGTGTGGCCGGTGCCGCGCAGCTTGGGGCGCTGCCAGGAGGGCGAGCGCCGGATGCGCAGGAGCCGGCCGCGGAGCGTGACCTCCAGGGTGACCGAGGGCCCGGTGCCGGCGGGGGCGTGGTCGCAGCGGAGGCTGCGGGCGCTGTTGCGCTGGCCGGGGACCTGCCCGTAGAGGGCGAAGCAGAGCGCGTCGAGGACGGTGGTCTTGCCCGCGCCCGTGGGCCCGTGGATGAGGAAGAGGCCGGACTCCGCGAGGGAGTCGAAGTCGACGGTCTCGGACCCGGGGAAGGAGCCGAACGCCGTCAGCGAGAGCCGGTGCGGCCGCATCTACGCCATCGTCTCCTTTGCCCGGGATGCCTCGATCGCCTGTCTTAGCAGCTGTTCCTCGTCGGGTGCGGCAGGCTCGCCGCGTACTTCCCTGACGAAGTCGAGCGCGACCTCCGCCTCGGGCCGGCCGCTGAGGCGCACGGGGGCGGGGGCGGCGCGGTCGCCTTCGGGGTCGAAGGACAGGGCGAGCGTGTGGGGGAAGCGGGCGCGCAGCCGGTCCATGGCGGAGCGGGGACGTACGGGGTCGGTGAGGACGACCTGCAGCCAGTGGTCCTCGCGGTCGGCGTGACGCGGGGAGGTGAGCAGGTCGTCGAGGCGCCCGCGCAGCACGGAGACGGGCCGGGGCACGGGGGCGGGCACGAAGTCGGCGCCGGTGAAGCCGCCGTCCTCGAACGTGACCAGCCACATGCCCTTGACCTGGCCGGCCTCGGAGAAGGAGTAGGCGATAGGGGAGCCGGAGTAGCGGACCGTCTCCGACATGCGCTGGCGGCCGTGCAGGTGGCCGAGCGCGACATAGCCGACGCCGTCGAACGCGGTCAGCGGCACCTGCGCGACGCCGCCCACGCTGATGTCGCGCTCGCTGTCGCTGGCCTGCCCGCCGGTGACGAAGGCGTGGGCGAGGACGACGGAGTGGCGGCGGCGGGCGGCGTCGGCGCGCACCCGGTCCATGGCGTGGGTGATCGCGGCGGTGTGGCCGCGCGAGGCCAGCTCCCACGGCCCGCGCACCAGCTCGGGCTCCAGGTAGGGGATGCCGTAGAAGGCCACGTCGCCGACGATGACCGGCTCCCAGGCCCGGTCGGGGTCGGTGCGCAGGTGGACGCCCGAGGCGTCGAACAGCGAGGCGCCGAACCCGAGCCGCCGCGCCGAGTCGTGGTTGCCGCTGATGAGGATCGTCCTGGCCCCGGCGTCGCGCAGCCGGCCGAGCGCCTCGTTGCACAGCGACACGGCGTCGACGGGCGGCAGCGCCCGGTCGTAGACGTCGCCCGCGACGGCGACCACGTCGACCTCCTCGGCGCGCACCGTCTCGACCAGGTGGTCGACGAACGCCGCCTGCCCGGACAGCAGGCTCTCGCGGTGGAACGAGCGCCCCAGGTGCCAGTCGGAGGTGTGCAGGATCCGCATTCCCAGGAAGCTAACAGGCCCCACCGACACATGTGGCCACACCGGCTGGGAGTAGGCTGGAAGATCAGCGGGCAAACCAACGCACATGGGGAGGCCGATGCGGACTGGCCGTGGCACTTTGAGCGTTGCCGCCGGTCTGTTACTGGTGGCTCTCGCGTCGGTGGGTTACGTGTTGCCTCCCGCGTTCGACCCGCCGCCGCTCAAGGTCGATGCCGCTTTACAGGCCCTGCCGCCGCAGCCCCAGGGGGAGCTGCGCCACGTGAACGCGTCCTCGCTCTACGGCGAGGAGCAGATCGCGGTCCCGGCGGAGGGGCAGACGCTGGAGGGCACCGTACGGGCGCCGCTGACGCCGGGGCGTTATCCGGCGCTGGTGTTCGTGTCGGGGTCGGGCAACGGGTCGCGGACGGAGTTCGAGCCGCAGGCGGAGTTCCTGTCGATGGCGGGCGTGGTGACGCTGGCGTTCGACAAGCGCTCGGTCGGCTACAACTTCCGTGACCGCGACTTCGGGCTGCTGGCCGACGACGTGCTGCGCATGGTGGAGTATCTGAAGACCCGCCCCGACGTCGATCCGGCGCGGATCGGCATCTGGGGCGTCAGCGAGGGCGGCTGGGTGGTGCCGATCGCCGCCGCCAAGAGCGACAGCGTCGGGTTCGTGATCCTGGTGTCGTCGCCGAACGTCTCCCCCCTCCGGCAGGTCGCCTGGGCGCTCAACGAGCAGCTGCTGCGGCTGCGCGCCCCGATCGGCGTACGCGACCTGCTGACCCGGGCGATGGGCGTGGTCGGCTTCGACTTCCTGCGCTACGACGCCCAGCCCGCGCTCAACGGCATCACCCAGCCGGTGCTGGCCTTCTACGGCACCACGGACCCGTCGATCCCGTTCGTGGAGTCCACCAACGCGCTCATGCGGGCCATGAAGGCGGCGGGCAACGAGAAGTACACGATCCGCTTCATGGACCGGGGCGACCACGCCATGCGGATCAACGGCGGCGAGTTCACCGCCGGCTACCTGGAGACGATGGCCAACTGGATCCTCGGCCTGCCGGGCACGGCGGTCCCGGCGGTGCACGTGGCGGGCGCGACGCCGGTGCAGCGGTTCGAGGCGAGCGACGTGCCGGCGGCTCCGTGGTACGCGGGCGGCACCATGCTGGGGCTGACGATCTGCCTGGCGGCCGTCGGGTACGTGGCCGGGCCGGTCGCGGCGATGGTGGTGCGGCTGCGCGGCCGTCACCACACGCCGGAGGTGAACGCCCGGCTGTGGCCGCCGATCCGGCGCAGGCTGGCCAAGATGGTGTGGACCGGCGTCGGGCTGCTGGTGTCGGTGGTGGCGTTCATCATGCTGCTGGTGCTGTTCTCGATCAACCAGGCCGGGGCGTGGCCGGCGGTGCTGGCCGGCTGGCTGGTGGTGCGGGTGCTGGCCGTGCTCATGCTCGTCCAGGAGGTCACGGCCGTGGCGGCGGTGGTGTCGGGGCTGCGCGAGGGCATGCGGCCGAGCCGCTGGCAGCACGTGGCGATCGCGGGCGTGCTGGGCGGCACCGGCCTGCTGCTGGTCGCCGCCGCCTACTACGGCCTGTTCTCGTTCCCCTGGTGAGCGTCGCCCTGGTGGACGTAGGCGGTCATCCAGCGGTCGATCTCGGCGAAGACCTGCTTGCGTACGGGCTCGGCCGACAGCACCAGGTCGTGGATGCCGCCGTCGAAGCGGACGCAGGTGACGTGCGGGCCGAGCGCGGTGGACCAGCGGGCGATCTGCCGGGGGTCGAGGACCACGTCGGCCGACTGCGCCTCCGGCACGAAGTCCCGTACGCGCAGTCCTGAGGCGGCGGCCAGGACGAGGACGGGCACGTCGATGCCCAGGCCGGCGTGCAGCCGCCGCTGGGCGCGCCGGATGGCGGCGAGCCAGGTGGCGTGCACGTGGAAGCCGCCGAGCGGTTTGAGGTCCAGGTCGTAGTCCCATTCGCCGTGGTGGTCGCGGTGCAGGGAGTGGCCGTAGACGCTGCTGGAGCCGAGCGGCAGCGGCCGGGTGACGTAGGACAGCGGGGTCTTGAGCAGGTCGGCGGCCAGCCGGACGGGGGCCGGGACGTTGAGGTCGAAGAACGGGCTGTTGAGCACGAGGCCCTGCACGAGGCCGCGGCCTCGGACGCGATCGGCCCACAGGGGGACGATGAGGCCGCCGGTGGAGTGGGCGTTGATCGTGAGCTCGTCGTGGTCCTGCCGGATGATCCGGACGGCCTCGTCGAGCTCGGGGAAGTATTCGGTGACGCTCCTGATGAGCCCCCTGGTCTGGTGCGGCAGCAGCGACCTGCCGTACTTGCGCAGGTCGAGGGCGTAGAAGTCGACGCCGCGGGTGACGTAGTGGTCGGCCAGGTGGTCCTGGAAGAAGTAGTCGGTGAAGCCGTGCACGTAGAGGACCGCCCTGCGGGAGGACTCGGCGCGCCGGCACAGCAGCGTCGCGACGACCTCGCCCTCGTAGTCGGGCGGGAGCTGCAGGACGGTGGTCTCGTACATGGCAGACAGCCTAGAGATCGCCGGGCCAGGAGGGCAGGCCCGGGGGCAGGTCGCGGCTGACCTTCATGGGGAAGTCGGCGGGCCGTTTCTCCAGGAACGCGGTGACGCCCTCGACGGCGTCGGCCGACGGGCCGAGCTCGGCCATCAGGCGGGAGTCGGCGGCGTGCGCCTCCCACGGGGAGGCGGCCGAGAGGCCGGACCACATCAGGCGGCGGACGGCGGCGACGGAGACGGCGGAGGTGTGGTCGGCGATCTCGCGGGCGAGGGCGTGGGCGGCGGGCAGCAGGTCGCCGGGGGCGAGGACGCGGGAGACGAGCCGGCCGCGCAGCGCCTCGTCGGCGTCGAAGACGCGGCCGGTGGCGGCCCACTCCATGGCCTGGGCGATGCCGGCGATCCTGGGCAGGAACCAGCTGGAGGCGGCCTCGGGCACGATGCCGCGGCGGGCGAAGACGAAGCCGAACCGCGCGGACGTGGAGGCGAGGCGCACGTCCATGGGGAGGGTCATCGTGACGCCGACGCCGACGGCGGGGCCGTTGATCGCGGCGATGACGGGCTTGAGCGAGCTCGCGATCCGCAGCGCGACGGTGCCGCCGCCGTCGCGCGGGTGGCCGTCGACGAGCTCCGGCGCGTCCTTGACGTGGCCGAACGTGCCGCCGCCCGAGCCGAGGTCGGCCCCGGCGCAGAAGGCGCGGCCGGCGCCGGTGACGACGACGGCGCGCACCTCGTCGTCGGCGTCGGCGCGGTCGAACGCCTCGATCAACTCACCGCGCATGGTCAAGGTGAACGCGTTGAGCCGTTCGGGGCGATTCAATGTGACTGTCGCGATCCGGTCCGCCACCTCGTACTCGATCTCAGAGAACGCCATGGACCGAATCTTATTCGGTCGTAGAAGTTCACTCATTCATAAACGTAGATTTCGTATTTTGTCCGTAGGCTGCCGCCTCGATTCGGCCTACGGCGAGGCCGTCGGGGAAGCGGGGATGGTGTGGTCCAGGGAAGGATTCGGGTGGGTGCCGTCAAGGTTCTCGGGTGGCTGGCGCTGGCCGCGCTGGCCCCGGGCGCCGCGCACCTGCGCGCGGGGTGGCGCAGGACGGGCCTGGTGCTGCTCAGCTGCTACGCGGCGCTGCTGCTGGCCCTGCTGTGGGTGGTGCTGACCTCCGGCGGCCTGGCCGGGCTGGCGGGCACGCTCGTCGACGACGCCTCGATCACCGTGGCCGCGGCCGGCTCGGCGGTGCTGGGCGTCGCGTGGTTCGCGATGATGGTGCACTCGTTCGTGGTGCTGCGGCCGGGCACGCTGCGCCAGAGCGAGCAGATCGTCACCGGCACCGTCGCCGGCCTGCTGGCCGTGGCGGTGATCGTGCCGTTCGGCGCGACCGCGCAGTACGCCTGGACCTCCCGCGACCTGATCAACAGCATCTTCAAGAACCCCACCTCCGACCCCCGGGCGCAGGGCGAGCCGGTGCGCCCTGAGGACCCGTGGGCGGGCCGGGAGCGGGTCAACATCCTGCTGCTGGGCGGCGACGCCGACGACCACCGGCCGGGCGTGCGCACCGACAGCATGAACCTGGCCAGCGTCGACGTGGCCACCGGCAACACGGTGCTGATCAGCCTGCCGCGCAACCTGGAGGACGTGCGGTTCAAGCCGGGCACGCCGATGGCCGAGCGCTTCCCCGACGGCTTCCGGCTGCCCGCCGATCCCGGCGGCGGCCGCAGCGACCTGCTCAACAGCGTGTGGGAGTACTCCGACGCGCACCCGGAGATCTTCGGCGGCAGGAAGCACCAGGGCGCCCGGGTGCTGATGGAGACCATCGGCTACACGCTCGGGCTGGAGGTCGACTGGTACGCGCTGGTCAACATGTGGGGGTTCGCCCGGCTGATCGACGCGATCGGCGGCGTCACGCTCACCGTCGAGCAGGACGTGGTGTTCGGCCGCTACAACGAGGGCCTGGTCAAGGCGGGCACGCGCAGGCTGAAGGGCGCCGACGCGATGTGGTACGCCCGCTCGCGCACCAACAGCGACGACTACACGCGGATGCGCCGCCAGCGCTGCGTGCTGGGGGCGCTGCTCGACCAGGCCGACCCGGCGACCGTGCTGAGCCGGTTCAACCAGGTCGCGGCGGCGACCAAGGAGCTGATCCAGACCGACATCCCGCGTGACATGCTCACGCACCTGGTGCCGCTGGCGATGAAGGTGCAGCAGGCCGAGGTGACGAGCATCCAGTTCGTGCCGCCGCTGATCCACACCGGCAACCCCGACTGGGACAAGATCCGCGCCCTGACGCGCAAGGAGATCCGCGAGTCCAGCGGCGCCGCCCCGGTCGTGGCCTCGGCGACGCCCTCCCCCACCAGGACGAAGAAGCGCGACCCGGCCCGGGCTCAGCAGGACGAGGACCCGGCCAGGGCACTCACGGACGGGTGCGGGAAGGTGTGACGATCCGCCCCACGGGCACGCCGCCGCCGAGCACGTCCACGCTCTCGAACGCGGCGGCGCCCGTCACGTCGCAGCCCATCCGGCGCAGCACGTCCAGGGCGATGACGGTGGTGGCGCGCGGGCTGCCGTCGATGACCTTGACCGCCGCCGCGTGACCGGAGCCGAGCGCCACGACCAGCACGCCCTCCGCCCCGCCCTTGACCAGCGCGCCGGGCAGGGCGCGCATGAGCTCGGTGTTCTGGTGGCCGGTGCCGCCGACGTACTCGGGGTGCTCGCGCATCGCGTCGGCGACCTGGCGCGGGGCGCTGCCGGGCGCGGCGCGCACCAGCGCCTGCACGGCGCGGGCGAGCCCGGTCAGCGACAGCCCGAACAGCGGCGCGCCGCAGCCGTCCACGGCGACGTGCGCGGCCTTCTCCCCGGCCAGCTCCTCGGTGACCGCGCGGACCGCCTGCTGGAGCGGGTGGCCGGGCGCCAGATAGGAGGCGGTGTCCCAGTCGTTGGCGACGCAGGCGGCCAGCATGGCGGCGTGCTTGCCGGAGCAGTTCATCCGCTCGCGTGACGGAGTGGCGCCCGCCCGGACGAGCGCGTGCAGCGTGGCCTCGTCCTCGGGCCAGGACGCCGGGCAGGCCAGCGCGCCGAAGCCGAGCCCGTACGCGGCGAGCAGCTCGCCGACGAGCCGGACGTGGAAGTCCTCGCCGGTGTGGCTGCCGGCCGCGATCGCCAGGCTCGGCCCGGCCAGCGCCGCCCCGGCGGTCAGGCAGGCCAGCGCCTGGAACGGCTTGGCGGACGAGCGCGGCAGCACCGGCGCCTCCACCGGGCCGAGCGCCACCTCGGCGCGGCCCGACGGGTCCAGCCCGACGGCGCCGCCGTAGTGGACGCTCTCGGTGAAGCCGGAGCGTACGACCTCGGCGAGGACGGCGAGTTCAGGCACGGGCGAGTCTCCTCTTCGGTACGGCGAGCCGCTGGCGGGCCTCCAGCGTGCGGGCCAGCTTGGACAGCGACAGGTTGACCAGCAGGTAGATGAGGGCGACGACCAGGTACGTCTGGATCAGCAGCCCGTTGTACGCGGCCAGCACCTTGCCGCTGTAGAGCAGCTCGGCGTAGCTGACGACGAAGCCCAGGGAGGTGTCCTTGAGCAGGCCGACCGACTGGCTCACGATGGACGGCAGCACGCGCCGGGCGGCCTGCGGCAGCACGACCAGGCGCATCGTCTGGAAGCGGGTGAGGCCGACGGCCAGGCCCGCCTCGGTCTGGCCGCGTTCGACCGACAGGATGCCGGCGCGGAAGATCTCGGCGAAGGCCGCCGCGTTCGACACCGCCAGCGGCACCACCAGCTTCCAGAACAGCGGCAGGTCCAGCCCGTACCGGGGCAGCGCGAACAGCACCACGTACACCAGCAGCAGCGCCGGGATCGTCCTGACCACCTCGACGTAGGCGGCGGCGGGCAGCCGCACCCAGCGCCGGTGCGACAGCCGGCCGAGCGCGAGCATGATCCCGGCCGCCATGGCGAGCGCGGCGGTGACGACGGCGGCCAGCGCCGTGGACCACAGCCCGTCGAGCAGGTAGCGCCACATGGGCCAGGTCGCGTACGGCTGCCAGCGGGCGGCCTCGAGCTGCCCGTTGGCGGCGAACTGGCGCACGGCCAGGGCGGCGAGCGCGATCGCGGCGAGGGCGCCGAGGACGGTGGCGACGCGGATGCGGCGGCGGGCCCGGGGACCGGGCTCGTCGAAGAGCGCGGTGCTGCTCATCGGAGGATCACCAGCCTGCGTTCGAGCCGCCCGGTGACGAATCCGGCGCAGGCGGCGATCAGCGCGTAGGCGAGCCCCGCGCCGACGAAGATCGGGATGGGCTGGGCCTCGGTCAGGTTGACCCGGTTGGCCGCGGCGGTCAGGTCGACCACGCCCACGGCGGCGGCCAGCGAGGTGTTCATCGCGGTGGCGATGAAGATGTTGCCGATCGGCTGCACGACCGTGCGGAGCGCTTGCGGCAGGATGACGTGCCGCAGCGACTGGGAGAACGTCAGCCCGATCGCCCGCGCCGCCTCGCCCTGCCCCTTGGACACGGCGTTCACGCCGGAGCGCAGCGCCTCGGCGAGGTAGGCGGCCTCGTACACGGCGATGACGACGATGGCCGTGGTCAGCAGGCCGGCCTGGATGCCGATCTCGGGCAGGCCGAACACCGCCAGCACGAGCAGCACAAGCAGCGGCAGGTTCTGGAACGCCTCCACGTACGCGGTGCCGATTGCGCGCAGCACGCGTACCGGGCTCACCCGCAGCGCGGTGACGAGCACGGCGAGCACCGCCGCGCCCGCGAAGGACGCGGCGGTGAGCTGCAACGTCACGATCAGGCCCCGCCACAGCTCGGGCAGGTGATCGAACAGGACGGACATCAGGACCCCGGCACGGAGCCGATCTGGGGCGGCGCGGGCGCGTCGCCGGTGACGACGGTGCCGATGGAGTTCTTCCAGATCCGCTGCCAGACCCCGGCGTCCTGGCTCTTCTTCAGCCACGTGTTGAGGAACTTCTTGAAGCCCTCGTCCCCGTGCTTGAGCCCGATCCCGTACGGGTCCGCGGTGAACGGCTTGGTGACGATCTCGATCGACGGGTCCTTCTGCGCGTTGGCCACCAGCAGGGTCTCGTCCTGCACGTAGGCGACGCCGCGGTCCTGCTTGAGCGCCTGCATGCACTCGGGGTCGCTGCCGAACGTGATGATCTCGGCCTGCGGGGCCAGCTTCTTGATCGCGGGGATGGCCGGGGTGTTGGCGCCCGCCAGCACCTTCTTGCCGTTCAGGTCCTCCGGCTTGGTGATGCCGGTGGTGCCCTTCTTCACCGCGATGGTCAGGCCCGAGGTGTAGTACGGCCCGGCGAAGGAGACCTGCTCGGCCCGCTCCGGCGTGATCGTGTACGTCTGGAACACGACGTCCACGGTGCCGTTGGCGAGCAGCGCCTCCCGGGTCTCCGACGCCGAGTTGACGATCTTCACCTTGGGCTCGCCGATGATGTACGTGGCCAGCGCCTTGCCCAGGTCCGCGTCGAAGCCCTCGATCTCGCCGGTGACCGGGTTCTGCTGCGAGAGCAGCGGCGCGTCCAGCGATCCGCCGACGATGAGCTCGCCGCGCTTCTTGATCTTCTCCATCGTGGAGCCGGGCAGGATGTCGGCCGCGGCGGCCACGGGCGCGCCGGCCAGCACGTCGGCCTTCTTCGACGCCCCCGGCACCGCGGGGCTGCTCGCCTCTCCGCAGGCGGCGAGTCCTAACACGGCCACGGCGAGCGCGGCGACCATCCTCTTCATGTCCAACTCACTTCCTATCTTCGTTCGATATCGAAGACAACGCGGACGCTAGTGGTCTTTTTCGGAGCAAGTCAAGCGATTGTCGAACTTAGGCGGCACGTGATATTCATCTGCTCATGGATCAGCGGCTGCCCGTACACGGGGCGCAGGGCGACCTGCTGAGGCTCGTCGCCTTCGGCGAGGCCGAGTCGCGCGCCGACCTGGCCCGGTTATCAGGGCTGGCCGCCTCCAGCGTGTCGCTGCGGGTGGAGGAGCTGATCGAGGCGGGCCTGCTCGCCGAGGAGGGCTCCGGCCCCTCACGCGGCGGGCGGCGGCCCCGGCGGCTGCGCCTGTCCCCCGGCGCGGGCGTGCTCGCCGTCGCCGACCTCGGCGCCCACCACGCCCGGCTCGGCCTGCTCGACCTGAGCGGCGTGCCGTTCGTCGTCGAGGAACGGCCCTGCGAGATCGCCAAAGGCCCCGAGCACACGCTCGGCTGGCTGGCCGACGCCTTCGACGACCTGCTCGCCGCGCACGTGCCCGCCACCGTGCCGCTGCGCGGCGTCGGCACCGGCATCCCCGGCCCCGTCGACCCCGCCACCAGCCGCGTCGTCAACCCATCCCGCATGCCCGGCTGGAACGACTACCCCGTCGCCGAGAGCCTGGCCGCCCGCTACGACCTGCCGATCCTGGTGGAGAACGACGCCAACCTCATGGCCGTCGGCGAGGCCCGCTCCTGGCCGGGCAGCGAGAACCTGATGGTGCTCAAGGCCGGGACCGGCATCGGCTGCGGCATGATCGTCAACGGCCGCCTGCACCGGGGCCGGGGCGCGGCCGGCGACATCAGCCACGTCCCCGTCCGCTCGGCCGCCACCGTCGTGTGCGCCTGCGGGCACGCCGACTGCCTGGAGGTGCACGCCAGCGGCGCCGCCCTGGCCGGGGCGCTGGCCGCCGCCGGGATCGAGGTCGAGCGCACCGCCGACATCGTGGCGCTGGTCAACGACGCCGTCCCGGAGGCCACCAGCCTGGTGCGCGGCGCCGGGCGGCGCATCGGCGAGGTGCTGACCGCGCTGGTGAACTTCTTCAATCCGGACGTGGTCGCCGTCGGCGGCAGCCTCTCGGCCGCCGAGCCGCTGGTCACCTCGATCCGGGCCACGGTCTACGAGCGGTGCCTGCCGCTGGCCACCCGCGACCTGGAGATCGCCCCCGCCCGCGCCGGCCGCGACGCCGCCCTGCTCGGCGCGGGCGCCCTCCTGCTGGACGCCGCCCTGTCAGGCTGAACCGGCAGCGGTCAGGCGTGGAAGTAGTCCTTGGCCAGGCGTCGCACCCGGGTCTCGTCGACCGCGTGGCCGAGGCCCGGCTGGGTGAACGGGACCGCGATCACGCCGGCGTTGGCGCCGACGATCGGCTCGACGATCTGGTTGTTGCGCGGCGGCTGCGTCACGTCGCACGGCAGCGTGCAGCCGGGCAGAGCGGCGACGGCGACCGTGGCGGCGCGCGACGGACCGGCGCCCTCGCCTCCGGTGCACTGGATGTCCCAGCCCGCCGCCGACGCGCGGTCGTGGGCGCGGCGCGCCTCGCTCAGCGACGGGAACGCCGAGGGCCGCAGCAGCAGCACCTTGGCGGCCCGGACCGTCAGGTAGTCGTCCAGGTCGGCGGTGGTGCGCAGCTCGACCGCCACCGAGGCGGTCACCTGGTCCTGGAGCGCGGCGTGGGCGAAGACGTCGGTGGCCGCGAACGGCCGCTCGATGACCTCGATCCCGTACGAGTCGAGCGCCACGAGCTGGGCGTCGTCGGTGTAGGAGCCGGCGCAGTCGACGGCCAGCGTGAGCGCGGGATAGGCGGCGCGCACGGCGCGGACGGGCTCGACGTCCCAGCCGGGCCGCACGTCGAGCGTGACGTGCCCGTAGCCAGCGCACACCTGCTGGTTGACCCGGGTGACCAGGCTCTCCAGGGAGGCGTCGGGCGTGAGCCGGACCGTGGCCATCAGCGAGGTGCGGGTGCCGCCGATGGCGTCCGCCAGCGGCACGCCCCGCATCCGGGTCCACAGGTCCCAGCAGGCCAGGTCCACGGCCGGATCGTCGCCGGGGACGCTGTCGGGATGCTCCCAGTCGACGCCCACGAGCTCGGCGCCGAGCGTCTCCTCCAGGCGGGACCAGGCTTTCGGGGCGGGACTCACGGCCTCACCCCAGCCGATCATGCCGCCGTGATCCGTGAGCTTCACCAGGAGGCTCTCCGTGCGCCTGCCGAACGGCAGGACCACACGGAACACCTCAAGCTCGCGCACTCGCGGCATGTACCCCCCTTTATGACGCGGTCCCCTCCAGTGTGCCCGCCCCGGCAGGCTGGGCAAAACGCGGGGCCAGGATCGCGGCCAGGAGGGCGAGCGCGACGGTGAAGCCCAGTCCGACAAGGTACGCCTCTCCGGCCGCGGTGAACAGGGCGCCGGTGACCGCGACGGCGACGACGGTGAACACCGACTCGCCGACGCCGAGCGCCGCGCTGTTCTGGCCTTCCTCGCCGGTCCTGGACATCTCCAGCACCATCACGGACACCGTCGGGTGCAGGGCGCCGATGCCGAGCCCGGCGACGGCCATGGCCACGTACGCCAGGGCGATGGGGACCGCGTCCACGAGCACGAACGACACGAGCGTGATGCCGGCGGCCACCATGAGCGCGCCGCCGCGCAGCGCGGTCAGGTTGCTGATGGTGCCGCGGCCCTTGATCCACGAGCCGGTGGACCAGCCGAGCGCGCCGATCGTGAGGACGATTCCGGCGCCGGTGGGCGTCAGGCCGCGCTCGTTGATGAGCATGAGCGGGATCAGCACCTCGGCCGCCATGAGCGCGCCGTAGGCCAGGCCGCGCAGCACGGGCGCGGTCGGCAGCCCGCGGGCGGCCCGCAGCGCCCCGGCCGGGAGCAGCCGGGGCAGGGCGACGGCCAGCAGGACCACACCGGCGGCGAGCAGCGGGACGCCGCTGAGCTGGAGCGCGCTGCCGTACTGGATGAGGGCGGCGGCCGCGGCCGTCACCGTCGCCCAGACGAGCTTGCCGCCCAGGCCGGGGGCGGGCCCGGCGGCGCCGTCACCGCCCGCCTGACCGCCCGCCTGGCCGCCCGCGCCGCGCCACAGCAGCAGCGCCGCGGGGATCACGATGAGCGTGACGCCCCAGAAGATCCACCGCCAGTCGGTGTTCTCCACCACGAGCCCGGCGATCGCGGGGCCGACCATCGACGGCACCACCCACGCGGCCGAGAACAGGGCGAACACCTTGGGATGCATCTCCCCGGGATAGACCCGGGCCACCAGCACGTACAACGCGACCTGGATCAGCCCGGCGCCCAGCCCCTGCACGAACCGGCCGGCGACCAGCACCTCCATGGTCGGCGCGAAACCGGCGACGAGCAGCCCGGCCACGAAGCCGACGACGCCGGTCGCGATGGGCTGCATCGGCCCCCGCACGTCGCTCCACCGGCCGCCGAGCACGGTGGCGATCACGCTGGCGGCCAGGGTGGCGCTGAAGGCCAGGTTGTACAGGTGCATGCCGCCCAGCTCGCGGGCGACCACGGGCATGGCCGTGGCCACCGCCATCGCCTCGAACGCCACCAGCATCACCAGCGCGACCAGTCCGACGCTGACGGCCCGGTAGCGGGCTGAGACCACGCTCACGGGAGGCGATTCAACGGTAGTAGTCATGATCGGAAGCTATAGCGAACCCCCTGCTCAGCACATCGGGCGCAGGGCGTAGGCCGTTCGCCCTAGGGCGGCCCTGCCGTCATCGTCGACCGGCGCGCCGACGCCCCAGGCTGCCCCTCAGGGCCCGGCCCCACCCCCGGGGGCGCTCAGGTTGACCTCGGCCCACCGGCCGAGATCACGCCGCTCGATCGCGGCCGCCATCAGGCCGGGGAAGGCGTCCGGGGTGCAGGCGAACGCGGGCACCCCCATCGCCGCGAGCGCCGCCGCGTTCTCCCGGTCGTAGGAGGGCGCGCCCTCGTCCGACAGCGCCAGCAGCACCACCACCTGGACGCCCGCCCGCGTCATCGCGTTGACGCGGCGCAGCATCTCCTCCCTGACCCCGCCCTCGTACAGGTCGCTGATGAGGATGAACAGCGACTCCGCCGGCCGGGTCAGCAGCCCCTGGCAGTAGGCGACCGCCCGGTTGACGTCGGTGCCGCCGCCCAGCTGGGTCCCGAACAGCAGCTCCACCGGATCGTGCAGCCGGTCGGTCAGATCCGCCACCGCCGTGTCGAACACCACCAGCGACGTCTTCAGCGAACGCATCGAGGCCAGCACCGCCCCGAACACGCTCGCGTACACCACCGACGAGGCCATCGACCCGCTCTGGTCGACGCAGAGCACCACCTCCCGCCCGACCGCCCGCTGCCGGCGCGCGTGCCCGACGAGCCGCTCCGGCACCAGCGTGCCCTTCTCCGGCAGATAGTTGCCGAGATTGGAGTGGATCGTCCGGTTCCAGTTGATGTCGGCCACCCGCTTCGGCCTGCGCGTCCGGGCCGCCCGGTCGAGCGCGCCCGTCACGGCCGCCCTGGTCTTCTGCGCGAGCCGGCGTTCGAGCTCCGCCACCACCGACCGCACCACCGCCCGCGCCGACTCCCGCGCCCGGTCGGGCATCACCCGGTTGAGCGCGATCAGCGTGCCCACCAGATGCACGTCCGGCTCGACCGCCTCGAGCATCTCCGGCTCCAGCAGCAGCCGCGTCAGGTCGAGCCGCTCGATCGCGTCACGCTGCATCACCTGGACGACCGGCGCCGGGAAGTACGTCCTGATGTCGCCCAGCCACCGAGCCACCCTCGGCGCCGACGCCCCCAGCCCGCCGCCGCGCCCCTCCCGCCCTTCGTAGACGGCCGCCAGCGCGCCGTCCATGCCCAGGTCGGCGCCCCCGAGCCGGTGACCGGTCCCGTCGGCCTCCCCGCCGCCCAGCACCAGCCGCCACCTGCGCAGCCGCTCGTCATCCATGCCGCCTCCCGAGAATCGCCAGCACCGTCGTGGCGGCCGCCGCCGCCCGCTCCGCGTCCAGCTCCCGCTCCCCCTCCGGCCCGCCCGGCGCCCCCGCCGACCGCACCCGCTCCCCGATCGCCCGCCTCTCCGGTACGGCGAAGCCGCCGAACGTCCGCCTGAGCAGCGGCAGCACCTCCACGAACTGCTGGTCGCCGAGCCCCGACAGCCACGCGTCGACCAGCCCCAGCAGGCGCGGATCGTGCACCAGCAGCAGCCCGCCACCCGCCAGGAACCCCTCGATCCACGCCGCCGCCCGCGCCGGCGTCCCGCCCCGCGACATGGCCCGCGACATCCGGTCACCGGCGTCGCCGAGCTCCCCCGCGTCCAGCAGAATCCTGGTCAAACGGCCCTCCACCAGGCCGTGCAGCTCCGGCCGGTCACAGATGCCGCGCAACGTCGCCAGCCACCGCCCCCGCGGCCCCTCCCCCCGTCCGTCGCCGTCCTCCTCCAGCAGGGCCACGGCGGCATGGACGGCATCGACATGCTCCAGCAGGGCAGCCGCGGCCCCGTCGTCCAGCGCGGCCACCGATACGGGCAGGCCGACGCAGATCCGGTCCAGCATCGAACGCACGATCACCGCCAGCCCCTCCGCCGGCGTCCCCCGCACGTCCCCGTAACGGTGGGCACGCGCCATCGCGGGCAGCGCCGCCATCAGGTGCGTCACGTCGGTGTCGACCGCGGCCCTGGCCGACAACGCCCCCAGCACCTCGGGCAACGCCTCCGGCAGATCGGCCAGCAGGCACTGCTCGACCAACCCGGTCAACCCCGCCAACGACAACCCACCCCCAACGCCCCCAGCCCTTCCCCGGCCCCCGCGCCCGGGGGTGGGGCCCGTGGCTGGGGCGGGGACGGGGGTGGTGGCCTGGTCGCGGGCGTGGCGGGAGGCGGCGGCCGCCACGGTCGTGCCCAGGGCCGCCCGCTCGATGAGCGCCAGGTCGAACTCCGGCCGCCACCGCAACGCCCACGACTCCCGGAACGTCCCCTTCCCCCGCGCCTCCACCGGCTCCCCCCAGCCCACGCCGAGCAGCCGCAACCGATGCAGCAGGCGGCTGCGCGCCAGGTCGAGCGCCTTGCGCAGGTCGAGGTCGAGCCGCCGGTCCGCCGCCTCCGGCCGCAGCCGCGTCACCCGCTGCTGGTCGCGCAGGTCACGCTGGAGCGGCACCATCGGCGTCCCGTCGGTGACCCGGCCCAGCCGGTCGCCGACGACCATCCGCCGCTGCACCAGCTCCACCGCCAGCTCGTCACCCTCGCACAGCACCGCCCTGACCGCCTCGGTGACCTCGCCGAGCCCGGCGAGCGGCCTGCCGCGCAACGCCGCCAGCCCCTCCGCGAGCCGTACGGCCTCGATCACGTGCGCGGGCGACACCGCCAGCCCCTCCTCGCGCAGCACCGCCGCCGCGCCCGCCAGCCACCGCTCCACCGGCCGGTCCGGCACCGTGAACAGATGGTCGTACCAGCCGGGCGAGCTGACCCCCGCCCCGTAGCCGCTCCACCAGGCCAGCCGCCCGTACGTCCACGGCACCCACGTCAGCGCGGCCTTCACCCGCGGCATCCCGCGCAGGACCGCGTCGTCGTCCTTGACCGGCGGCAGCGGCCCGGTCAGCGCGGGCACGTGCCAGGCGCCGCACACGACGGCGATCCGCTCGTGCCCCTCCTTGACGGCCACGCGCAGCGTCCTGCGCATGTACGCCTCGCGTCTGGCCTCCCGGCCGGCCGGCACGTACCCCTCCCGGACGGCCGCCATCGCCTCGGCGATCACCTCGAACGGCGTGTCGCCCCGGTGCTCGACGACGTCCTCCCACCACCGCTCCGGATCGTCGTACCCGGCGGCCTCCGCGAGCGCGCCGATGGGATCGGTCTCCCGGGGCCGCTCGTCCTCGTCCGCCGCCAGGCTGCAGGCCGCCGGAAGGTCGCAGAAGCGTACGGGGACGCCCGCCTCGGTGGCGTACAGCATGGCCTGCCACTCCGGCGAGAACGCCGCGAACGGCCAGAACGCCGCCGCGTCGGGCCTGCCCGGCACGTGCGCCAGCAGCGCGACCGGCGGCTCCAGCTCGGGCGCCAGCCCGACGAGCCCGTCGGCCTCCGGCGGCCCCTCGATCAGCACCACGCCGGGCCGCAGCCGCTCCAGCTCGGCCCGCACCGCCCGCGCCGACCCCGGCCCGTGATGCCGCACCCCGAGAACCGTCACCCCCACCGCTCCCCCACCTCCCCACCCAGAACCGCCCCCGGAAACCAACCCCCCGGCACCTCCTCGTCACACCGCCCCACCCCCGAAACCCACAACCCCCTCAGCGGACACGCCACCCCCGCAAGGCCAGCCACCGCCAGCGAGCGCCCCACCCCCGCAAGGCACGCGACCTCCGGAAGGCCCGCCGCCCCAGGAGGGCGTGGATCCCTCGGAAGGCACGCCGGTCTGGGCAGGCGTGTCGCACCCAGAGGTTGCGGACCCCTCGGCGGGCTCCCCGGCCCTCGGGGTCGCGTCCCCCTAGGAAAGCGCGCCGTCTCGTGGAGCCGCGCCGGTCTCAGGTCGGGCAACCTTCGGACCGCCCGTGGGGCGGGCAACAGGTCTCGGGAAAGGTGTGGAGTCGGGGTCATGACACCTCGCGGCAGGCGCGGTAGAAGTCACGCCAGTCGGAGCGTTCGCGGACCACCGTCTCCAGGTATTCGCGCCACACCACCCGGTCCGACACCGGCTCCTGCACCACGGCGCCGACGAGCCCGGCGGCCACGTCGGCGGGACGCAGGACGCCGTCGCCGAAGTGGGCCGCCAGGGCGATGCCGCTGGTCAGGACGGAGATGGCCTCTGCGGTGGAGAGCGTGCCGCTGGGCGACTTGAGCTTGGTGCGCCCGTCCTCGGTGACCCCGGCGCGCAGCTCGCGGAAGACGGTGACGACGCGGCGGATCTCGGCGGGCCCGGCACCGGTCTCGGGCAGCTCCAGCGACCGCCCGAGCTGGGCGACGCGGCGGGTGACGATGTCGACCTCCTCCTCGGCGGTGGCGGGGACCGGCAGCACGACGGTGTTGAAGCGGCGGCGCAGCGCGCTGGACAGCTCGTTGACGCCGCGGTCGCGGTCGTTGGCGGTGGCGATCACGTTGAAGCCACGTTCGGCCTGGACCTCGCGGTTGAGCTCGGGGATCGGCAGCGTCTTCTCCGACAGCACGGTGATCAGCGCGTCCTGCACGTCGGACGGCATGCGGGTGAGCTCCTCGACGCGGGCGAGCCGCCCCTCGGCCATGGCGCGCATCACGGGCGACGGGGTGAGGGCGTCGAGGGACGGGCCTTCGGCCAGCAGCCGGGCGTAGTTCCAGCCGTAGCGGATGGCCTCCTCGGCGGTGCCGGCGGTGCCCTGGACGAGCAGGGTGGAGTCGCCGCTGATGGCGGCGGCCAGGTGCTCCGACAGCCAGGTCTTGGCGGTGCCGGGCACGCCGAGCAGCAGCAGCGCCCGGTCGGTGGCGAGGGTGGCGACGGCGACCTCGACGATGCGCCGGGCGCCCACGTACTTGGGCGTGACGCGGTCGCCGTCGCCGAGGATGTACGCGGTGACGGCCCACGGCGACAGCTTCCAGCCGGGCGGCCGGGGCCGGTCGTCCTCCTTGGCGAGCAGGGCCAGCTCGTCGGCGTACTGGTCCTCGGCGTGCGGGCGCAGGACGGTCATGGGGAGAGCTCCCTCAGCATGTCGGCTCGGAAACGCAGGAGGGCGGTGACCTCCTGGACGGGCGGCACCGGCGAGAACCCTTCGGCCAGGGCGGCGAGCGCGGGGTCGATGCGTTCGCCGGCGAGCCTGACCAGCTCGCCGAGGTTCCACGGCTGGGTGGCGGCCACCCTGACGATCTTGCGGAGGACGGCGGTGGCGAGCCGCTCCCGCCAGCACGGCGCGACGCCGCCCAGCACCATGATCAGCTGGCCGTCGGGGTCATGGTCGTTGACGAACCCGGCCGCCAGCTCCTGCTGCTCGTCCGGCGGCAGCGCCTCGAGCAGGTCGGCGATCGGATCCCAGGCGAACATCGCCCGCGCCCACTCCGGGTCCCGCTGCAGCACCGCGGCGCGCACCCAGGCGGCCCGCACCTCGTCGTGCCATTCGGGCATGCGCTTGCGCAGCATCCGGTGCGGCGGCAGCTCCCACGTCGACAGCGGCGCCCGGGCGATCACCTGTTGCAGCCACCACGCCCGCTCGCCGATGCCGCGCGGCGGCTTGGCGCGTACGCCGTCGCGTTCCATCGCCTTGTCGCACGCCTCGGGCGCCTCGACGTGGATGACGGCGGGGCCGACGGTCAGGCAGCGGCGGGCCCGTTCGGCCATCCGCCCGGCCAGCCGCGAGCCGGGCAGCCGGGTGAGCAGGTTGGCCGCCTCCTGGCGCACCTCGCGCCTGCGGTCGTCGAGCGCCGCCTCCAGGAACGGCTCGTCGTCCATCGACAGCCCGGCGGCCATCACCGCCATGAACGCCGCCCGGTCGTCCGGCGTCTCGCGCTCCCACGTGCTCTCCAGCAGCCGCCGCGCCTCGCCGGGCTCGGCTGCCCGCAGCCGCCGCAGGTAGGCGAGCCGGTCGGCGGCGCTGCCGAGCTCCCACGTCTCACCGGTGGGCTCCTCCAGCAGGTACGCCCACCGCTCGGCCCGCTCCGCCAGCCACCTGCCGCGCCGACCGGCGAGCCTGCCGATGTGCGCGCGGATCGACCGGTCGGACAGTCCGTGCTCCAGCAGCTCGGGCAGCACCGCAGGCGGCACCCTGCGGCCGGTGGCGGCCGCCGCCTCCAGCCATTCGCCCAGCAGCCTGCGCTGCTCACCTCCCATGATCCGCACCAACCGCCCCGCCGCCGCCCGCCCGATGACAGCCTGCTCCTCAGGGACGGGCTGCCCGCCGGCCGCCTCGCCCTCGTCCGCTGCCCGTCCGATGAGAGACTGTCCCTCCTCCTCGGTGGCAGGCCGTACAGGGGCGTGGGCGGGGGCGGGCCGTCCGGCAGCGGGGGCTTCGGGAACGGACCGTCCGGGGGTGAGGCTTCCGGAGGTGGGGGCTTCGGGGGCGGGCCGTACGAGGGTGGGGGTTTCTGGGGTGTGAGGTTCGGGGGCGGGGCGGCGGCCGGCGCGGCGGCGGGCTGTCTCGACGGCCGCGTCGGCCAGCAGGTCGCCCTGGTACGGCCTGCGGTCGGTGCCCACGAGGGCGGTGGAGGTCAGGGCGTCCCAGTGCACCCGATCTGCGGGCGAGGTCACAGGATCACCGCCATTCCGTCGTCGTCCCAGGTGGTGAGCAGGTTGAGCCCGTACGGGGTCCATTCGGCGGCCACGGTCACCGGCCGGCCACCGGAGACGGCGAGCAGCCGCCACCAGGCACGCGTGACCCGCCGCAGTGGGAAGCCGCCCACCGAGGCCGCGCCCGCAGCGGACGCGCCTACAGAGGACGTGCCTGCTGACGACGTGCCTGCCGAGGGCGCGTACGGCACCACGCCGGCCAGGACCAGGGGCCAGGAGTCGGTCCACGGGTCGGCGGCCAGGGCGGCGGCCACCTCGCCCATCGCCTCGTCCGGCGTCAGCCCGGGCGGCACCCGCTCGGCCGGGGCCGCGACGTCCGGGTGGTGGGTGGCGACCAGGGCGCGCAAGGGGGCGGCGCCCGGGTAGAAGGCCAGGTCGGCGTCGATCGTGGAACCGGTGACCAGGGAGGCGTCCAGCGGGCGGCCCGGCGGCGCGAACGACAGCACGAGGGCGGCCCGGCCCGTCTCGCGGCCGCGCAGCCAGACGCGGCGGGCGGTGAGCCGGTCCTGCGTCTCGTCACGCAGGCCGAGCACGTCCCACAGGTCGCGGACGGGCGGCCTGGTCAGGACCGTCTCGCGGGTGACGGGGAAGCCGGTGCGCATCATCACCGTCTCGGCCAGGTCGGGCGGCAGCTCGGCGCGGCGGCGGTAGGCGACGGCCAGCAGGTGGAGCAGGGCGTACTCCTCCAGGAGACGCCCCGGCCAGTCGTCCATGGCCCTGACGCGCGCCAGCCGGGAGACGGCCCCGGCGGCTCCGGGGGCCTGGGCGTCGACGAGCCGCTTGGCCACGCCCTCCCAGTCGTGCTCCCCGGCCCCCGCGAGGCCTTGCCGCACCTGGTCGGCGAGCCACCGCTCCAGCTCCGCCATCCCGGCCGCCACCCGCCCCTGCCGCACGACCCCGGACGCAGTCGCAGCCCCAGACCCAGCTCTGGACGCGGTCCCGGCCCCGGGCGCGGGCGCGGGCGCGGAGTCAGCTCCAGACACCGCCACTGACGTGGCCTCGGGGGCGGTCGTCGGGGGTTGTGGTGGGGTGGTGGGGGGTGTGGGGTGGTGGGCCAGCCGGTCGGCTGCCCAGGAGGGGAGGGCGGGGGTCGTGGGGACGTGGCCGGCGGACCAGAGGAGGAGGAGCCCGAGCACGTGCTTGCAGGGGAGCTTGCGGCTGGGGCAGGTGCAGCGGTAGGCGGGCTCGGCGAGGTCGACGCGCGTCTCGTAGGGTGTGGGGCCGCTGCCCTCGCAGGCTCCGAACAGCACGTCGCCCGCCACGCCGCGGGACGTCCACGAGCCGGGTGCGGCGACCTCTTGGGCGGCCTTGCGGGAGGGCGCGTCGGGGGCGAGGGCGAGCACCTGATCACGGCTCCACCGTTCGATCACCTGAAGCACACTAGCCACTCGCACCGACATTTCCGCCCCGGTCGGGGACGTGATCCACTCCGGTGGTGAGGGTGGTCCCGGGCGGCCGGCAGAGCGGGGTACGTAAGATCGGGCGGGTGGAATTGAAGATCTATCCCGATGGCCCGGTCGTCGAGGTCGCCGACGAGGCCGAGGCGCTGGCGAGCGACCTGGACGGGCAGCTGGTGCTCGACGGTGAGCGGTTCCTGCGGCGTGACGTCACCGGCGCGCCCGTGGGGTTCGTGGCGCGCCCGCCGATCGCCCGGGCGCTCGACCTGCTGCCGCATCCCGAGGGCGGCTGGTTCCGTGAGACGTGGCGGTCGGGGGTGGAGTTCCGGCCGGAGGGCTACGGCGGGACGCGGGCCAGCGCGACCGGCATCTACTTCCTGCTGCAGCCGGGCGAGGAGTCGGTGCCGCACCGGGTGCGCTCGGACGAGGTGTGGCTGTGGCATCGGGGCGGCCCGCTGGAGCTGACGATCGGCGACGCGACCGTGGTGCTGGGCCCGCTGGTGGAGGAGGGGCAGGTGCCCCAGGCGGTCGTGCCGGGCGGGGTGTGGCAGTCGGCGCGTCCTGCCGGGGATCGGGAGGTGCTGGTGAGTTGCGTCGTCTCGCCGGGGTTCGACTTCGCCGACTTCACCGCCTGATCGGAGCCGCCCCGCCGGGAGCGGGCCCACCGTGAACGGGAGCGGCCCGCCGCACACGGAAGCGGACCCGCCGTAGAAAGAAGTGGGCCCGCCGTAGAGGGAAGCGGCCCGGCCCGGATGCCCGTCGCAAATGACCGAAATGCGCGGTTTGTTGAAGTGGGGGCCGGGTTGCGCGTGTGATGGACGGTGTGGTCTCTCTCGGACGAGTCGCTCATAGCCGCCATCGCCGCCGGCGAGGCCGAGGCGACGGTCGCGTTCGTACGGCGCTACCAGGCGAGGGTGTACGGCCTGGCGCTCAGCGTGGTGGGTGACCCGGGGCTGGCCGAGGAGGTGGCGCAGGACGCCTTCGTCCGGGCCTGGCGCCACGCCGCCCGCTACGATCCCGGGCGCGGCAGGGTCTCGAGCTGGCTGCTGACGATCACCCGCAACCTGGCCGTGGACGCGCTGCGGCTGCGCCGTGACCAGCCGGTGGACCCCGCCTGGCTGCCGAGCCCGCGCGACGGCCGGGGCGACGGCGGGGACGACGGCCGGGAGGCGCTGGGCGAGGTGGAGCGGGTCCGCGACGAGCTGCGGGTGCTGCCCGCCGAGCTGAGCCGGCCGATCCTGCTGTCGGTCTGCTACGGGCTGACGGCCGCGGAGATCGCCAGCCGGGAGGGCCTGCCGCTGGGCACGGTCAAGACGCGGATCCGGCGCGGCCTGGCCCGGCTGCGGCAGGCCGCCGCCGTCCCATAGCCGAGGTCAGCCCACGATCAGGACTCCGCCACCCGGGCCGCCACCCGCGCCCAGAACCTGGCCGGGTCGTTCAGGTGCGGGTACGGCTCCTCCGGCTCCGGCACCCCCAGGAAGGTGCAGAGCGGCCCCCATCCGGCGCCCGGCTCGACGACGAGGAGCCTGTCGGCCGGGACCTCGCGGCGGACGGCGTCGTTGTGCTCCCGGTAGACGGCGATGGCGTGGTCGCGGTCGGCGAAGCGCCCGCCGAAGAAGCCGTCCCAGATCATCTGCCGGTGGAAGGCGGTGAACACGTCCAGCCCTGGCACGATGCGCCGCGCCTCGGCCACCCGGGGCTCGGCGGGCCCGTCGCCGAACATGCGGTAGACGGTGGCGCGCACGCTCTCGTACCAGGAATCGGGGTCGCGGACGGTGAGGATCACCCGGGCGGACGGGAAGGCGGTGAGCAGGTCGCGCCAGAAGGCCGCGCCGGGCCAGTCGACGCTGGCGGCGTAGCCGTCGAAGACGGTCTCCCAGGGGACGGGCCGCCCGGCGGCGGCGTCGCGCCACAGCGGCAGCCGGTCGGGGTGGTCGAGCACGTGGCGGCCGTGGAAGCACGGCCCGTAGCCGAGCCGTTCGAGCGCGGCCTTGAGCGACAGCGTGCCGGTGCGGCCGACGCCCGCTCCGATGACCTTCACGCGACCACCAGTTCCCTGGTCAGCTCGCCGGGCCCGGCGACGCCGCACAGGGTGAGCGCGTTGAGCAGCTCGGTGCGCAGCAGCGTCAGCACCTTGGCGACGCCTTCGGCCCCGGCCACGGACAGGCCCCACATGACGGGCCGGCCGATCGCCACCGCCCGCGCGCCGAGCGCCAGGGCCTTGATCACGTCGGTGCCGCGCCGTACACCGCCGTCGAGCAGCAGCGGCACCCTGCCGTCGACGGCGTCGGCGATCAGCGGGAGGCGGTCGATGCTGGCCGGGCTGGTGTCGAGCTGGCGGCCGCCGTGGTTGGACACGATGATCGCGGCGGCGCCGTGCTCGACGGCGAGCACGGCGTCGGCGGGGTGCAGGATGCCCTTGAGGACGATCGGCAGCGAGGTGATCGACCGTAACCAGTCGACGTGCTTCCAGGAGATCTCGGGGGACAGCACGACCTGGCGGACGTTGCCGTCGCCGCGCAGGTTCGCGCAGTGCAGGCCGGGCGGCAGGTCGTGGAAGTTGTTGCGGTCGCCGCGCTCGCCCCTGCCCAGCGCGGGCGAGTCGACGGTGACGACGATGGCCTTGCACCCGGCCGCCTCGGCCCGGCGCACGAGCGAGGCGGTGAACCCCAGGTCGGGCTGGATGTAGAGCTGGAACCAGAGCGTGGCCCCGGTGGCGGCGACCTCCTCGACGGGCACGGTGGACAGCATGGCCGCCATCATGATCACGCCGGCCTGGGCGGCGGCCCGCCCGGTCTCGGCCTCCCCGGCGGGGTGCGCCAGCCGGTGGAAGGCGGTGGGGGCGAGCAGCACGGGCATGGAGGCGGGCTGGCCGAGCAGGTTCACCTCGAGCGTGGGCCGTTCGACGCCCCGCAGCACCCGGGGCACCAGGCAGAGCCGCCGGAAGGCCGCCTCGTTGGCGCGGACGGTGACCTCGTCCTGGGCGCCGCCGGCGAAGTAGTCGTAGTAGACCGGGTCGAGCTTCTCCCTGGCCACGTCCTCGAAGTCACGCACGTTGAAGAGGTTCACGACGTCTCCCCGGGCTGTCGGCGGGCGGGCAACGATCACGAGGTCGTACGAACCGAATCTCTCTCATGGATTCCGGTGAATCCAGAGGTGTGTTCAATTTCGTACAACCGTCATGACTGTCCTGTTGCTGGTGCTGTTCGTGCTCTCGCTGCCGTTCTGGCTGCCCCGGGCGGTGACGGGGCTGCGGATGTGGCTGTTCGCGCGGATCAACGGCGCGGAGGGCGTCGCGGTGCCGGGCGAGCTGGTCGGCGTCCCCGAGTTCCTGGAGGTGTACGGGCATCCGGCGGCCGACGGGCGCAGCCGGGGCGCGGCGCTGTCGGACCTGTTCTGGTACTGGCTGTCCCCCGGCCCGGAGCTGCACCAGGAGCATCTGGAGCCGGGGCCGCTCCACACGGAGGTGGCCCGGTGCACCCGGCGCATCCTGACGACCAGCACGCGGGAGGCGGAGCTGCTGGCGGTGGAGAGCCTGCGCGACGCGCTGCCGGCCGGGCGGGGGCTGGTGCGGCTGCGCGATCTGGCGATGCCGGTATGGGCGGAGTTCTACCACCGGCTGGTGTTCGGGACGCCGTGCCCGCCGGGGGTGCGGGAGCTGATCGTGGCCAGCGCCGACGACGTGGTGACGGCGCTGAAGTGCTGCGGGCTGCGGCACCTGGACCGGCGGCTGCGGCTGACCGCGTACCTGGAGAGCGTGCAGGACCGGGTGGCGCATCCGCTGCCGGAGTCGCTGGGGCCGCGGGAGCGGGCGCTCTATCTTCAGGGGGCGTTCTTCAACACGGCGATCGTGCAGAGCTCGGAGGCGACGGCGCACGTGCTCATGGCGCTCGCCGAGGGCGCGCGGGGGCCGCTGGACGAGGTGATCGCGGAGACGTTGCGCCGCTATCCGCTGTTCGGGATCGCGCACCGGATCACCTCCGGCGAGATCGAGCTGCGGAGCGGGGCGACGATCCCGGCGGGATCGGTGCTCTGCTTCAGCTATCCGGAATTCCACCGGTCCGGGGGGCGGATCCCGTTCGGGGTGGCCGCGAACCGGCCGTGCCCGGCCTGGCGGCTGGCCCCGGTCACCATCCGGGCCGTGGTCGGGGAGCTGGACGCGGGCTACACGTTCCGCACCTCTGCCGGGCACGAGCGGGCGCTGCCGAACCGGGGCCCCTGCCTGATGACGCCGCGCGGGCGCGAGCCGCGCCTGCCGGGGGCGGTGCTGGCGTTCCTGCGGGTGCGCGACCTGTGGGAGGACGTGTGGCGCAGCCTGGTGCAGCTCGTGCTCGGCACCTACATGGTGTGGCAGGCCCGCCGCCTGCGCCTGTGCGAGAACCACTTCAACCGGGCTTGAGCCGGGACTTGTCCGGTTTGCCGGCCTCGTTGACCGGCGCCTCGGCCAGCGTGGTGACCGTCCTGGGGACGGCCGCCTCGCCCAGCGCGTCACGTACGAGCGCGGCCAGGTCGTCGCGGGAGACCCGGGCGCGCCCGGCGGGGACGACGTAGGCGTGCACGGCCTCGCCGGTCACCGGGTCGGGCGCGCCGACGACGAACGCCTGCTCGACGGCCGGATGCCCGGCGAGCACGGCCTCCACGGCCCCGGCGTAGCAGACCTCGGCGTTGACGATGATCACGTCCCGGGTGCGGCCGGTCAGGTGCAGCATCCCGTCGCCGTCCAGCCGGCCCAGGTCGCGGGTGCGCAGCCAGCCGTCGTCGCGCAGCACCTCGCGGGTCCCTTCGGGGTCGCGCCAGTAGCCGGCCATCCGGTGCGGGCTGCGTACCCACACCTCGCCGACCTCGCCGGGGCCCACGGGGCGCTCGTCGCGGTCGCGCAGGCTGAGCCGGACGCCCGGCAGCGGCCTGCCGACGGACGTCAGCCGCCCGGCGGCCACGTCGGCGGGCGTGAGCATGGTGATCACGCCCGCCTCGGCCTGGCCGTACCCCTGCCAGATCACCGGGCCGAGGCGTTCCGCGGCGGCGGCGAGCAGGCTCGGGCCCGCCGGGGCGCCGCCGAGGACGAGCGCCCGCAGCCCGGGCGGCCCGCCGACGCCGAGGGCGAGGAGCAGGGCGCCCAGCCGGGGCGGCGGCATCATGGCCGCGGTGACGGCGTGGCGGCCGAGCGCGGCGGCCAGGTCCTCGCCGGGCCCCGGCACGACGACGGTGCCGCCCGCCACCAGGCAGCGGCCCGCGTACGTCATCATCACCGGGCTGGCCAGGGTCCCGTGCACGAGGCAGCGTTCGAAGCGGGTCATCAGCTCGGCCAGGACCGGCGGCCAGTCCTGGTAGGCGAGGCTGTGGGCGCGGTAGGTCTGCGCGCACGCCTTCGGCAGGCCGGTGCTGCCGCTGGTGAAGGTGAGCCTGGCGACGTCGTCCGGCCGGGCCAGCACCTCGGGCGGCGCGGCGGGGCCGGGGCGCAGCAGGTCGGCCGCGCCGGGCAGCGGCCCGAGCGACAGCAGCCGGGCGCCCGCCCCGGCGAGCTCGGGCGTCATCGTCGCGGCGTCGGCGATCAGCGCGTCCACGGGCTCGCGCAGCACGTGCGCGAGCTGGGCGGCGCTCCAGCCGGGCCGCAGCGCCGCCACCCGGCAGCCGAGCGCGTGCGCGGCGAGGTGGGCGGCGTACGTCTCGGGCGAGGTGGCTGCGGCGACGGCCACGCCGCTGCCGGGGCCGAGCCCGGCCTCGCGCAGGCGCCGCTCGACGCGGCCGGTGAGGCCGAGCAGCTCGTCCGCGCTGACGGCCCGCGTGCCGTGCTGGAAGGCGGTCCGGCCGGGGTCGGCGGCCAGGGCGTCGAGCACCGGCCGGGGGAACAGGTTCACGACAGTAGTACGGGTGCCGCGCGGTGGAGAGATTCGCGGAACTCGGCGCATGTATCAGCTGATTGCTGGGTACTGCACCAGTTCATTGCACTATGCAATGATGGTCATAGGTGAAATGGCACACTTTCACCGCTGGAGGGCGGAAACGTGCAGGCGGGCTTCTCCTGGATCATCACCCCGCACAACGGCGCAGCGGTCCTCAGCCTGTCCGGCGAGCTCGACATCGCTGTGGCGGCCGAGCTGCGGCAGTGCATGGCGGAGGCGATCGCGAGCGCGGAGCCGCCCCGGGTGGTGGTCGACCTCAAGGGCGTGAACTTCTGCGACTCCTCGGGGCTGAGCGTCCTGCTGTCCGGGCTGAGCGAGGCCGAGGCCGCGGGCGGCGTACTCGTGCTGTGCGAGCTGCACCAGCGGCTCAAGCGGGTGCTCAACGTCACCGGGCTGCACCGGCGCTTCCAGACCTACGACACGGTGACCGAGGCGGTGGCGGCGCTGCCCCGCACGGTGGCCTCCTGACGGTCAGGCCCCCGGCCAGCCGAGCGGGTGCGCGGCGTGCTCCGGCGGCGGCTCGCCGCCCGCCTCGGTGAAGGCGGTCATCGCCTCGACCAGCGCGTGACGCTGCGCCGGCGACAGCCGCTCGACGATCGCGCCGATCTCCGCGCGGCGGCGCGCGGAGACCTCCTCGACGATCCGGCGTCCCTCGCCGGTCAGGCGGATCAGGCTCTCCCTGCGGTTGTGCGGGTTGACCTCGCGCACGATCAGCTCCGCCGCCGCCAGCCGGTCGGCCATCCGCAGCGCGGTGGAGGAGTTGACGCCGAGCATCACGGCCAGCGTGACGAGCTTGGTCTCGCCGTGCCCGGCCAGCGCCACGAGCATCCGGAACTGCGGCAGCGTCACCCGGTCCTTGACCGAGCCCAGGGAGCGGGCCGCGATGCCGGCGAGCAGCCGCGTCCCGGTCAGCACGGCCGAGACGGCCGCCGAGAGATCGTCGTGGCACTCTGACATACACGACCCGGTTTCCGAGAAAGCCTCACGTCAGTGTACGGAGCCGGTGCGCGCGCCGGAAGGTGTGCCGCCTGCCGCCCGCGCCGAAGCCCGCCGAGGCGGTGACCGGACCCCGCCCCCCGACCGTGAACACCTCGGAGACCTCCTCGCCCGGCAGCAGCGTCACCTCCCGCCGCCCGGCCATCCGCCTGCCCCCGGCCGTCGTCAGCGCCAGCGTGACCCGCCGCCACGGCACCTTCGAGCCGTTCACCAGCGCCACCGTGACCTGCTCGCCCGCGCTCCGCACGCGCAGCCCGTACGGGGTGCGCGGGTCGGGGCCGATCGACTGGTCGAGCAGCTCCATCAGCTCGGCCGCCAGCTCCGGCCTGCGTGACGCCAGGTCGCGGGTCTCCCCGAGGTCCGTGGCCAGGTCGTACAGTTCGACGCGCCCTTCGGGGCCCGCGCCCGCGATGCCGGGCTCGAACCTGATGGCCTTCCAGCGGCCCCGGCGGATCGCCTGCGCCTTGCGCGGCCGGTTCCAGACCAGGTGGCTGTGGCCCTCGCGGCGGCCGCCGTTGAGCAGCTTCCTGAACGACTTGCCGTCGAGCGCGGCCGGCGCGGGCACCTCGGCCAGGTCGGCCAGCGTCGGCAGCACGTCGTAGAGCGTGACCGGCTCGCGCACCACCCGGCCGCGCATCTTCGGCGACCAGGCGATCAGCGGCACGCGGATGCCGCCCTCGTACAGGTCGCGCTTGTCGGCCCGGTAGGGGCCGTTGGAGTCGAACAGCCAGGGCGTCACGCCCTTCTCCCGGTGCGGCCCGTTGTCGCTGGTGAACAGCACCACCGTGTCGTCGGCCACACCCGCCTCGCGCAGCGCGCGCAGCAGCGTGGCCACGTGCGCGTCCAGCCGCCCGACCTGCGCGGCGTGCCGCCGGTTCGCCCTGGTCCAGGGCTTGTCCTCGTAGCGGCCGGCGTCGCCCGGGACGACGCTGGGGGCGTGCGGCAGGTTCGTGGCGAAGTACAGCAGGAACGGGTCGTCCGACGGCTGCCGGACGAAGTCGACGGCCCGCCGCAGGAGCAGGTCGGGCGCGTACGCCTTGCGGCCGAGCGCCACCCGGCCGCCGTTGTGCCACAGATACTCCGGGTAGTACTGGTGGGCGTGGCGGTGGCCGATGTAGCCGAAGAACTCGCCGAACCCGCGCTCGTTCGGGTGCGACGGCTGACCGGCCTGCTCGGGGCCGAACCCCCACTTGCCGATGCACGCCGTGCGATAGCCCGCAAGCTGGAGTAACTCGCCGAAGGTCAGGTCGGCCTCGCTCAGCGACCGCTGCGGCCCGCCCTCCGGGTTCTCCCGTACGGTGCCGTGCCCCGCGTGCATGCCGGTCAGCAGCGAGCACCTCGACGGGGCGCACAGCGGCGCCCCCGAGTAGGCGGTCTCGAACCGCACCCCCTCACGCGCCATCCGGTCCAGGTGCGGTGTCGCGATCAGCCGCTGCCCCTGGCTGCCGATCTCCCCCCAGCCCAGGTCGTCGGCCAGGATGACGACGAAGTTGGGCCGCCGGGGGAACGCGGCCCGCGCCGGGGACGCCGAGGCGGAGACGGTCAAGCTGGCCAGGGCACCCGTGAGCAGGGTGCGGCGCGACGGCGCGGCGATCATGCAGGACACCTTCAAGGCAACGAAAGATCGGCAGGAGAACCACCGGAGAACGGCAGGCGAACTCTGCCGGAGCCTTGGTTCGCAAGCGCCGAGCTCAGCAGTAGTCCCACAGCCCGCAGATCTCCCTGAGCTCGGGCGGCAGCTCGTCGTCTGTCGGCAACGGGCGGCCAGCGACGACCGTACCGCTACGGATCTTGTCGCGCCAGTCGCCGACGCCTTTCACGAAACCGCCGTGGTCGCGCTCGCCGTAGTTCAGCATCGACGGCTCCCACTCCACCCCGAGGAAGGCGCACACCCGCCGCAGCTCGGCCTCCGGATCGGCGACCACGTCCTCGTAGCGGACGGTCAGCCCCTCCAGGTGGGTGCGGGCCTCCTGGAGGTAGGTCATGTAGCTGAGCGTGCGCGGCACCGCCTCCTCCATGGGCCGCTTGACCGGGTCGGCCTCGTGCCAGGACTGCACGATCGACATCGGGTGCCGCAGCAGGAACAGGAACCGCGCGTCCGGCCAGCACGCCGCGATCCGCCGCCAGGCGAACACGTTGGAGGGCGTCTTCTCCACCAGGACCGGCTTGCCGCTGCGGGCCAGCTCGCGGTGGAGCATCCGGTCCCACACGATGTGCTCGATGTCGCTGTGGGTGTGGCCGAGCAGCTCCATCGCCTGCCGGACCGGCTCGGTCGTCAGCCCGACGGTGATCCGCCGGAAGTGCGTCTCGATGGGCGAGTGCACCTGGGAGTGGCTGTTGAGCATGACGCGCATGAGCGTCGAGCCGGAGCGCACCGAGGAGAGCAGGAAGACCGGGGCCCGCAGCAGCCGGTCGTGCGCCGGGTCGGCCGGCGGGCGCACCTCGTCGCCGGGCAGCCGCTGCAGTTCGAGCGGCGGCTTGGGGACGGGCTTCGGCGCGGGCGCCGGCCTGGCCGCGCGGGCCCGGGTCAGCGTGTAGCCGGTGAGTCCTTCGAGCGTCGCGTTGACCGTGTACTTCCAGCTCATGGCCCGTCAACGTAGACACCACCGGTGAACCCACGGTTAACCGGCCCTGTGAAATAACCCGGCGGTCCCGGTGGTTACACCACGTGCTCCCGGATCTTTCACAGCGAAAGGCATGTTCTCCATGGCTCTCCCGCTCTCCATACTCGATCTGGCGCACATCGGCGAAGGGGAGACGGCCGCCGACAGCCTGGCCGCCAGCGTCACGATGGCCCAGCGCGCCGAGGAGTGGGGTTACCGGCGTATCTGGTACGCCGAGCACCACAACATGCCCACGATCGCCTCGTCCGCCACGAGCGTGCTGATCGCCCACGTGGCCGCGCACACCCGCACGATCCGCCTCGGCGCGGGCGGCGTCATGCTGCCCAACCACGCCCCGCTGACGATTGCCGAGCAGTACGGCACGCTGGCCACGCTCCACCCGGGCCGCATCGACCTGGGGCTGGGCCGGGCGCCGGGCAGCGACCAGCAGACGATGCGGGCGATGCGCCGCAACCCGGCCGCCGCCGACGAGTTCCCGCAGGACGTGCTGGAGCTGCAGGGCTATCTGACCGGCGAGTCGCGCATCCCCGGCGTGGAGGCGACGCCGGGCAAGGGCACCGACGTGCCGCTGTACATCCTCGGCTCGTCCCTGTTCGGCGCTCAGCTCGCCGCCATGCTCGGGCTGCCGTACGCGTTCGCCTCCCACTTCGCGCCAGCCGCGCTGGAGGAGGCGGTCGAGCTCTACCGGCGTGACTTCCGGCCGTCGGCCCAGCTCGCGGAGCCGTACGTGATCGCGGGCGTGAACGTGATCGCCGCCGACACGGCCGAGGAGGCGCAGGCGCAGTTCCTGTCGGCCAAGCGCAAGCGGGTGAGCCTGCTGCTCGGCCGGGGCCGCGCGTTCACGCCGGAGGAGGCCGACGCGGTCCTCGAATCCCCCGCCGGGCAGCAGATCCTGCAGATGACGCGCTACTCGGCCGTCGGCACGCCGGGAGACGTCGCCGCCGAGCTCGACAGGTTCGCCGGGCACGCCCACGCCGACGAGCTGATCGTGGTGTCTGCGGCGCCGGAGCGGGCGGCCTGGCTGCGCTCGCTGGAGCTGCTGGCCCAGGTGAGCGGCCTGGTCACGGCCTGATCGACAGGGCGTGGCCGAAGACGCCGCGCGGGTCCCAGCGCGCCTTGACCCGCTGCAGGCGCGCGTAGTTGTCCCCGTAGTAGAGCGCCGGCCAGGGCACCCCGGAGGTGTTCCAGGCCGGGTCGGCGTGGTCGGTGTCGGGGTAGTTGATGTAGGCGCCGCCGAGGTTGCCGCCCGGCACCGGCACGCCCCCGGTCGCCGCGAACGTCCTGCGGTGCAGGTCGCGCACCCAGGCCAGCTCGGCCGCGCCGTCGCCGGCCGGGTCCCAGGTGGCCAGGTGGAGCACCTTGAGGATCGACCGGCGCTCGACGGTGGCGGTCGCCTCCGGCGCGACCGTGTTGACGCGGCCCCCGTACGACAGCAGCCACAGCACGCCGGTCCGCGCGGGGCCGCCCGCGGTCAGGCTGTCGTAGGCGATGCCCGCCTGCTCGTCGGTGAAGCGGCTGCGCAGGTAGGCGGACTTGCCCTTGTAGTGGCCCGCCTCGGTCGCCTCGCCGAGCGAGAGCGACCGCACGGCCTGGAACCACGGCTGGCGCAGGAACGGCGGCACCGTCGCCGGCGGCGTGACGCCCTCGCCGACGGCGGCGAGGAAGCCGGCCAGCAGCTTCTCGGCGCCGGGCACGCCCGCGTCGATCTGCGCCGGCAGGATCATGTCGCCCGGCGCGTCGTCGCCCTGGCGGCCGGGGATCAGCAGCGACCCCCACAGCGAGGCGTACGGGGTGCCGGGCTCGCTGTTGCGCTCGTGCCACTCGCCGTGGTTGCGCAGCAGCCGCTGGAACGACTCGCGCGTCATGTCCTTCCACGACCAGATCGCGATGCCCGACACGACGGAGGCGGGCGGCCTGGGCAGCAGGGTGCCGGGGTCGTCGCCGCGCGCCCGCGGATCGCGCATCCAGTAGCGGGTGACGACGCCGAAGTTGCCGCCGCCGCCTCCGGTGTGGGCCCACCACAGGTCGTGGTTGGGATCGCGCGGGTCGCGGGTGGCCACGACGGCGCGGGCGCGGCCGTGCCGGTCGACGACCACGACCTCGACGGCGTGCAGGTGGTCGACGGTCAGGCCGTCGCGCCGTGACAGCGGCCCGTAGCCGCCGCCCGCGATGTGCCCTCCGGCGGCCACGCCCCCGCACTGGCCGCCGGGGATCGTGACGCCCCAGCCGAGGTAGAGCCGCCGGTAGGCCTGCATGAGCGTGGCCCCCGCCTCGATCGCGAACGCGCGGCGCTCCTCGTCGAAGTAGACCTCCGACATCTCGCACAGGTCGAGCACCACCTCGGCGCCTTCGCCGACGAAGTTCTCGTAGCAGTGGCCGCCGCTGCGCACGGTCAGCCGCCGGTTCTCGCGCACCGCCCGGCCGACGGCCTGGACCACCTGCTCGGTCGTCCCGGCCAGGTAGAAGTAGTCGGGCTCGGCGCGGAAGCGCTGGTTGGTGCGCCGGACCGCCAGGTCCTCGTAGCGGGGGTCGGACGGGCGCACCACGACCGGCCCGAGCGGCGGGGCGCCGGGCCCGGCGGGCTCGCCGGGTAATCCGCCGCCCGCGGCGAGCCCGCCGCCGAGCGCCGCCGTGCCGCCGATGAAGCCCCTGCGCGTGACCTCGCTCATGATCGTCCTCTCGTCGGATGGCCTGCGCGTTGCTCTGCGGCTCCGACGCTACGGGCGGGGGCGGGAGGCGGACAGGAGGCCAGCTGCACAGCCGGGGTGGAGGAAGATGCACCGCCGGCATCCCCTTGCCCCCACCTTTTCGGTCGCGTACAGTGTGCGGGTCCTGCCGCCGACATCCGAGGTGATCTGTTGAAGCTCTGAGGCCGAGACGCCGCGCCCACGTCCGTGGTGTGCGCCCGCCCGACCTCAGGTGATCCTTCGACGCCTCTGTTCCGCGTTTCCGGGCGGCCTTTCCGCGGTGTCTCCACGTGTCCCGAAATTTCCTGACACGGTGAGGAGCCACCCCTTATGTCATTCTCCATCGTCTGTGACGGCCTCTCCTACGAGCACGCCGACGGCACCCCCGTCCTCGACGGCCTCGACGTCGCCTTCGGCGCCGGGCGCACCGGGCTCATGGGCGTCAACGGCTCCGGCAAGCCGGAAACTGGATTGTGACACTTCTGATAGCCATCAGCGCCAAGCCATAGCGAGCTGTCCAGCAGCGGCGGAGCCCGCTCATCGCCGCGCCCTGATCGTTCCGTCTGCGTCGCCCCGCTCCCGAGCCCCATGCCGCAACCGGAGAGTCAAGCCCGTCTTCGCGTGTACGTTGACGCGCCGCTATTCCACGATCATTGGATGCCAAGGGTTACAGACGGGCTTGAGTCGGAGGTTTCGGCATGGTCATCTCGGGCGGGGTGAACAGGCGGAACGATCACGGCCCCCAGCCACGTACGGCGCTCGCTTCCGCGCGGCGATCATTCCGGAGCGGAGCCCCCCGCCGGAGGCTGGCACACCTAGCCCTGGAAACACGTGAGCACCCTGCCAAAGTCATGTACAGGGTGCTCGCTGGACTAGACGACGGAGCGACTAGAGCAGGTTGTCAAAGTCGCCGTTCTTGATGCGCGCCGTGAGATCACGGAAGGCAGCAGGCGAGAGCACCAGGACTCCACCCTGCGGATCCTTGCTGTCGCGCACTGCGACCACGCCAGGCAGGTTTGTTGCTACCTCAACGCAGTTGTTCCCGCTACCGCTATAGCTGCTCTTCCGAAACTCGGCGTTGGAGAGATCGTTCATGTGGCTAGCTCGTCCTTGACCTTCGAGATCAGCCCCAAAGAATCCTCTGGGGACAGTGCGGCATCCGAAATGCGCTCATATATGAGCTTACAGCGATCGACCTGCTCCGAGCTCTCGACGTAAATGTCGCCCGCCGTACCCTCTACGTATGCGACATCAGGATCGATCTCCTCAGCGAAGCTGAGGATCGTGAAGGCTCCTTCCAGCCCAGCATGCTCGCCAGCACCAAACGGGAGGACCCTAACATCAACGTTCGCTCTCCTGGCGGCAATCAGAAGCGCTTCGAGCTGCTCATGCATGATCTGTTTTCCACCGATCGGCCGGCGGATTGCAGCCTCGTCCAGGATGGCGCTGAACTGCGGGGCTTGAGGTCGGCTCAGCAACGTTCGACGCGCCATGCGCGCCATCACGCGCCGCTGCACCTCCTCCGAAGGTCGATGCTGCGAGATCACCGTTCTGGCGTAGTCCTCGGTCTGGAGCAACCCGGGCACAAGCTGCACCTCCCACTGCCGGATGAAGGCCGCATCATCTTCAAGGCCAACGTACGAGCCGGTGAATACATCGGCGTAGGAGGTCCACCACCCACGCTGACGAACCTCACTTGCGAGCTGGATCAGACCTGCGCGATCCGATGACTTGACCCCGTAGAGATCACAGACGGCGGCCACGTCGGCGCGGCTCGCCATCGTCCGTCCGGTCTCGATACGGCTTACCTTGCTGCGACTCCAGCCCAACTGGGCGGCGGCAGCCTCAGGGGTAAGGCCGGAGTCCTCTCGGAGCTTGCGCAGCTCACGAGCCAACCGCCGCAGCCTCACAGTCGGACTGTGGTTCGACGAAGACATGGCTTCAAGTGTGTCAGAACAGTGCGCATCGCTGCCAATCATTACTCTGCTCAACCCTAACTTGCACAGTGCATTGACATGCTACTCAGAGTGGCCGCATGATGACTTGTGAGCAGGGGATAGGCACAGGGCTCGACTCATCTGCTCCGATCGAGAGCGTCATCTCGATGCATTAGCCGTGTTCAAGCGCAAGCGGAGGAGTGATCGGTGGCCTGTGAACCGGCGTCTGAAGGGTTCATCCATCTTGCGCGGCTAATGCTGGAGCTTCAGCGGCTGAGCGTGTCGCGGACGTTGGAGCCCGCACCGAGAGGCGCAGTACCTCCCCTAAGAGTCAGCACACCGTCAGCATCGCTCCGCGTCAGAGTGAAGATCCACAAAGGGAGATGGGTGTTCGCCTGGGGGCTCTGGCCCTGGTGCCGAGTCGATGCACAGAGCGATGAAGCGGTGGCGCAGATCCTCCGGGAGGTGTCGTGGTGACGCCACGCCTTCTGGTCGAGATCGTGATGCCTGGGCTAGCGCGCTCGGTACCACTCGCCCGCCACTGCATCGAGGCCACCTTGACGCTAGCGGATCACCAGAGTCTCTATGGGAGTTCCCTGGTGTTGACCGAACTGGTCAATAACGCGGTCGTTCACTCCCGTTCCGCACGGCCAGGCGGACTGGTCATCGTGGCGGCATGGGAGATCAACAACAAGACAGTTCGCATAGAGGTGACCGACGAAGGGGCGCTGACCATCCCTCGCCCTCGTGATCCGGACGCGACCGACTGTCACGGGCGAGGACTGCTTCTAGTCGAAAAGATGTCCGCGCGCTGGGGAGTCAGCCGTGACGTCTTGGGCGGAAACATCGTGTGGGCCGAGGTCTCCACAGCCGAAGAAGCGACAGAAGCCGGGGCGTTGTCAGCATCGGCTTACACACTGGACTTGTGATCGTTCAACCCTTGCCGTTCCGGCTGCCTCGAACGGCCTTGCGGCGTGGGATCCCCTAGGCAGGGTGGTGGCGATGCCAGAGCAAGCGCAGGCCGACACGGGCATGCCGCACGTGCCATGGCCAGAGCGGACGGCGTGGATTCAACGCTGGCCAGAGATCGGCTATATCTGCCAAGTCTTGCTCGACCGCTGGGACACCTGGGAACAGGTGATGGCAAGTCCGGACGGCCGCAGGTGCGTTCAGCATTATCTCGAAGCCCGTTTCGGAAATGAGGAAGAGGCGAGATAGAGCGCCTACTTCAATGCCCTTCTACGCAAAGGGAGGAGATCACCAAAAACGACAATGTCGATGTAGCTCCGCCTGCAATTGAGGACATCGACAAATAGGTAATACATAGCTCTGCGGCGTAGGCGAAAAGTGTCGCTCTCCCGCAGCGAATATTGCTGTGCAATGGCAGATGACTAACAGGAACATGTCACTTCGTGGAAAGTGTCGAACATATAGCGACGCCATCGTTAGAGCGCTATTGTTCGTTGGCGCACCCGAGAAGTCGGCGAAGGTGCGACAGAAGGAAGCACCGACAGCAAAGTACAGACGGAGTCATTCAAGGAGGTAGCTGCATGAGCAGGTGCGAAGATCTCGTCAAGCCCTGGGGGCTGGGGCGCATAACTGTCGGCGGTCCGGCAGTAAGGCCCGCGTACGAGAGGGTGTGTATCGATCCCTCGACGCAGATCACCCACTTCTACGACGCGGGTGGCGCAGTCCTCCCGATCCAGATGGGGGCGACTGTCACGGTGTCCAAGGGTGGCGGCGGAGACGGCTCGGGTAGCTCTGCCGAGGTCGCCGACGACAGCCAGAACGACAACTGATCGGACGAAAACATGGGGAACTCGCCCAGCGTGATCTTGGTGGTCACAGCGCCGGAGGATGTCACCGCAAACCTGGTCATCAGTGCATTGAATGATCGAGGCGCAAACATTGCACGGGTGGACCCGGCCGACATCGGCCATGACCTGGTGTTCGGAGCGTGCATCGGTGATGGCCTGCCCACATGGACGGGCCGCCTCCAAACGCCTACCCGTGATATCGCGCTGGACGAGATAGGGGCGGTGTATCACCGCCGCCCCACCCCATACACCGCACGCTTTTCCCACCTTCCCCCTCAGGCGCGCGACTTCGCCGCCACCGAGGCCCGTTTCGGGCTGGGCGGGATTCTGAGCAATCTTCATAGCGCTAAATACGTCAATCACCCCCTCGCCGTCACCCGAGCAGACTTCAAGCCTGCACAGCTTCAAATGGCCGCAGCGTGCGGTTTCTCCATCCCACCGACTCTAATCACGAACGACACGGGAAAGGCGCGGGAGTTCGCCAAGGAGCATGGATCCGTTATATACAAGTCGTTCCGTGGCGCTCCACATCCCACTGATGGAAATACGGCTGCCATATGGACACAGCGGATCAACGAGAAGGATCTCGACGAGTCTGTCTCAGTCACCGCCCACATGTTCCAGCAGGAGGTAAACAAATCGGCAGACGCCAGAGTGACCGTCGTCGGGAGGTCAGTATTTGCAAGCAGGATCACGACGCCTGATGGATCACTCGACTGGCGGCGCGGAGACTGGAGCGAACTGGTTCACGCCCCTATCGCTGTTCCTTATGAGATAGAACGAGCGCTGCTCGCCTATCTCGACGGCTTCGGGCTGGCCTTCGGGTGCTTCGACTTCGCGCTAGAGGCTGTCGGCACAGGCGGTGCCGCCGAGAGATGGACGTTCATCGAGTGCAACCCAAACGGTCAATGGGGCTGGTTGCCCAACTCCGATGCGATAGCCAACGCTTTCGCCTACGTACTGATGGAAGGATGAGAATGGCGGCAATGAGCGACCAAGCCACCAAACTAAGGCTCGCCCTGGCCGATCGTCTGGGGTCTGAGGGATGGAGGTCGGCAGTAGAGCGAGTGCCCCGCGAACTCTTCCTCGGTGACGCCGTGTACCGGACTGACGGGCCTCGAATCGATCGATGGGTTCCCATCCGGCGCTCGCAGACGAGCGAGGATGACTGGCTGGCGCTGGCGTACACCGATCAGACATGGGTCACTCAAGTCAACGGCGTACTCGCGGAGGAGGCGCATGATGTCGTGGCCGGGGCACCAAGTTCGTCGTCCACGCTTCCGAGCCTGGTCGTGTCGATGCTTGAGGCGGCCCAGATCAGCGAGGGGGACAAGGTGCTGGAGATTGGTACCGGCACCGGCTATTCAACGTCCCTGATGTGCGCACGGCTCGGCGAAAAGGCGGTGACCTCGATCGAGTATGACCCTGACGTAGCGGCCAGGGCTGCGGCGGCGATCTCCGATGCTGGCTTCGCCCCCACGCTCGTCATCGGAGACGGGCTGAACGGCTACGCCGAGAACGCCGCTTACGACAAGGTGATCTCGACCTGTTCCGTCCGAGTGATACCGCTGCCCTGGCTGTGGCAGGCACGGAGCGGCGGGACCATCACCACCCCGATGTGGGGATGGATGGGCGGGGTCGCCTTCGCTCATCTCACCGTGGCCGAGGACGGTACCGCCAGTGGCCGCTTTCTGAAAGACGACCTGTGCTTCATGACGGCCCGCGCCCACCTGGCACCACCACGCCCGCCGATCATCACCGGGATCGGGCAAGCCCGCCCCTCCCGGATCGACCCGTCGATCCTGAGCAATGACACCGCGTTGTGGGTGGCCCAGCTCGCCGCACCACAGGCACAGTGTTCCTGGGGAGAAGGCAAGACGATTCTGATCGATGTCAGTACGGGATCACGTGCTGACACCAAGCCGGATGCCGGGGGCGGTTGGACGGTGCACCAACACGGTCCCGTGAAGCTGTGGGATGCGGTGGAAGAGGCCATCTTGACTTGGCAGGGCGCGGGCAGCCCCCATCAGTCCGGATTCGGACTCACGATCAGTGACGACAGTCAGCGGGTCTGGCTGGGAGAACCAAGCGGACCGGGGTGGCAACTGCCCGCTTAGGGCGGAAGTGGTGGGGCCGGCGGAATGGCTGAAAGCCACCCGTAGGGCGAGCGTGAGCGAGTTCGGCCGGCGCGACCACGCACCTCGCGTGATAAGGCACGCCACAGCGGCGTCACGCTAGGGCGGTCTCATGAAGCCCGGTATGCCCCTCGGCAATAGCCGTGCCGAGGGGCATACCGGCGTCTCGCACTGGCGCCTATTGGGCACCACGAACAATTTCGATCATTTCACCTGTAAATCAGACCACCTTCACGCAGGTGGCAGGCACGTACCCGGTTCGCCCGCGAGAGGTGACCTTGTGCCAGTCATACGAGCCTTTGCCGCACTTGGTGTAGCCGGATCCGCTCGGGTGCTCGACTGCACAGCTTGTGAGAATGGTCCCGCGCGGGACGGTGTGCAAGATGTCCGCGTTCGTGAACGGGTACTCGCGAACGGCAACGCGACTACCGGTGACCTTGATCTTCTGGCAAGCCCAAACCGAAGTGGACGCGGCAGCGCCCGCAGGCTGCTGCGGTGTGGCGGATGCGCTGCTGCGGGTGAGAGCTGATCCGCTGGCCACCTCTCCGGCTGCCGTCTGGGCTGTTGCAGGCGTTCCGGCACAGATGGCCGTACCTGCGGCCAGAGCTGCGAGCGTGATGCTTGCTCGTGAGGTCATGCACTCCTCCGTCTCTTTGGAAAACCGGAGTGACTACTTTAAGTAGTTGTGACGATACGTCAAGTAGGCACGGAAGATCCGCGCGTAGGGCGGCGGCGCGGCTGGCGGTCGGCGGGTTCCATGAGTCCGGCGGCTCGCCGGGTCGGCGGGCGGCGGGTTGCGCCCGCCGCGCCGGTCGGCGCGGGCCGGGACCGGCCTCCAGGCCGCATG
>NZ_JBEZZG010000026.1:0-149775 GCF_040639085.1 Nonomuraea sp. NPDC023979
TGCTCGTCGGCGCGGCGGCCGCCGCGGTCGCGCTGGTCGCGGGCGGCGGCTCGCTGCTGTGGCTGAACGGCGGCGCCCCGTCCGCCCTGGACCGGCGCACGCCCACCACCTCGACCGCCTCCGTCTCCCCCGTCTCCCCCGTCTCTCCCGGGGACCCGGGCGCGGGCCTCACGGAACTCCTCCCCGAGCTGTCCGTGGGCACCGGCAGGCCCAGCGACACCGTCGACGTCCCCGCCGAGTTCGCGGGCACCTGGACGGGCACGGTCGACGGCGAGGCCGCAGGCAAGCAGTTCGAGAACGAGCCGGTCACCCTGATCCTGCGCGCGGGCGAGCCCACGGGCGTCTGGGACTCCCCCGGCGACGCGCAGAGCGACCCCGGCTGCGGCAAGGGCACCCTGTACGCGACCGAGGTCAAGGACTCCACCCTGCACCTCACGCTCGCCGACCTCGGCGGCGTGTGCGCGTACCTGGGCGGCACCGGCAGCGTCAAGGTCACCCTGGAGCTCAAGGACGACGACCAGGCCGACTACGAGCTCACGATGCCCGTGGGAAGGAGCGAGGGCGAGCTGACGAAGACCGGCTGAAAACGCAAACCCTTCGACAACCCGCCCCGCAAACTGTGATCATTGGAGCCATGTCTGTGATCAGGGAGGTGCCGTTCCCCAGCCAGGATGCCACCGAGCTCCCCATGAACATCTGGATCGACGACTCCGACTCCGCCGTCGACGTGATCGACGCGCTGGCGCTGTCGCCGTTCGCCACGGGGGTGCAGCCGTGGTCGCGCCTGGTCAACCTGGAGCGCGTACGCCCCGACGCCCCGCTGCGCCCGGCGCACGGCAGCGTCGTGCGGACGGCGCAGGTGGAGGACGGTTCGGAGTCGCGGCTGATCTGCGGCGACGGCTGGACGCTGCGGGTGATCCGGCACCGCAACCGGTCGGCGACGGTCAGCGTGACGGCCACCAGCGAGGAGCTGGCCCGGTCGGTGCTGAAGGAGACCGTCGACGGCGCCGAGGAGCCCGAGCCGGAGACCGACCACGTCGACATGGGCTTCTGGTGGCGCGGCTCGCACGGCGGCACCCGTTCGGAGAAGCCGATCACCGCGCAGCCGTGGCCCGAGATCAGCGGCAACTACTCGGCGGAGGCGCGCCGCTCGCTCGACTCCCTGATGGCCGTCACCCCGGCCGACGTGAACGGCCGTCTCATCCTGCTGCACGGCCCGCCCGGCACCGGCAAGACGACGCTGCTGCGCTCGCTGGCCAAGCAGTGGCAGGACTGGTGCCAGGTCGACTGCGTGCTCGATCCGGAGCGGCTGTTCGACGAGCCCGGCTACCTCATGGAGGTGGCGGTCGGCTACGACCACGACGAGGACGAGCAGCAGCGCTGGCGGCTGCTCGTGCTGGAGGACTGCGACGAGCTGATCAGCGCCTCGGCCAAGTCGCAGGCCGGCCAGGGCCTGTCCAGGCTGCTCAACCTGACCGACGGCCTGCTCGGCCAGGGCCGTGACGTGCTGGTCGCGATCACCACGAACGAGGACCTGGCCCGCCTGCACCCGGCCGTCGTCCGGCCCGGCCGCTGCCTGGCGCAGCTGGAGATCGGCCCGCTGTCGCGGGACGAGGCGGTCGCCTGGCTCGGCTCGCCCCAGGGCGTCGGCCCGTCGGGGGCGACGCTGGCCGAGCTGTACGCGCTCCGCGCCGGGCGGTCGCTGACCCGCACGGCGAGCACCGAGGGGACGGGCCTCTACCTGTAGGCCCTCACCCGCCGAGGACGCCAGGGCGGCAGCGCCAGACGAACTCCAGCCACGGCGGCGCCACCGACGTGAAGTGCTCCCAGCTCCCCGGCTCCAGGCCGGGCCGGTCGCTGCGCACCTCGGCCAGGCGCTCCAGCAGGAACCCCGCCCCGGTCAGGCCGTTGACGATCCGGCTCATCGTCTGCCGGTATTCGCGGGGCCCGCTGATCTCCCGGCCGGGCCGCCGCTCGTACACCCACGCCTCGACGAGCGCCTCCCAGCGGGCCTGGTTGTAGTGGTAGGCGTCGTCACGCATGACGATCACCCTGGCGGCCGGGGGCGCCCCGGCCGCCAGGGCTCAGGCGAGGAGGGCGTGCAGGCGGCGGGCCTCACGGACGAAGCCGCTCGTCGCCTTCCTGGCCGCGATCCGCGCCACGCACGGCAGCTCGCCCCCGGCCCGCGCCCATCCCGCCGCCCGGACCGCGAACGTCAGCATCTGCGTGTGCCCCGAGTGCGCCCGCTCACCCGGCCCCGGCAGGTAGACGGGCAGGAACCCGGTCAGCACCCGCCACACCTCCGCGTGGGCGCCGCGCCGGGCCGCCGTCTCCAGCGCCTCGCGCATGGCCGCCGGCTGATGCCAGGTGCGCCGCAGCAGGAGCCCGAGCTGCCGCCCGGTCTCCTCGGCGGGCAGCTCCCCCCGCGCGGCCAGCTCCAGCAGCGGACGCACCCCGTCGTCGCGCCGCCACCACTCGCGGTGCAGCAGGAAGTACGCCACCAGCAGCGCCACCGCCTCCCCCGGGGGCCCGCCGGCCGACGCCACCGCCTGCACCTCGGCCAGCCGCACGTGCGACCCGTGGGTGCGGCAGAGCAGCCGCGGCAGCAGGTGCAGCGCCGCGACCTCCCGGTCGTGCGGAAGCACGGCGGGCCAGTCGACGGGATCGTCGCCGTCGGCCTGCCAGCGCGACGCCCGCGGATCGGACAGCAGCCGGTCGACCAGCTCCAGCCCGGTCGCCTCCCCCCGGATCCGCGGAACCAGCGACGGCTCCCGCCCCTCCCCCGTCCCTCCGCTCGCCTTCCGCGCCCCGGACGCGGCCTCCGCTCCGGGGGCCGCGCGGTCGCTCGCGTACGGGACCCCGCCGTCGATCCAGTCGATCCCGGTGCTGATCGAGGGCCTGTCGCGCATCCACGCCGCAACGGTCGCGCCCGCCCCGGAACGCAGCCGCGCCGCCCGCGCCACCACCCCGGGTTCGATGTCGCGCGGCAGCCGGAGCAGCGCCTGCTGCAGATCGGCGTCCAGCGCCTCGGCCCCGGCCCGCTCGTACCCCGCCACCCTCTCCACCAGCTCGGCCGCGCCGACCCCGCCGTCGCCGGTGGTCGGCGTGGCCAGCAGGTACGGCGGCAGCGCCCCGGACCCGGCGGCGGCATGCACCTCGGCCAGCCGGCGCAGCAGCATCCAGTGCGGCGCCGTCACCCGCGACGCGTCCGGCAACCGCCCCCGCCGCCGCCCATGCTGCTCAGCCCCGAGCACCGGCCCAGATGCGGGTCCGGCTGCGGGTCCGGCTGCGGGTCCGAACGCTGGGCCGGGCGCTGGGTCGGATGCGGGCGCGGGCTCGACCGACGCGCCCCCGAGAACGGGAAGCACCCCGAGAGCGGCGGGAAGCAGAGCGGGCCCCGGCCGGGGCGGCGGCTCGGCCCCCGGGTCGACGAGCCGCCGCGCGATCGCCTCGGCCCACTGGCCCGGATGCTCCCACTCGCGCTCCTTGTACAGCCGCGACGGCTCCCCGGTCAGCGACTTGAGCACCACCCGGAGCGCCTCAGGATCCTCCGCGTGCAGCCGCACCACACCGTCCAGCCACCGCTCCAGCTCCTGCCACCCGACCCGGTAGGGCAACGCGGTCAACTCACCGGGCGCACCGACCGGCGGCGGCAACGCCCCCGCCCGCGCTACCCGAGGCAACGCCCGGCGCACGAACCCGTCCCCCTGCCTGAGCTCCGAGCCCGCCCCAGACGCGGAGACGCCCCCAGCACGCCCCGCCCCAGCTTCGGAGGTGTCCCCCACTGCACCAAGCCCGGAGACGTCCCCCGCCGTCCCAGGCCCGGAGGCGGCCCCCGGCGTCCCAGGCCCGGGCACGCCCTCCGCCACGCCAACCCGGGAAACGTCCCCCGGCGTCCCCGGCCCGGAGGTCACGGGCACACGTCCGAGTCCCCTCGACCCGGCACCAAAGGCGCCCGCCACCGGATCCAGCCCGGCCGTCCCAGGTCCCGCAGGGGTCGCCGCCGTATGGACCGCTTCCGCCTCCCCAGCGCCGGCGGGCACCGGCGCGCGGGCCACGTCCGTCTCCCCGCCCTGGTACGCGGTCCCGCTCGTGGAGGTCGTCGGGCCCGGGAAGGCCGTGTTGAGGCGGGCGGCGAGGTCCGGGGGAAGCTGTGCGGCGGCCTCCCGCAGGGTCGTCGCGCCTGCCGCGCCGAAGCGGTCGGCGTGGCGCAGGGCGAGGCGTACGGCACGGGCCTGGACGTCGTACGACCGGCAGGAGAAGGCCTGGGCGAGCGCCGGCGCGAACTCGTCCAGAGGGCCGCGCCGCCCCCGTACCGCCTGGTCGAGCCAGCCGAGCCCGCCGTCGACGAGCTTGCGCTCCGGCCGGAACAGGGCGGCGTGCAGCCCTTCCACCAGGTCGTCGTGGCCGAGCCGGCCCGCTCGGCGCAGGTGGCGCAGCGCCAGGTCGGCCACCGAGGTGGGCGCGGCCGGGAGCAGCCTCAGGTAGTCGGCGGCCCGCCGGGCGGACTCGGCGTCGGCAGGGTCGAGCAGGTCGTGCAGGCGTACGAAGAAGCGCAGGTCAGGGCCGGAGCCGCCGCGCAGGAACCGGCGTACGCACCCGTCGAGCAGCAGGTCGCGCGACACCCGCCCGGTGTCGGCGAGATCCTTCAGGGCGGCGAGCCAGGTCGGCGGCCGGGGCTCGTGCCCGGCACGGCCGCCGTCCGGGGGCTGCTCGTGGCGGAGGACGCGGCCGACGCCGTCCGCCTCGAACAGGCGCGGGAGCAGATGGTCGAGCAGCGGGTCGCCGCCCAGGCCCGCAGGCGATCCTGCGGCCCAGGCGACGGTCAGCGGGTCGTGGCCGGGCGGGGTCGCGCCGGTGCGGCGCAGCATGGCCAGGGCCAGGGCGCCGGAGACGCGGGCGTCGCGCTGCGTGCGCAGGCGCAGGGCGGCGCGTACGGCGAAGTCCACCTGCCAGCGGTGCGGCCGGGCGGCGAGGACGCGTTCGACGAGCCCGGTGTGGTCGAGGCCGCCCCAGCCCTGGAAGTCGCGCCGGTGCAGCCAGGCCACCACCGCCGCGGCGCCGCCGATCGTGCCCGCGCCCGCCACCCGCATCGGCCCCACCCACGCGTCGACCCGCGCATGCTCCCACCCCGGGCCGCCCGCCTGGCTGCCGCCCGCCGCCACCCCGTAACGGCCGGCGCCACCGTGACCGCCGACGCCACCTTGGCTCTCGGCACCGCCTGGGGCGTTGGTGCCGACCTGGGCGGCTGTGCTGCCGGTGGGTGTCACGCGCTCCTGCGTGCGGCGGGCCTGGCGGCGGCGTCGCTCCCGGTCCCACGCCCGGTTGCGCGCCACGGGGATGTGGCCGGGCAGGGCGGCGGCCACCTCGCGCCGCCCCGCCTCGTCCAGGGCGAGCACCAGCTCGGCCACCCGGAGCTCGTCCCCCGCGTCGATCGCCGCCTCGACCTCCGCCCAGGCAGTCCCCTCCCCCACACCATCCCCTCGTTCGGGAGTCCCCCTGGAGGCCCCTGCGCCGCTGCCGGGCCCACCCGACGCTCCTGTGGACGACCGACCGGGAGGCTGCCGTGCGGAAGTGCCGCCTGATGCCGGGGCGGCGCTGTCGCGGGCGTCGGACGCGACGGAGGGGCCGCCACCGGAGGCGCGCGGGACGACGGCGCGCTCGGTGGGCGTCCGCTCCCGGGCATCGGCAGACGTCCGCCCGGAACCTTCGCCGGGCAACCGGCCAGGGCCTCCGCCGACCACCCGTACGGGGCCGTCCGCCGCCCGTACGGGACCGTTGCCGGATGGCCGGGAGGGGCCGCCGCCGGGCATCCGGTCCGGGCCGCCGTCGGGTCCTGCCCCACGGGCGGGGGCGGGAGCGTGGACGGAGGCGGTGGACCGGACGCCCGGGTCGGCCCGCCGGGAGCCCGGGCCCGCGGGCCAGGCACCCGGGTCGATGGGCCAGGGGCCCGGGTCGGCGGGCCGGGAGCCCGGGTCGGTGGGCCAGGGGGTGGGGGGTGGGGTGGGGGTCATAGGAGGGCGTCCGCGGTGTGGCGGGAGGCGATGCGGGCGGCGAGGACGTGCTTGCAGGGGCCGCGGGAGCCGCGGTGGTCGAACCACCACTCGCACGTGCAGCTCCCGTCGGCGATGCCGACCTGGCGGGTGCCGCCGGAGGTGGTGACGCGGGCGTGGTCGCCGTCGAGGGTGACGGCGCCCGCTTCGACGAGCGCCCGGGCGGCCGTGAGGCGCGGGTTGAGCTGCGCCACCTGGTCGCGGTCGTAGGGCAGCTCGCGGTGGAAGTGGCCCGCCTCGTACAGGTCGTAGCCGACGCGCCCGGCGGTGCCGAGCTGGGTGAGCGCGGCGCGTACGCGGTCGACGGGGAGCCCGGAGCGGTCGGCGAGCAGGCCGATCTCGACGGCGGGCTCGAAGTTGAGCAGCATCCCGATCACGTCGGCGTCGCCGGCGGCCTCGTCGGTGGCGAGGTCGTCGAGGACGGCGCCTTCGCCGGAGAAGCCGCGCCACGGCTGGGGCGAGACGGCGAGCGTGTAGCGCATGCCGGGCAGTTCGAGCTCCCAGGCGCTGGCCTGGTGGCCGGCGTCGGCGCCGGCGGGCGGACCGTAGACGCGCAGGGCCTTGGCGAAGCGCAGCAGCGGCATGAGGGTGGCGACGCGGCCGGCGCCGGACAGGCAGACGGAGCCACGGCCGGGCCCGGCGGCCAGGCGCAGGTCGCCGCCGGCGGGAACGGCCCACACGGTGGCGGACGCCTTGCGCGGCAGGGAGCGCAGGAAGCGGACGGCCTGCGGCCCCTTGAGCTCGGCGCGCAGGTCGAAGCCGGCGGCGATCACCTGGACCTCGGCGAAGCCGCGCAGCCACCGGCTGGGCAGCGGCACCTTCTTCTCGACGACGGCGCCGTCGAGGGTGGTGACGGTGAGCTCGTCGGGGCCGACGCCGAGGTGGAGGGGGTCGCGTCCGCCGACGCGGGCGAGCGACTCGCGCAGCGGCCCGTTGACGTCGACGTTGGTGGTGCCCCGGTCGAGCACGTCGCCGTCGAGGGCGAGCACGTCGAGGCGGGCGTAGACGCCGCCGCAGGCGGAGAACGACTCGAACCTGAGCCGGTCGCCGTCGCAGGTCACCACCGGGTCGCGGGTCCAGCCGGGGCGGGGCTGGTGGTAGCGGGCCATGGCCACGTCGGCGACGGCCAGCAGGCCGGCGGCGGCGGGGGCGGCCTGGGTGAGGAGCCCGCTGAAGAACCGGGGATGGGTCTGGGGGCCCGACAGGGCCGTGCCGCCGGAGGTGGACAGGCCGAGCCGGCCGTCGGCGAGCACGGAGGGCCCGGCGTAGGAGTACGCCTGCACCGCTTGAGTCATGGCCCGGACGATAGTGATCACCACCGACACAATCGGGTCCGGTACGTAAAACCTCCGATGCGCGGGGCGGGAGAGGGTTCCACAATGAGCCTGGTGCTCACCGTCGACCTGGCCCGTGTCTGTTTCGCCCGCTTCTCCGTGCCGGCGGGCCAGGCGTCGTGGACCAGTGCCGAGCACCCGATCGGCTTCGCGGCGACGCAGCTCGTGGCCTCGTGGACGGCGCGGACGCCGCCGGGCTCGTGGATCGAGGTGGAGCTTCAGGCGACGACGGCGGCGGGTTCGCGGACCAGGTGGTACGTGATGGGCCGCTGGTCGGAGCACGGCGAGCCGCGCACGTCGGTCCCGGGGCAGGGGGACGAGGACGGGGACGTGGCGGTCGACACGTTCGTGGCGCGGCGGCCGGTGACGGCGTTCCGGGTGCGGGTGACGGCGCACGGCGCGGGGGCGCGCGTGCACGGGCTGGGCGTGATGGCCTCGGCGCTGCCGGCCCGGCCCGCGCCGAGCGCGCCGGGGCCGGGCGGGGCGTTCCATCTGGTGGTGCCGGCGCATTCGCAGCACGAGCACGCCGGGCACCACCCGCAGTGGGACGGCGGCGGCGCGAACTGGTGCGGCCCGGCGGCGGTGGCCATGGTGCTCGCCTACTGGGGCCGTGGCCCGGCGGCTGACGAGCTGGGCTGGGTGGGCGCGGGCGACCCGTGCCCGGCGGTGGACCACGCGGCGCGCGGCGCCTACGACACCAGCTACCAGGGCACCGGCAACTGGCCGTTCAACGTGGCGTACGCGGGCACGTACGGGCTGGCCGGGCTCGTGACGAGGCTGCGGTCGGCGGCGGAGCTGGAAGTGCTGGTGCGCGCCGGGATCCCGGTGATCACGTCGCAGTCGTTCAAGGAGCACGAGCTGCCGGGCTCCGGCTATTCCACGGGCGGGCACATCATGGTCGTCACGGGGTTCACGGCCGCGGGCGACGTCATGGTCAACGATCCGGCCGCGCCGGGCGACGCGCAGGTGCGCCGGGTCTATCCGCGTGCCGCGTTCGAGCGGGTGTGGCTGCGGAGCTCCGGCAGCGGCGGGATCGCGTACGTGCTGCACCCACCCGAGATGTCCTTGCCCCCGTCAAATGGCAATTGGTGAAATATGAGTATTCGACCGATCGATGTGGCCCGGACCGACGGCGGCCCCCAGTGGGTTGAGGCGGTGGCCACGCCGGAAGGCGTCGAGGTGTGGTGGGACGAGCCGCGCCCGCACGAGGGCGGCCGGCGTTGCGTGGTGCGGCGCCTGCCGGGCGGCGAGCGGGTGGACGCCCTGCCGGACGGCTGGAACGCGCGCAACCGGGTGATCGAGTACGGCGGCCGTTCGTGGCGCCCGCTGCCCGGTGGCGGCCTGGTGTTCACGAACTGGGCCGACCAGCGCGTCTACCGGATCGGCGGCGGCGACCCGGTGGCGCTGACGCCGGCGGGCCCGGCCCGTTACGCCGACCTCTACCTGCCGCCGGGCCGCGACGAGGTGTGGGCGGTGCGGGAGCGCGCGGACGTGCGCGACCTGGTGGCGATCCCGCTGGACGGCGGGCCGCTGACGGTGATCGCCGAGGCGCAGCGTTTCCTGATGAATCCGCGTTTGTCGCCCGACGGGCGGCATGTCGCCTGGATCGGCTGGGACCATCCGGCGATGCCGTGGGACGGCACCGAGCTGTGCGTGGCGCCGCTCGGCCCCGGCGGGCAGGCGGGGCCGTACGAGGTGGTCGCGGGCGGGCCGGACGAGTCGGTGGTGCAGGCGGAGTGGCGCGACGACGACACGCTGTACGCGATCACCGACCCGACGGGCTGGTGGAACGTGCACCTGATCGGCAGGGACGGCACGCAAATCCGCAACCTGACGCCGGTCGAGGCGGAGTTCGGCCACGCGGCGTGGAAACCGGGCTCGGGCTGCCTGGCGGTGGCCGGTGACCGGCTGGCGGTCGTGTACGGCACGCCGGACCGGCGCAGGCTGGCCGTGCTGGACCCGGGCGGCGGCGAGCTGCGCGACATCGGCGGGGAGGCCACCTACTGGGCCTCGACGGTGTCGGCGGCCGGGGGCAAGGTCGCGGCGGTGTCGGCGACCCCGTACACGCCTCTGGAGGTGATGCTCGTCGACCTCGACGGCGGCGGGCACGAGGTGGTGTCGGCGCCCAAGGAGCTGCCGGAGCGGGACCTGCTGCCGGTGCCGGAGGCGGTGACGGTCGAGGGCGTGCACGCGCACCTGTATCCGCCGGCGGGGACGCGCGGCCCGGCCCCGTACGTGATCTTCGTGCACGGCGGGCCGACCGGCAACCACCCGGTGATGCTGGACCTGGAGATCGCCTACTTCACCAGCCGGGGGCTGGGCGTGGCGGTGGTCAACTACGGCGGCTCCACCGGCTACGGCCGCGCCTACCGCGAGCGGCTGCGGCACCAGTGGGGCGTGGTCGACGTGCAGGACTGCGCCAAGGTGGCGCGCGGGCTGGTGGAGCTGGGCCGGGCCGACGCGGCGCGGATCGCGATCCGGGGCGGCAGCGCGGGCGGCTGGACGACGGTGGCGGCGCTGGTGCACAGCGACGTGTTCGCGGGCGGCGTCGCCCATTACGCGATCACCGACCCGGAGAGCTGGGCGGCCGAGACGCACGACTTCGAGTCGCGTTACCTGGACGGCCTGATCGGCCCGCTGCCGGAGACGCGGCAGCGCTACAGCGAGCGCTCGCCGCTGCTGCACGCGCACCGGGCGTCGGGGCCGTGCCTGATGCTGCACGGGCTGGAGGACGCGATCGTGGACGTCGGCCAGGCCGAGCGGTTCGTCGCGGAGCTGGACAGGAACGGCAAAGAGTGGGCCCTGCTGACCTTCGAGGGCGAGCAGCACGGCTGGCGCAGGGAAGAGACGATCGTGGCGGTGCTGGAGGCCGAGCTGGCCTTCTACGGACTGATCTTCGGGTTCGAGACGCCCGAGGTGGCGCCGCTGAAGCTGGAGGGCAGGAAGTGAAGAGCGTCGCCGAGATCTGCTCGGACCTGATCAGGTTCGACACCACCAATCCGGGCTCCGGGGAGCGGCCGGCCGCCGAGTACGTGGCCACGCTGCTGGCCGACGCCGGGCTGGAGCCGGAGGTGTTCGAGTCCGCGCCGCGCCGCACCACGGTGGTGGCGCGGATGGCGGGCGACTCCCCGGACGCGCTGCTGGTGCACGGGCACCTGGACGTGGTCCCGGCCGACCCGGCCGAGTGGCGGATGCACCCGTTCTCGGGCGAGATCGTCGACGGGTGCGTCTACGGCAGGGGCGCGGTCGACATGAAGGGCTCGTGCGCGATGACCCTGTCGGCGGTGCTGGGCATGCGGGCGCTGGGCGTGCGGCCCCGGCGGGACGTGGTGCTGGCGTTCCTGGCCGACGAGGAGGCGACCGGCGACTTCGGCTCGCGGCACGCGGTGACCGAGCACCGGGAGCTGTTCGACGGGGTCACGCAGGCGATCAGCGAGTCGGGCGGGTTCAGCGTCGACTCCGGCGGCCACCGCGTCTACCCGGTGGCGGTGGGCGAGCGCGGCACCGCGTGGATGAAGCTCACCGCGCACGGCGTGGCCGGGCACGGCTCCCGGCCCGCGGTGGACAACCCGGTCGCGACGCTGGTGCACGCGCTGTCGCGCATCGCCTCCTACCAGTGGCCGGTACGGGTCACGCCGTCGATCGCGGCGCTGCTCGACAGCCTGTCGGAGATCACCGGGCAGCCGATCGACCTGGACCGGCTGGACGCCGAGGCGCGGCGGCTCGGCTCGCTCGGCAAGCTGTTCGAGGGGCAGATCCGCAACTCGGCCAACCCGACGATGCTGGAGGCCGGCTACAAGGTGAACGTGGTGCCCTCGACCGCCGAGGCGCACGTGGACGGCCGCTACCTGCCGGGGCTGCAGGAGGAGTTCCTGGCGACGATCGACGAGCTGCTCGGGCCGAAGATCACCCGGGAGTTCGTCAACCTGGAGGACGCCCCGGCCGCGCCGTACCCGTCGTCGTTCTTCGACGAGCTGGCCGCCAGCCTCGTGGCCGAGGACCCGCTGGCCAGGCCCGTGCCGTACGTGATGAGCGGCGGCACGGACGCCAAGTCGTTCGCCAGGATCGGGATCGAGGGGTACGGGTTCGCGCCGCTCATGCTGCGGCCGGATCTGGACTACTTCGGGATGTTCCACGGCAAGGACGAGCGGGTGCCGGTGGAGGGACTGGAGTTCGGCGTCCGGGTGCTGACGCGGCTGCTGTCGTGAGCCCCCGGTAGCCGGGTGCCGCCCGCCGTGCGGCGCAGCGTGATCCGCACGGCCAGGCCGCCCAGGACGGCCGACGCCAGCAGGAGGATTCCCGCCTCGGTCCACTGGAAGCGCCAGAACATCGACGGCGGGTGGTAGGTCACCGCGTAGCGGTAGCCCGCGTCGAACAGGCACTTGTGCCAGGAGTCGGTGTTGCGGCCGGCGCGCCCGACGTCCAGCCGCCGCTCGCAGGCCGCGGGCGTGTCCGCCGTGCCGACCTCGCGCCCGGCCGGGTCCACCCAGGTGCCGCCGCCGACGAGCCGGGCGTCGGGGTCGCCGAGCACCACGCTGCCGGTCAGCTCGGTGCGCTGCGGGGTGGCGTAGTGGTCGCTGAGCGCGAACAGCGCGAACATGGTCGCCGCCACCCCGGCCACGACCAGCGCCATCGCCGGGAGCGTCCGCTTGAGCACCGCCCCGGCCAGCGTCCCCAGCGCGAACGCGTACAGCCACCAGGCGGCCGGGGCCACCCCGGTCATGTTGAAGATCCCGATGTTGCCGAACCCGGAGTCGATCCCCTCCCGGAACACCGGCCGCCACAGGCTGACCATCAGCGACAGCAACAGCCCGCCGGCCACCACCGCGCCGCCGAGCACGGCCAGCTTGACCGCCAGCCACCGCCGCACCGGGACCCGCTGGGTCCAGGCCAGCAGGTGGGTGCCGCGCTCGTACTCCCTGCCGAGCAGCGGCGCCCCCCAGAACGCGCCGACCAGCGCGGGCAGCACGAGCGGCATCCAGCCGAACACCGAGTAGACGGCGTCGTAGCGCTCCCCGAGGCCGACGGCCGCCTCCAGCGACCCGCAGAACGCGGTGCCCCCCGGGCAGCCGCCGGGCACGTGCGCGGCCACGAACGACCGTGCTTCGAGCGCGGAGCCGAGCAGCAGCAGGCCGAGCGCGGCCAGGAAGCCGGCGGTGACGAGGATCTGCGCCCGGTGCTGGCGCCAGGTGACCCAGATCATCCGGCCACCTCCGCGGGCGCGGGCAGCGCCGCCGACGCGGGGCTGCGCAGGTAGCCCATGACGAGCTCGTCCAGGCCCGGCCGCCGGGCGTTCCAGCGCGGGTCGGGCGGCGGCCCGCCGCGCACGAGCAGGCTCACCTGCCTGCCGGTGCGGCTCTCCCCGACGACGTCGCACCCGGCGGCGGAGGCGCCGGCCGGGCCGGTCAGCACGCTGTGCCCGCCGAGCAGGTCCTCGATGTCGCCGCTGACCTGGAGCCGCCCGCCGTTGAGCACGATCAGCCAGTCGCAGGTGTCCTCCAGGTCGGAGACGACGTGCGAGGACAGCAGCACGGTCAGCCCGCGCTCGGCCACCTCGGCCATGATCGAGCGCATCACGTCGTGCCGGGCGACCGGGTCGAGGTTGGCCAGCGGCTCGTCCAGCACCAGCAGGTCGGGCAGCCGGGCCAGCGCGAGGGTCAGCGCGACCTGCGCCCGCTGCCCGCCGGACAGCCGGCCGACCCTGCCGCCGAGCGGGATGCCGAGCCGGTCCAGCCGTCTCCTGGCCGCCTCCTCGTCCCAGCGGTCGTTGGTGCGGCGGCCGAAGCGCAGCGTCTCCGCGACCGTGAACGTCTCGTACAGCGGCTTGTCCTGGGCCACGAACGCGGCCTGCCCGCGCACGGTGACGCCGCCCCGGGCGGGGGCGAGCAGGCCGACGGCGGCGTGCATGAGCGTGGTCTTGCCGGCGCCGTTGGGGCCGACCAGCGCGGCCACGCGCCCGGCCGGGACCGCCAGCGAGCAGTCGCGCAGCACCCAGGACCGGCGGCGGCGCACGGCCAGCCCGGTGACCTCCAGCGCGTTCACGCGACGCCCTCACGCGCGGAGCCGGCCAGCACCGCGCCGAACAGCGCCCGCAGGTCCTCCTCGTCCAGCCCGGCGGCACGCGCCTGGCGCACCCACTCCTCCAGCCCGCGCCGCAGCCGGTGGTGGTCGGCCAGCGTCGGCCCGGCGATCCCCTGCTCGACGAACGTGCCCAGCCCCGGCCGGCCCGCCACCAGGCCCTCGCGCTCCAGCTCCCGGTAGGCCTTGAGCACGGTGTTGGGGTTGATGGCCAGGCTCTCGACGACCTCGCGCGCGGTGGGCAGCTGGTCGCCGGGCCGCAGGGTGCCGAGCCGCAGCGCCTGTTTGACCTGGTGGACGAGCTGGAGGTAGGTCGCCACCCCCGATCCCCGGTCGAGCTGGAACTCGATCACGAAACCACCCTTTCACTATTCGAATAGTGAAAGGGTGGTGGATCGGGGTGGCGGCTGTCAACCGGCCCTGTCCTCCAGCACGCCGTCGACGTAGACGTCGAGCTTCTCGTTGTAGAAGGCGATCAGGCCCGCGACGCGCTCGCTCTCCGGCAGCGGCGTGCGGTAGGACCAGGCCAGGTCCTCGTGGCCGTTGACCGACCAGTATTCGGCCGTGCCCTTGTACGGGCAGCGCGTGACCGTGGCGGTGGGCTCCAGCAGGTCGAGCCGGACGTCGGTCTTCGGCAGGTAGTAGCGGGGCCGCAGGCCGGTCTCGAACAGGACCCGGGCGTTGCGCGAGTCGGCCACCGTCACCCCGTCGACCTCCACCCGCACGTGCCGCGAGCTGGGCAGGATGTCGACGCGCGTGTACGGGTCGCGCGCGTGCACGTACACCTCCTCGTCCTCCTCGAACCAGGCGTCCATCGCGTCCCAGTCGAAGCGGACGTGACCCCGTACCGGCTCCAGGGGCACGTCGTCGCCGTAGACGAGCGCCTCGCCGCCGCCCGGGGCGAGCGTGTGGACGGCGGCCTCGCCCCGGCTCGGCGAGCGGCGGGTCTCGCCCGTGGGCTTGAGCGCGTCCCGCTCGACGTCCTCCAGCGGGAAGTAGTAGGTCGGGTAGTGCGGGCTCTCCCACACCATCAGGGCGCGGGTGGTGTCGGCGACCGCGCGGCCGCCCAGATAGGTCCTGACTCGCTTGGCCGTGCGCTCGACGCGCACCCGGCCCCGGCTCGTGGCGTCCATGCCCGCCGCAACCGCGCGGCAGGCTCCCCTATTCCGGTGTCACGCGCCCGCTATCCGATGCCGAACGCCGCCAGCGTGCCCCACGTGACGAGCGTCCCGACGAGCGCCCCGGCGGCCACCTGGGCCCACGTGTGGTGCGTCAGCCGCACCCGGGCCCAGCACACCAGCGCCACCACCGCCGCCCCCGCCGCCAGCGTCGGCGCCGCGGGCAGCACGTGGGCCAGCACCACCACCGTGCCCGCCGACACCGCCGCGTGGAAGGAGATCTTCCAGCGCAGCGTCACCGGGATCGTCACGGCCAGCGCGGCCAGCATCGCCGTCACCGTCGCCACCAGCAGCGTCGGCGCGCCGAGCACCCCCAGCAGCAGCAGCGCGAACAGCACCGCGCCGACGGCGGCCAGCAGCGGGCCGGTGCGGCGGGCCCGGTCGACGATGTGGTGGGAGTCGAGCCGCCCCGAGCGCACGCCCACGGCGATCACCGCGGCGGGCACGCCGCCGCACAGCACGGAGGCCACCAGCCCCCACACCGCCCCCGCCCAGCCCTCCGCGATGAGCCCCACGGCGGGCGGCATGGCGATCACCAGCACCTGCGGCGCCAGCAGGTCCGTCACCCTCCGCGCCAGGAGATCGGCCGTCATGTGACGGAAGATTACGCGATCATGGGAGCGGGGCCGCGTCAGCCCTTGCCCGCGGCGTTGACGATGCGCGTCGTCGACCGGTCGGGGATGGCCTCCAGCTCCCAGCACTCGGCGCCGAGCAGCGCCGCCGCCGCGCACCGGCCGCCCGCGTGCGGGTCGCCCGCGGTGTGCGCGAGCGCGCCGGGCCGCATCGGGGTGAGCAGGTCGATGTAGTCCTCGGGCCCGTGCGCCTCCGGCGGCCCCGTCACGATGAACACCCCCGTCACGAACCGCAGCGCCGCCAGCAGCTCGGCGCGCTCGGCCGCCGGGTTGAACGGCCGCGAGGGGCCCTTCCACGCGCGCACCCGCGGGTCGTCCTCCACGCCGACGACGAGCGGCAGCCCTCGCGCGGCCACCGCGCCCAGGTAGCGCACGTGGCCCACGTGCAGGATGTCGAAGACTCCGGTCACGACCGCTGCCCCCGGGTGGTCGTACCGCTGCACCCAGACGGCCTCCAGGCTGCTCACGCAGGCACTCCTCCTAGTCGACTCGTCGATCGCAGCGTACTAGGCGCTCGCGCCTCGTGACCTGCCGGGGACGCGCTACCCCGCCTGTCCCGCAGGACATCGGGCCTGGTGCCGCGCGGGCAAGGGCATTCGCACCTTTTCGCGACCATCCTCCGCCCCGGCGTGGCGCGTCTCATGACGTCGCCGCATTCAGGGGGGTTCCACCGTGGCCACGCCGGACTCGCAACACGATCTCGCGCTCCGATTCCCGGGGGTGCCGTCGCAGGTCGCGGGGGCGCGCGGCCTGGTGACGGCCGTGCTCGGCCGCGACCATCCGCTGCACGACGACTGCGCGCTGCTGACCAGCGAGCTGGCCACCAACGCGATCCTGCACTCGCGCTCGGGCGACGGCGGCTCGTTCACGGTGGCGGTGCGGGTCTGCGGGGAACTGGTGCGCGTGTGGGTGGAGGACGGCGGCTCGGAGGCGCCGCCGTGCGTGTGCCGGGCCGACCCGTACGCGACGGGCGGGCGGGGGCTGCCGCTGCTGGAGGCGCTCAGCCACCGCTGGGGCTTCACCCGGCACGACGGCGCCACCCGCGTGTGGTTCGAGCTGCTGCTGGTGACCGTGCCCGCCGGGTGGACCGCCCGGAGCCGTACCGGGACCGGCTGAGCCCCGGGCCGCCCGCGTCAGTGGTGGGAGCCCTCGCGGCCGAGGGTCTTCTCGGGGGTGGCGCCGGGGCGGGTCCACTGCGGCACCGGGCGGCTGTCCGGCCCCCAGGTGGCGGCGCCGTCCACGTCGGAGCGCCAGTACCAGCACGGGTGACGGCCCTCCGGGCGGCCCTCCGGGTTGTCCTCCCACGCCTCGCCGCGCCCGTACGGCGTCATGTCGAGCAGCCCGAAGCAGCCGTTGGCCGGCTCGTTGCCCCGGCCGGTCGTGGAGTAGGTCAGGAACACCCGCTCGCCCTCGCGCAGGAAGCAGGAGAGGGCGGCCATGCCGCCGCCGAGCGGCTCGTCCAGGCCGCGCACCGAGTACCACGGCTGGGTGTAGCCCATGAACGCGGTGAAGGCGGCCACCTCGTCCCAGCGGCCCGGGGTCAGCACGGCGAACGAGACGCCCCGCGTGCCGAGGTAGACGACGGAGTCCTTCAGATGCCAGGCCATCGTGGTGCAGCCCTCGCACTGGCCCTGGTGCGGCGCGCCGTCGTACCACATGTGCTTGTAGACCACGAGCTCCTCGCGCCCCTGGAACAGGTCCAGGAACGGCACCGGCCCGTCGGCGCCGACGACCTCGGCCGTCCCGTCGAACTCCACCATCGGCAGCCGGCGGCGCGCCGCCGCGATGGCGTCGCCCTCACGGGTGTGGGCCTTCTCCCGGACCAGCAGCTCGTCCCTGGCCACCTGCCAGGTCGCCAGGTCGACGACGGGCGGGCGGCCGGGCAGCGCCCCGGCCGGGTCGCTGGGCGTGGTCGTCATCATGTCCTCCGTGGTGTCTCGTGCCCGGACGGCGGCGGTCGCCGTCCTGATCAGCAGACTTCCCCGAAAACAACGAGCGGTGTTCAGACGTCCAGCCGGCACAGGCCCTCGGCCAGCGCCTTGGTGCTGAGCCGGGTGCGGCTGTCGCAGCCCAGCTTGGCGAAGATGTGCTCCAGGTGCGTGGTGACCGTGCGGACGCTGAGCACCAGCGCGGCGGCGATCTGCGGGTTGGAGTCACCGGCCGCGACCCGGGTGAGCACGTCCACCTCGCGCCCGGTCAGCTCGTACGGCAGCGCGCAGGGCCGTTCGGCCACCACGGCGCCCTGCAGCCCGCCCTGGAAGCCGACCCCGGCCCGCAGCAGCCGCATCTCGTGCCAGCGGCCCTGCCCGTCGAGCCAGAGGCCGTGCCGGTTGAGCTCGCGCGAGTCGATGAACGCCCGCGCGTAGGCGGCGATCGCCGGGTCGTCCCACAGCTCCGGCGAGGTCTCCAGGCCGGGCACGCCGCGCCGGACGCCGCGCCGGTCGAACGCCACCGCCCGGAACCCGCCCGGCAGCCCCACCGGGTCGATCACGCACCGGGTCAGGTCGGTGACGTGCGCCAGCATGGGGCTCACCGCGCCGACCAGCGCGGCGGTCAGCTCGGGGAAGGCGTCGCGGGTGGCCAGGTGCAGCAGCCCGGTGTAGCGGCCCCCGGCCAGGAACAGTGGCGCCGTCAGCCCGGCCCGCCAGCCGTACGGGGCCAGGTGGCGGCGGAAGTAGCGCTCGGTGCCCGGCTCGGGCATCGCGACCGGCGCCCGGGTGGCCATCGCCCTGCGGTACGCCTCCAGCGCCGCGTACTCCTCGGCCGCGTCGCCGTCGATGCGCCGGTGGCCGTCGGAGACGACGCTGTGGTGGCGGCCGGTGGCGGGGTCGAAGGCGACGAACTCGTAGGCGTCCAGCGGCACGACCTCGCGCAGCGCCGCCATCGCGCCGTGCGCTCCGCTCCCCCCGGCGACCTGGTAGCCGACCTCGGCGAACGCCCGCAACTGGCGCACGGGCAGGGTGATCTCGGCCACGGTTCTTTATATCATTTGCCGTTTTTGGCAGGGCCTTGGCGAGGCCACCGGTGTTAGGGTGCCCGTATGCAGCGCGCTTCCGTCACGACGACGCCGGACCCAGTCCCGGCGCGCTGACTTCTGTCTCCCGGGCGAATGCCCGGGATCGGATCGGTCGTTCGCCCTTTCACCGCAAAGGACGATCATGAACGACCACCGCAGGCTCGGCCGTGAGCTGGGCATCTTCGACACCGACCCGCTGATCGGCTCCGGGCTGCCGTTCCTGCTGCCCGCCGGGGCCGCCGTGCGCAAGGCCGTCGAGGACTACGTGCACGAGCTCGAACGCCGCAACGGCTACCAGCACGTCCACTCGCCCGTGCTCGGCAAACGCGAGCTGTACGAGCGGTCCGGGCACTGGGCGCACTACGCCGAGGACATGTTCCCGCCGATGCGCGTCGGCGGCGAGGAGTACGTGCTGCGGCCCAGCCTGTGCCCGCACCACGCGCTCGTCTACCGCTCCCGCCAGCGCAGCCACCGCGACCTGCCGCTGCGCCTCGCCGAGCTCGGCGGCATGTACCGCTCGGAGCTGTCGGGCGTGCTCGGCGGCCTCACCCGGGTGCGCGCCATCCAGCTCAACGACGGGCACGTGTTCTGCCGCCCCGAGCAGGCGGCCGGCGAGGTGTCGGCGGCGCTCGACCTGATCGAGGCCGCGCACGCCCAGCTCGGCATCCGGGCCGCCCGCTACCGGCTGTCGCTGCGCGGCGACGGCGCCAAGTTCGTCGACGACCCGGAGCTGTGGGCGCGCTCGGAGGCCGTGCTGCGCGAGGTGCTCCAGCGGCGCGGGCGCCCGTACGACGAGGAACGCGGCGAGGGCGCCTTCTACGGGCCGAAGATCGACATCCAGATCGCCGACCCGGCCGGCCGCGAGTCCACCCTGTCCACCGTGCAGGTCGACTACTTCCAGCCGGAGCGCTTCGAGCTGTCCTACGCCGGCGGCGGGCGTCCCGTCATGGTGCACCGCAGTGTCGTCGGCGGCCTGGAACGGCTGCTCGCCCACCTCGTCGAGGTGCACGCCGGCGCGTTCCCCGCCTGGCTCGCGCCCGTGCAGGCCGTCGTCCTGCCGCTGTCGGACGCCGAGCAGCCCGCCGCCGAGGACCTGGTACGGCGGGCCGTCGCCGAAGGGCTGCGGGCCGAGCTGGCCCCCGCGGCCAAGGGCAGCCTCGGCGCCCGCATCCGGGCCCACCGGCTGGTGCCGTACCAGCTCGTGGTGGGCCCGCGTGAGGCGGCGAGCGGGGCGGCGTCGGTGCGGCTGCGGGACGGCAGCCAGGCGGGCGCGGTGCCGCTCGCCGAATTGGCCGCTCGGGCCAGGCCACGGTTTTCAGGCGGACAATAATCCCATAAAGGTAACGGAGTCTTCCCACGGCCTGTAAACCCCTCGTAAATTGCCCCCAGTGCCGTGTCGGGAGGAATCGTTGTGACCGAGCTGAGCGACCGAGAGGCCGACCTGGTTTCGGCGCACGAACAAGAACGGCCCGCCCGGCGGCTCGGCGGAATCCTGCGGCTCGCCGTGTGGATCGTCGGCGCCCTGCTGTCGGCCTACTCGATCGCGGTGGTCTTCTGGCCGGTCGAGGCGTTGCAGCATCGGATGACGTTCCTGGCGGTGGCGCTGCCGCTGGTGTTCCTGGCCTACCGCTCCGGGCTGGGACCCGCGCTCCACCGCCTGCGCCGCCGCCGGCCGCCGCCGGCCCCGGACGGGGCGGCCGCGCCGACGCTCCCGGAGTTCGCCGCGCCCGACGACGCCACCGTGGAGGTCCCCACCGCCGCCCCCGCCGTCGCCCCCACCGTCGAGCTGCCCGCGGGCTCGGGCGCGGCGGCCACCGTGGAGACGGTCACGCCCACGGAGACGCTCCCCGCGGCGACGGCGGCCGCACCGGACGAGCCGGCGTCCGGCGGGGGCGCGGGATCGGAGGCGAGCTCGAAGGCGGGCCCGGAGTGGCCGACCGTCGGCGACTGGGTGCTGGCGGTGCTCTCGGTGGCGGTGCTGGTCTATCCGCTGGCCGACATCGACGCCTTCCGGGACCGGGGCTCCGGGGCGGCGCTGACCGGGCTGGACGTGGTGGCGGGGCTGGCGCTGACCGGGCTGCTGCTGGAGGCGGTACGGCGCACCGTCGGCTGGGCCCTGGCCGCCATATGCGCATTTTTCCTGGCTTATGCCTATTTCGGGGTGTATTTGCCCATTGACTGGACCATCGGTCACCGCGGATTCGACCTGGCCCAGATCGTCTCGCAGCTCTATACGGGCACCGAAGGCTTTTTCGGCGTCCCTTTGCAGGTCGCCGCCAGCTACATCATCCTTTTCACCGTCTACGGCGCCGTCCTCGACTTCTCCGGGGCCAGCAAGTTCTTCATCGACCTGAGCTTCGCCGCCTTCCGCAGGTCGCGCGCCGCCCCCGGCCGGACGGTCACCACGGCGGGCTTCCTGCTCGGCACCGTGTCGGGCTCGGGCGTGGCCACGACCGTGAGCCTCGGCAGCGTCGCCTGGCCGGTGCTGCGCCGGGCCGGCTACCCGAGGGAGCCCGCGGCCGGGATCCTGGCGGCGAGCGGCATCGGCGCGATCCTGTCGCCGCCGACGCTGGGCGCGGCGGCGTTCATCATCGCCGAGCGCCTCAACGTCGGCTACCTGGAGGTGCTGATCTACGCGACGGTCCCGACGATCCTGTACTACCTGGGGATCTTCCTGGCCATCGAGATCGACTCGCGCCGGTTCGGGACCCGCGCGGTGCCGGTGGACGCGCCGCCCGTCGGCAGGCTGCTGCTGCGCTTCGGCTACCACTTCAGCTCGCTGCTGATCATCGTGGTGCTGATGGCGCTGGACTACTCGGCCTTCCTGTCGGTGGTGATCGCCACCGTGGTGGCGTTCGGGCTGTCGTTCCTGGACCCGGCGCACCGGATGGGCCCGCAGCGGGTCTGGCACGCGCTGGCCAAGGGCACGCTGGAGGTGCTGCCGGTCACGGCGGTGTGCGCGGCGGCGGGCATCATCGTGGGCGTCATCACGCAGACCGGGCTCGGACTCAACCTGAGCAAGATCATCGTGGACTTCGCCGCGGGCAGCCTGGTGCTCACCACGCTGCTGGCGGCCGGGGCGGTCATGCTGCTCGGCCTGGCGGTGCCGGTGACCGCGAGCTTCATCATCGCCGCGGTCATCATCAGCCCGGCGCTCATGACGCTGGGCGTGACCGAGCCCGAGGCGTACATGTTCGTCTTCTACTACGCGGTCCTGTCGGAGGTGAGCCCGCCGACGGCGCTGTCGGCGGTGGCGGCGTCGGCGATCACGGGCGGCAACACGTACCGGACGATGCTGCTGACCTGGCGCTACACGCTGCCGGCGTTCCTGGTTCCGTTCGCGTTCGTGCTGACGCCCAACGGGCAGGCCCTGCTCGGCCAGGGGCCGATCGGCACGGTGCTGGCGATGACGGCGGTCTCGGCGGTCGCGGTGGCGGCGCTGGCGATGGCCACCGGCGGGCTGAGCGGCGTGCCCGAGCGGCTGCTGGCCGCCTGCGCCGCCGTGCTGCTGCTGTTCCTCGAACCCGTCCCGATCGCGGCCGGCCTGGCCGTCCTGGCGGTCGCGGCTGCCGTACACCTCATCAGGAGAAGGAGAACCCCAGCGTGAAGCGGATCTTTGCGGTGCTCGCCGCGCTCGCCCTGATCGCGGGCTGCGGCGGTTCGGGGAACCGGCTGTCCGTCGCCACCGGCGGCACCACGGGCGTCTACTACGTCTACGGCGGCGGCCTGGCCGCGCAGCTGTCGAACAACATCGCCAACACCCAGGCCACCGCGTCCGTCACCTCGGCCTCGATCGAGAACATCAAGCTGCTGGCCACCGGCAAGGCCGACATCGGCTTCTCCCAGTCCGACACGGCGGCCGACGCGGTCGCGGGCACCGGCTCGTTCACCGGGAAGCAGCCGGTCAAGGCGCTGGCCCGGATCTACGACAACTACTCGCACGTGGTGGTGGCGCCCGGCGTCGCGGCGGAGAAGGTCGCCGACCTCAAGGGCAAGACGGTCTCGCTCGGCCCGCCCAACTCCGGCACCCAGGTCGTGGCCCGCCGCATGCTGGAGGCCGCCGGGCTGAACCCCGACAGCGACATCACCAAGCAGCAGCTGTCGATCAACGAGTCGGTGCAGGCGATCAAGGACGGCACCATCGACGCGTTCGTGTGGGTCGGCGGCCTGCCCACGGCCGGGGTGGTCGACCTGGCCACCACCAAGCCCGACATGAAGATGCTCGACACCAGCGACGTGCTGGCCGGGATGCAGGCCAAGTACGGCAAGCAGTACGTGGGGCTCGACATCGACATGAGCGTCTACAAGCTCCAGGGCACGGTCAGGACGGTCGGCATCGCCAACGTGCTGCTGGTGCCCGACGCGATGCCCGAACAGCTCGCCTACGACATCACCCGGACCCTGTTCGAGAAGAAGGCCGAGCTGGTCAAGGTGCACCCGGAGGCCGAGAAGCTCGACCGAGCGCTGGCCCAGCAGGTGGAGCCGGTCGCGCTGCACCCGGGCGCGGCCCGCTACTACAAGGAGAAGGGCTGAGCAGGGCGGCCCTCGCGCTCGCCGCGCTCGTGCTGGCGGCCGGCTCCGGCGACGGGGCCGGCCGCCCGGCGGTCAACGGGCTGCCGCTGCCCGCCTCCGGCGTGTTCGCGCTCGGCTACGTGCACAGCGTCTACCGGGCGCCGTCGGCCGAGGTGTTCACGGCCGAGGGCCGCCGGTTCACCATGCGGGCGGTTGTCTCGACCGGCGGCGGCGTGCTCGACTACTACGCGCTGGAGGGCGAGCGCCGCCGCCTGCCCGGCGGCGGGTGGCTGCTGGTCCTGGCCGAGCCCGTCACGTACGAGGAGCTGCCGCTGCTGGCCACCCCGATCGGCCGGCGGACGCTGCTGGCCGGGGGCCGCTGCCTGCCGCTGCACCCGGAGCGGGGCGCGCGGGCGGTGCGCGTCGCGGTGGGGGCCGCCAGGGCCGGGCGGGGCGGCCCGTGCCCGCCGCCCTACAACCAGTCCCTCTTCTTGAACGCCGCGTACAGCGCCACCGAGGCCAGCGCCACCAGCAACAGCGACATCCAGAAGCCCCACGGCTGGCCCTCGCCGGGGTAGGGCACGTTCTGGCCGTAGAAGCCGGTGATCATGGTGGGGACGGCGATGATGGCGGCCCAGCCGGTCAGCCGCTTCATGATCTCGTTCAGCCGGAAGCCCTGCTGGGCCAGCCGCGTCTCGCGCATGTTGGCCACCAGGTCGCGCAGCGACTCCACCCATTCGGCGGTGCGCAGCACGTGGTCGTAGACGTCCTCGTAGTAGGGGGCCATGCCGGTGCCGGCGATCAGCTCCTGGTCGCGGCGGAGCAGCGTGGAGACGATCTCCCGCATCGGCACCGCGATCTTGCGGAACCTGACGGTGGTCTTGCGCAGCTCGTACATCCTGCGCTGGAGCTCGCGGCCGTCGGCGAGCCGCTCCTCGAACAGCTCGTCCTCCAGGTCCTCGGCCTGCTGGTCGAGCTCCTGCACGAGCGCGAAGTGCCCGTCGACGACGGTGTCGAGCAGCCCGTGCAGCAGGAACGCCACGCCGTGGGAGGCCAGGTGGGCGGCCTTGTCCCAGCGCCTGACGACCTCGCCGATGTCGAAGGCGGCGCTCTGCCGGACGGTCACCAGCGCGTTCGGGGTGATGAACACGTCGATCTCGACCGGCGCGAACCGCCCGCCGTCGAAGTGCACCGCGTGCACGGTGATGAACAGGTGGTTGTCGTAGATGTCCAGCTTGGGGCGCTGGTACTCGTGGAGCACGTCCTCGACGGCCAGCTCGTGCAGCCCGAGCTCCTCGCCGATCGCCGCGACCTCCTCCTCCGTCGGCGCGCAGAGGTCGAACCAGACGACGTTGCCCCGGTCGGCCACGTGGTCGGAGACCTCCGCGATGGGGAAGCCCTCCTTCACCAGACGGCCGTTCCTGTACAGACGGGTGCGCATTCAAAGGAGTCTGGCAAACCGCGCGGCGTTCCGCACCGCCGCGCCGCCCGGATCGTTGTTGAAGTAGACGTACGCGTCCCGCCAGCCGGACTCGCGGACCCGCCTGGCCCACGTCTTCAGGGACGTGTCGCCGTACGCGAAACCGGCCCGCCCCTCGTGCAGCCGCACGTAGCCCCAGCCGGCGGTGTCCCAGAACGGGTTGCGCGGGCGGCCGAGCCGGTCGGCCCAGCACAGCGCCGCCCCGCGCGCCTCCAGGACGGCGCGCGTCCCGTCCGTCCACCAGGACGGGTGCCGGAACTCCACCGCCACCCGCGTCCCGGCCGGGAAGCAGCGCAGGCACCGGTCCAGGCGGCCGAGGTCGGCCCGCAGCGTGGGCGGGAGCTGCAGCAGGATCGGCCCGAGCTTGCCGCCGAGCCCGGCGACGGCCGCCATCAGCCGGGCGACCGGCTCCTCCGGCTCGGCCAGCCGCCGGATGTGGGTGAGGAACCGGCTGGCCTTGACCGCCATCACGAAGCCGTCCGGGGTCCGCTCGCGCCAAGCGGCGAACGTGCGCGGCGGCGGCAGCCGGTAGAAGGCGTTGTTGCTCTCGACGGTGGCGAACTCGGCAGCGTACGTCTCCAGCCACAGCCGCTGCGGGACGCCCTCGGGGTAGAGCACGCCGCGCCAGTCGCGATACTGCCATCCGGAGGTGCCCACCAACGTGCCCATGCACACGGGCTACCCCATCCGCGCGGGTGCAGTACTGTCGCACTTCGGAGTCCTGAGGAGGCCTTGGGGGATGGGCGCTGACCACGCGCACGGCACACGGGTGCGCACGTCGCGGCGGGCCGTCGTGGCGACCCTGGCGGTGCTGGTGCCGCTGGCTCTGGCCACGCTCGTGGCGCTGGTGTGGCTGTGGCCCGAGGGGCGGCAGGAGGCGGCCCAGCAGCACGCGGGCTTCGAGCGGCTCACCGGCACGGTCACCGCCGTCGTGCTGGAACCGTGCCCGGAGGACGCGCCCGAGGCACCCCGGCCCGACCCGGCGACCTGCGGCAAGGCGAGCGTGATGCTCGACGACGGCAAGACCGTGACGATGGCGCTGCCGAGCGCGCCGGGCTCGCAGCGGTTCGCGGCGGGCGACGCGGTCGTGCTCCTGCACCACGCCGAGGCGGAGCCGGGCACGCCCGCCTACCAGCTGTCCGACCACGACAGGACGAGCCCGCTGTGGCTGCTGGGCGTGGCGTTCACGCTGGCGGTCATCGCCTTCGGCCGATGGCGCGGGCTGACGGCGCTGGCCGGGCTGGGCATCACGTTCGTGCTGCTGCTGACGTTCGTGATCCCGGGCATCCTGGAGGGCAAGCCGCCCATGCTGGTGGCCATCGCGGGCGCGGCGGCCATCATGCTGACGGTCCTCTACCTGACCCACGGCTTCACCGCCGCCACCTCGATGGCGGTGCTCGGCACGCTGGCCAGCCTCACCCTGACCGGCGTGCTGTCCTACCTGGTGATCGGGTTCGCCAGGCTCAACGGCGTCACCGACGACAGCGCGTTCACGCTGGGCATGAGCCTGTCGATCGACACGCAGGGGCTGCTGCTGGCCAGCATCATCATCGGCGCGCTCGGCGTGCTCGACGACGTGACCGTCACGCAGGCCGTCACCGTCGCGGAGCTGGCCGCCGCCAACCCCTCCTACGGCTTCCGCCGCCTCTACCGGGCGGGCAGCCGGGTGGGGCGGGCGCACATCGCCTCCGTCATCAACACGATCATCCTGGCGTACGCGGGCGCGTCGCTGCCGTTGCTGCTGCTGTTCAGCGTCGGCGAGCAGCCGCTCGGCGAGGTGCTGACGACGCCCGTCATCACGCAGGAGATCGCCCGCAGCGTGGTCGGCACGCTCGGCCTGATCGCCGCCGTGCCGATCACCACGGCGCTGGCCGCGCTGGTCTCCAGCCGCCGCGACCCGCACGAGCACGACGAGCCGCCCGGCGACCCGCACCACCACCCGCCCGCGCCCGGCCACGCGCCGCCGCCCTCACGGGCACGGCACCGCCGGGCGGCGGATCAGAGCGCCTCCGCGCTCCCGCCGACGCGCAGCTTGCGCCGGGCGCGCTCGTAGAAGGTGGTGCCGAGCCGCACCACCTTGGCCGCGCCGGGCACCGCCGACACCGTGACGGTGTCACCCGGGCACAGGTGGCCGACCACCGCGCCGTCGAGCTCGACGGCCAGCCGCCCGCTGGAGGGCAGCACCTCCAGCGTGACCTCCTCGTCGGCGGGCAGCACGAGCGCCCGGTTGAACGCCGAGTGCGCCGCCGCCGGCACCACCAGCACGGCCTCCACCCGGGGCGAGACCACCGGCCCGCCGGCCGAGAAGCTGTAGGCGGTCGAGCCGGTGGAGGTCGCCACGATCACCGCGTCGGCGGTGTAGCTGACGAACGGGTGACCCGACGGCTTGACCGTGACCGCCGCCAGCCCCTCCCCCGGGATGCGGGCCAGCGCGATGTCGTTGAACGCGGTCAGCTCCGGCTCCCCCGCCAGCCGGGTGCGGATCGCCATGCGCGGCTCGACCGAGTAGTGGTGGCCGTCGATGGCCGACAGCGTCGCGGCCAGCTCGGCCACGTCGATCTCGGCCAGGAAGCCCAGCCGCCCCAGGTTCACCCCCAGCACCGGGGTGTCCCGCCCGGCGATGAGCCGCATGGTGCGCAGCATCGTGCCGTCGCCGCCGAGGCTCACCAGCAGGTCGGACCGCCCGGCCAGCGTCGCCGCGTCGACCGCGACCGCGCTGCAGTCGATCCGCCCCACCTCGTCGGGCAGCCCGAGCACGGTGGCGTCACGCGCGCCCGCCCAGCGCAGGATGGTGTCGATCGCCTGCTTGGAGTCGCGCCTGGGGTGCAGCACCAGCCCAACCGTCCCGACCATGCCCATGGGGCAAGCCTAGAGCCCGGCCTCCGGCCGCCCGCGGCGAGGCACCCGAGGGCGGCGGGGCCGTCACCGGATCGGGGCGCGTACGGGGGAATCCGTGCGGTTCGCCCCCGGGCGGGCCCGGTAAAGGTGGCGCTGAGAGGTGCGCCGCCCGTGGTAGTGTTTTCCCCGCAAGGCCACGCAGGACCGGCACAAAAGGTTCAGCTCAGCGGCCTGGCGGGACGTAGCGCAGCTTGGTAGCGCACCTGACTGGGGGTCAGGGGGTCGCAGGTTCAAATCCTGTCGTCCCGACGCTTTTCTCACCCGATCATCGCCTGGCGATGATCGGGTGATTCCATGTCCGGGGAGGTGCCGGGTGGGGCGCAGGCCGACGATCGACCGGGCGGAGCTGGCCAGGCTCGTCGCCGAAGGGCTGAGCGTGCAGGAGCTGGCCGCCCGCTTCGGAGTGAGCGAGTCCGGGGTGCTCCAGGCCAAACGGGCCGCAGGGCTGGCCAAGCCGATGCTCGACCACAGCGCCGCGCTGCCGTGGAAGCTGGCCCGCGCACACGCCCAGTCGGGCCCCGCCACCAACCTGCGCAACCTGTCGGCCGCCGCGCAGGGCAGGCCGCCGGCCGCCGAACGGCTCAACACGGCGCTGCGCTGGGCGCACAGGCTCGTCGACGCCGGGCTGGACGTGACCTACGACCCGGCCACCGGGTTCGCGGAGACCCCGGCCGCCCCTGAGGGCTCACACGTCGCATCGGTGCTGGCAGCGGCCCTGGAGGGCCTCGAAGAGCGCTGACATACGGGTTTCGCGAGCCCGTTCGAGGGCAGTCGCCGGTCCCCGACAAAAGACCGGAGGCGAACATCATGTCCACCTGGATCTGGGTGGCCGTCGTCGTGCTCGCGGTCGTGGCGCTCGCCGCGGTGGCCTATGTCGCGCTGCAGCAGCAGCGCCGGGGCCGGCTCCGCGAGCGCTTCGGCCCCGAATACGAGCGCATGATGGCCGAGCACGACAACAAACGGGACGTCGAGCAGGAGCTGCTCGCCCGTGAGCAGCGGCACGCCGAGCTCGACATCCGGCCGCTGCCGGAGGAGTCCCGCGAGACCTACGCCACGCGCTGGACGGAGGTCCAGGAGCGCTTCGTCGACGCCCCCGGCTTCGCCGTGACGGAGGCTGACCAGCTCGTCACCGCCGTCATGGCCGAGCGCGGCTACCCGACGGAGAACTTCGAGCAGCGGCTGTCCGACCTGTCGGTCGGGCACGCGGCGACGCTCGACCACTACCGCAAGGCGCACGAGATCAGCGGGCGGGCGGCCCGCAAGGAGGCGTCCACCGAGGAGCTGCGGCAGGCGATGGTGCACTACCGCTCGCTCTTCGAGGAGCTGCTTCACGAGACATCCCGAGGACGGTGACGACAGATGAACCGCGATGAGCTGAAGGTGCCGTCGCAGCGGGCCGACCGGCCCGGCGACGACCGCTCCCCCACGGACCACGAGACACCCGACCGCGACACGCACGACCGTGACCCGCACGACCGTGACCCTCTCGGCCACGACCCGCTCGACCGGGACGCCGATGGCCGCGCCGACCAGGGGGCGGACGTGCTCGCCGACGAGCCGTACCGCGACCCGTACGCCAGGACCGGCGAGGACGTGATCGCCGACCCGGATCCGGCGCACCGGCCGGAGGACGTCCACGTGGCCGGGCCCGTCCCCGAGACGGAGCCCGCCCGCCGGACGCCCGAGCCGGTGCCCGCGACCGCGGTGGCCGGCGAGCCGCCCGCGCACGCGGCCCCGCAGGAGCGGGCCCTGTTCGACCAGGACCCGGCCGAGGTGCAGGCGCGCTGGCGCGACCTGCAGACGGCGTTCGTCGACGACCCCGGAGAGGCGGTCCAGCGGGCCGACGGGCTGGTCGGCGAGGTCGTCGAGACGCTGACGAGCACGCTCAACGCCCGCACCGGCGAGCTGCGCGAGCGCTGGAAGGGCGCCGGCGACGGCGACACCGAACAGCTCCGGCTGGCGCTGCGCGAGTACCGCGGCATGCTGGAGCAGCTGCTCGCCCTGACCGGCTCCGGATCGAGGTGAGGTGACATGCTCGCCATCGTCGCGGCCATCGTCTTCGGCCTCGGATTCCTGCTCGACCTGCTGAACGCCCGCATCGCCGCGGGCATCTCCGGCACCACGTTCATGCTGCTCGGCCTGACGCTGCTGGCGCTGCACCAGGCCGGCATCGGCACCGCGAGCATCAAGAGCTACGGCGGCTGGCGCGGCGGACGCACCCGCCGGTGACCTGCGCGCACACCGCGCCCGGCGTGCTCGAAGGCGAGCACGCCGGGCGCGCCGGACGCGTCAGTTCTTACCCGGGAAGCGCATGATGACCGTGCTTCCCCCGCTCCCGATCCGCAGCGTGAGATCGCTGGACAGCAGCCGGGCCACCCACAGCCCCATGCCGCCCACCGCGCCGGGCATCGGGCCGGGCTTCCACGAGCCGTCGTCGTGCACCTCGACGACCAGGTCGCCGCTGTCGGGCCAGGCACGCACGTGCGCGTGGTCGTCGCCGTGGGTCACCGCGTTGGTGGCGACCTCGTTCACGGCGATGACCACGTCGTTGACGGCCTCGTCGGGCATGCCGAAGCCACGGGCCTCGGACTCGGCGAACTCCCGGACCCGCGGCAGGTCCGCGAGCCGGAACGGCAGCTTGCGCACGGGCGCACCGGGTGGCGGGCCCGTGGAGCCCGCCCGAGGATCTGTGTCCTCCGTCATCACCCGGTGACCGCCTTCTCAACCGACCAGCAGCTCTGCGCGGAGCTGGTCGAGTACCTTACGCAGAATCCTGGACACGTGCATCTGCGATATGCCGAACTCCGCCGCGATCTCGGCCTGCGTCATGTTGCCGAAGAACCGCAGCAGGAGGATGTGCTTCTCCCGCGAGGGGAGCGCGTCGATGAGCGGTTTGACGGCCTCCCGGTCGACCATCGTGCTCAGCGTGTCGTCGTCCTCGGGGATGACGTCCCCGAGCGAGGCGGCGTCGTCGTCGGTGCCCAGCGGCGCGTCCAGAGACAGCGTGCTGTAGGCGGCGGAGGCGTCGAGCGTGAGCAGCACGTCCTCCTCCGAGATGTTCATCTTCGCCGCCAGCTCGGCCACGGTCGGCGAGCGGCCGAGGTCCTGGCTGAGGTCGGCGACGAGCCGGTTCAGCTCGGAACGGCGCTCCTGGTAGAGGCGCGGCACCCGGATGGCCCAGGTGCGGTCGCGGAAGTGGCGCTTGACCTCACCGGTCATGGTCACCACCGCGTAGCCCCTGAAGGCGTGGCCGAGGGTCGGGTCGAAACCGTTGACCGCCTTCATGAGGCCAACGTACGCGGCCTGGAGCAGGTCCTCCAGCGGTTCGCCCCGATAACGGTAGCGCCGGGCGATTTCCATGGCGAGCGGCCGGTGCATCTCCACGATGCGCTCGCGCAGCCGTTCCCGCAGACCGTCGGGGGTGTCTTCGCGGACCATCTCGGCCAGGAGTTCTTCCGCGGTCATGTCTTCGAGGACGAGGTCCTGCACAGCCATGGCTGCTCCTCATATGGGTTGCAGGCGCCCTCCGCAACGGGAAAAAGCCCATGCAGAGGCACGCCTCGCTCGTTCGAGACGGAAGCCCTCTGCTGGACTTCGGACTCCAGTATCCCCCACTCCGGTGGAAGTATTCCTCTCCACTTGAGTGACAGTAAAGTTGCCCCGTGACAATGCCCGAAAACGGCAGCGGGTCCGTCGCGGCCCTCAGCCTGACATCGTCGACCGTGGACGACATCGCGGTCATCAAGGTCGACGGTGTCCTCGACGCCACCACCCGCGAGCAGTTCGCCGACTACCTGGCGCTCGCCGGCCCGGACCTCATCCTGGACCTCGGCGGGGTGACGTTCATGGACTCGCGGGCGCTCGGGCTGATCGTCCACCACTGGCAGACGAGCCTCGGCGCGGGCGCGAAGTTCGCCCTCATCGGGGTCGAATACTCCAAGTCCAAGGTGATGTGGATCACCGGGCTGGCCCAGCGCCTGCCCATCTACGACACGCTCGACGAAGCGCTGGCGGCGATCGGCTAGCGGCGGTTCTTGCGCTGGTGTTCCTCGACCAGGAGCCGGGCCAGGTCGGCCACCTTGACCTGGTGGTGCTGGGAGATCCGGCGCAGCTCCTCGAAGGCCGCCTCGGCGGTGCAGCCGCTGGTCTGCATGATGATGCCCTTGGCCTGATCGATGAGCGCCCGGCCGGCCAGGGCCTCCTGGAGCTGCGCGGCGTCGGTGCGCACCTCCTCGAAGTCCCACATGTTGGCCAGGGCCACGCCGACCTGCTCGGTCAGCATGTCGGCCAGGGCGTGCGAGCCCTGCGGGGAGAACGCGCCGCGCCGTACCGAGTACAGGCCCACGACCAGCAGGGCCGGCGGGATGCGGATGGGGACGGCGAGCACCGAACGGACGCCGCTGCGGGTGGCGAGCGCCGCGTAACGCGGCCAGCGGGTGTCGGTGAGCACGTCGCCGACGGCGATGCGGGCGCCGGTCTTCCTGGCCTCGGTCGACGGGCCCTCGCCGAGCGCGCGCTCCCCCTCGACGAGCATGATGAGCTCGCTGTGCGAACCCGACACCAGGACGCGGTGCTCGTGCCAGTGCTCGGCCGAGCCGCCCGAGCAGCCGGGCACGCCGTCGGCCAGCGCGGTCGTCAGGCCGCGCAGCACGCTTTCGGTCGAGGTGTCCTCGCCGAGCCTGCCCAGTGCCGCCAGGTTGCGGGCGAGCCCGGGAGTGATCATCACGGTCGATTCCATAGCTATTCTGCCCCTACCCCTTATGGCTGCCATTATCCCGTGTGGCGTAGCGTCGGAGGATGACCATGCCGGACCTCGAACACGCCCTCGACGCACTGGCCGGGCGTGTCTCGTCGTTGCGGGAGGCGCGTGCGGCCTACCCCGCCGACCTCGCGCCGACGCTCGACGCCGCGCTGGCGGAGCTCGACACCGCCGCCGAGCTGCTGGCCGAGGCCCGCGAGCAGTTGCGCAGGTCGCCGAAGCGGGCGGCGGGCAAGAAGGACGGCTCCCAGCGGGAGCTGAAGCTGCTGCGCCAGGTGTTCCGGGCGTTCCCGGTGCCGGTCGTCGTGCTCGACGGCGGCGGCGTGGTCCGGCGGATCAACCCGGAGACCTCCCGGGTGCTGGGCAGCCCCGACGGCTACCTGGTGGGACGCTCGTTCCCGCTGCTGGTGGACGTGTCGCGGCGGGCGGCGTTCCGCTCGCACCTGACGGCGGTGCTGCGGACCGGGCAGCCGGCGGCGTTCGAGACGCGGCTGGCCCACCAGGGCCGCACGCACACGGTGCAGCTCGCGCTGACCAGGCTGACGATGCCGGGCGAGCCGCAGCAGATGGTGGCCGTGGTGGCGCTGCCGACGGAGACGCAGCTGCCGGAGCCGGGGACCGGCGGGCCGCAGGACGACGACGGCGCGCTGCTGCTGGCGGCGGCCCGGCGGCAGGACCTGCTGGCCAGGATGGCGACGCTGCTGCTGGACGAGGAGGCGATGCGCCAGCCGGTGGCGCTGCCCCGGGCGACGCGGCTGCTGGCCGCCGGGTGGGCCGACTGGGTGGTGGCCGACCAGCTGCGTGACGGGCTGCCGCGCCGCTCTGCGGTGGTGGCGCCGAAGAACGTGCCGCTCGGCGGCCTGGTCCGCCAGGTGGAGGCGAGCGACCCGGCGGGCGCGCAGGTGGTGGCGCAGGTGCTGGAGCGCGGCTCGGGCGTGGTGCACGAGATGGTCGACGACGAGACGCTGCTCGGCTTCTGCCCGGAGGGGCCGCTGCTGACGGCGATGGGCGCGGGCTCGCTGCTGTGCGTGCCGATCGGGGCCGGTGACGGGGCGCTGACGCTGGTGCGGGGGCATGACCGGCCGCCGTTCACGCTGGCCGACCTGAGCGTGATGGAGGAGGTCGGGGTGCAGCTCGGGCTGGCGCTGCGGGCGCAGACGAGCTTCCAGAGCCGGTCGCGGGCCGCCGACGCGCTGTCGGCGAGCGTGGCCCCGCGCAGCCTGCCGGACGTGCCCGGCTACGAGGCGGCGGCGATCTACCATCCGGGCTCGTCGGTCGGCGCCGAGTTCTACGACGTGTTCCCGATGGCGGGCGGCTGGGGCTTCGCGATGGGCGGCGCGGCCGGCAAGGGCGAGGAGGCCGCCTCGGTCAGCGCGATGGTACGCGGCGGGCTGCGGGTGCTCGGCACCTGGGAGTCCGACCCGGACGCGGTGGTGCGCAAGGTGAACGAGGCGCTGGTGGAGCAGGGCACCGGCATGTTCGTCATGGCCGTGGCCGGGCTCGTCAAGGGGCGGCGGATCCGCATGTCGTCGGCCGGGCACCATCCGGCGGCGCTGGTGCAGCCCGACGGGCACGTGCGCTTCGCGGCGGGCGGCGGGGTGCCGCTGGGCATCGCGCCGGAGGCGGAGACCAGCACCGAGGAGATCACACTGGCGGCCGGGGAGACGCTGGTGCTGTATTCGGAGGGCCTCATCTCCTCCAGGAACGAGGTGGGCGAGCCCTACGGCGAGGAGCGGCTGGCCGACGTGCTCGGCAGATCCGCAGGTCAGGCCCCTTCGACGGTGGTCAAGGCGATCGAGGCCGACCGCAACGCCTTCTCCGGCGGGCAGGTGTGGGACGAGATCGTGATCCTAGCGCTCCGCGGCGTGTGATCACCTGACTCATGAGGCATGGTTTGCGATTCGCGGGAAAGTGGGTATGGTCGTCCGTAGTTAGATCGTGCCTAAGACGCAGGCACACCTTGAAGGCTTTTTTCACGCTGAGGTGTGCCATGAATATCGCGATCGTCGCTTCCGGCTCGGGCAGCAAGCGCCACCACATCCTCTCCGTGGCGCGCGAACTCGGCCGCGACCACCACGTCACCATTTACTCCCGCCGCGAGAGCGCCGACGGCAAGCCCAGGACGCGGGTGGCCCCGGGCGTCACGGTGGAGTACATCGACGTGGGCCCGGCCCGCAGCCTGACCCCCGATGACGTCGCCCCCTACCTGAACGACGTGGGCGGCTACCTGATGCGCCGCTGGCAGCAGGAGCGGCCGGACGTGATCCACGCGCACTCGTGGACCTGCGGCCTGGCCGCCGTCTCCGGCGCCAAGGGCTTGGACGTGCCCGTCACGCACACCTTCCACACCGTCGACCCCGCGCACGTGAAGCTGGAGCGGGCGCTGGGCCGCCGGGCCAACGCGGTCATCGCGGGCTCGGGCGACGAGGAGTCGGCGCTGATCCGCATCGGCGTCCCCCGCACCAGCATCGCGATCGTCCCCTACGGCGTCGACACCGAGCGCTTCCACCGCCAGGGCATGGCCGTCTCGCGCGGCACCCGCAAGCGGCTGCTGCACGTCGGCCCGCTCTCCCCCGACCGGGGCGCGCACACGATCGTGCGGGCGCTGCCGGGGCTGGCGGACGTGGAGCTCGTGGTGGCCGGCGGCCCCGCCCCCGAGGACCTCGGCGACGACAGGGACGCGCGGCGGCTGCGCGCCCTGGCCGAGCAGCTCGGCGTGGCCGACCGGGTGACGCTGCTGGGCCAGGTGAAGCGGGCGGCGGTGCCCAAGCTGATGCGCGGCGCGGACGCCGTCGTGTCGGTGCCGCGCGAGACGACGAGCGGCATCGTCGCGCTGGAGGCGATGGCCTGCGGCGTGCCGGTGATCGCCTCGGCCGTGGGCGCGCACCTGGACTCCGTGATCGACGGCGTCACCGGGCTGCTGGTGCCGCCGGACCGGCCCGCCAGGACCGCGCGGCTGGCCAGGGAGCTGCTGACCGACCCGACGCTGCGCACCGCGCTCGGCTACGCCGGCGCGGACCGGGCGCGCTCCCGCTACTCGTGGGAGCGGGTCAGCCAGGAGCTGCTGCGGGTGTACGAGGCGGCCTGCGCCTAGACACCCCCCTATATCGTCATCCCATGCTGATCCACCCTTGGGATGCCGGTTCCGGCGAGCAGTCGCTCGCCTATCTCCGGGAGAACGCGTTCGGGCACCTCATCGCCTCGGGCAGGGGGCGTGAGGTGCCCGTCGTCGTGCCCACCCAGTTCCTGCTCGTGGACGAGCGCACGATCTGGCTGCACCTGGCCAGGCCGAACCCGATCTGGGCGGCCGTCGAGGAGAACCCGAAGGTGCTGCTGTCGGTCGCCGGGCCGTGGTCGTACATCCCGGGAGCCTGGCGGGCCGAGCCCGGCACGGACCCGTCGCTGGGCGTGCCGACCACCTACTACTCCTCGGTCCAGGTGACCTGCCGGGCCGAGATCGTCGCCGACGAGGCGGGCAAGCTGGAGATCCTGCGCGCCCAGCTCGGCGACCTGGAGCCGGGTCACGGCGACCCGGCGGAGATGCCCCGGCTGCTGTCCGGCCTCCAGGGGCTGCGGCTGGCGGTGGAGGAGATCCGCGGCAAGTTCAAGTACGACGGCCACAAGGACGCGGCGCTGCGCGGCCAGGTCGCCAAGGGCCTGGCCGGCCGGGGCGGCCCCGGCGACGAGAGCGCCCTGCGCCACCTGGCCTGAGCCCGCCGGCCCGCCCTACGCGCGCAGCCGGGCGGCCTTCAGCCCCAGGTGGACGGTGAGCCGGTCGTCGCCGTCGGTCAGGTCGCGGTGCGTCAGCCGTTCGGCCTTGCCCAGCCGGTAGTAGAGCGTCTGGCGGTGGATGCCGAGCGCGGCGGCGGCCTGCTGGGCGTGGCCGCCCAGGTCCAGGTACGTCTCGACGGTCTGGGCCAGCTCGGGGTCCAGCACGGCGACCTCGCCGGCGAGCTCGCGCAGGTCGCCCTGGCCGAGCCTGGCCAGCAGCCGGTGCGCGCCCAGGTCCTCCCAGCGGGCGACGGGCGCGAAGCGCGGGAAGTGCTCGGCGACGCGCAGCGCGTGGCGGGCCTCGCGCCAGCTCTGCCAGGCGTCGGCCGGATCGGCGCGGGTGCCGCCGACGCCCGCCGCCGTCCCGTACGCGCCGAGGACGGTCTGCGCGACCTCGGCGGCCAGGTGCGCCGGGGCGAGCAGCGCCACCGGCGAGCCGGCGCGGGCGAGCACGCCGCGCGGCAGCGTCCACAGGGCGGCCACGCGCTCCGGCGACTCGCGCACCGCGATCGCGGTCACCGGTCCCGGCATCTCGATGGAGGCGCCGGCGCGCTCCTCCGGGTCGTCCGACAGCAGCGCGCGCAGCCCGTAGCCGAGGTCGCGGCGGCTCCTGGCCTCCTGGGCGAGCGCGGCGGCGGCGCGGGCGACCAGCGGCGCGACCCGGTCCAGGGCGGCGTCGGTGAGGCTGCCGGAGTCGAGCAGCCACAGGTAGCCGTAGACGACCTCGCCGTGGCGCAGCGGCCAGCACACGCGGGCCAGCACACCCAGGTCGGCGTCGGCCGGGATGCGGACCCGGCCGTGCGCGCGGGCGATGCCGTAGCGTTCGAAGTAGTCGCGCACCTCGCCGGTGGCGCGGCGGCGCAGGATCGACTCCTGGCGGACGGTGTCGATGTCGCCGTGCTGCGCGCCGTAGGCGAGCAGCCGGAACGAGCGGTCCTCCAGCGTGGCCGACGCGCCGAGCAGGCCCGCGACCTCGTCGACGATCTCCTGCAGATCCGTGGTGTTGTGCATTTGTATGACAGCCTGCCACACCCGCCGTTACGCCCGTTCATGGCCCCGTTTGAGCTGCGGTTTTAGGCTGGAAGCATGTTGGGTCAACTGCTGCTCGCCACATCCCGGAGCGCGCTCGTGCGCCGCTCCGTGTCAGGCTTCCCGCTCACGCGCAAGGTGGTCGACCGCTTCGTCGCCGGCGAGACGGTCCAGGAGGCCCGCGACGCGATCGAACGACTGCGCGACACCGGGCTCGCGGTGACCGTCGACCATCTCGGCGAGGAGACCCGCGACGCCGGCGCCGCCGCCGCCACCGCGAAGGCGTACATCACGCTGCTGGAGCAGCTGCGCCCGCTGGAGCTGGGCCGCCGCGGCGAGGTGTCGGTCAAGCTGTCGGCCGTCGGCCAGGAGCTCGACGACGCGATGGCGCTGGAGCACGCCCGCGAGATCTGCGCCGCCGCCGACGCCATCGGCGCCACCGTCACGCTCGACATGGAGGACCACACCACGGTCGACTCCACGCTCGGCATCCTGCGCGCGCTGCGCGAGGACTACCCGTCGACCGGCGTGGCCATCCAGGCGTACCTGTTCCGCAGCGAGGACGACTGCCGCGCGCTGTCCGGCGAGGGCTCGCGCGTCCGGCTGGTCAAGGGCGCCTACCGGGAGCCCGCCTCCGTCGCCCACCAGGGCAAGTCCGCCGTGGACAAGGCGTACGTGCGATGCCTGCGCATCCTCATGGCGGGGAAGGGGTACCCCATGGTGGCCACCCACGACGACCGCCTGATCTCCATCACCGAGCTGCTCGCCGACCGGTTCGGGCGCTCCAGGGGCGACTACGAGTATCAGATGCTGTACGGGATCCGCACCGACCGGCAGGAGGCCCTGGCCGGGGCCGGTCACACGATGCGCGTCTACGTCCCCTACGGCGACGACTGGTACGGCTACTTCATGCGCCGGCTGGCCGAGCGCCCCGCCAATGTCGCCTTCTTCCTTCGTGCCCTTGGGGGTAAGTGAACATGGATGCCATCAGCAACGTGCCCGTTCCCGCCAACGAGCGGGTCTACGGCTACGCGCCGGGCAGCGCCGAGCGCGCCGCCCTGGAGAACCGGATCAAGGAGCTGGCCGGCGCCTCGATCGACCTGACGATGACGATCGACGGCGAGCAGCGGCTCGGCGGCGGCGCGCCCATCGACGTGGTGCAGCCGCACAACAAGACCGCCGTCCTGGGGCGTACCAACGACGCTACGGCCCAGGACGTGCAGGACGCGATCGGGAGCGCGCTGCGGGCGGCCCCCGCCTGGCGGGCGCTCTCCTTCGACGAGCGGGCGGCGATCTTCCTCAAGGCCGCCGACCTGCTGGCGGGGCCGTGGCGGGCGACGCTCAACGCGGCGACGATGCTCGGCCAGTCGAAGTCGGTGCAGCAGGCGGAGATCGACGCCGCCTGTGAGCTGATCGACTTCCTGCGCTTCAACGTCTCCTACGCCCGCCAGCTCTACTCCGACCAGCCGATCTCCTCGCCGGGCGTGTGGAACCGGATGGAGTACCGGCCGCTCGAGGGCTTCGTGCTGGCGATCACGCCGTTCAACTTCACCGCCATCGCCGGCAACCTGCCGACGTCGGCCGCGCTCATGGGCAACGTCGTGGTGTGGAAGCCGTCGCCGACGCAGCAGTTCGCGGCGCACTTCACCATGCGCCTGCTGGAGGCGGCCGGGCTGCCTCCCGGCGTCATCAACCTGGTGACGGGCAACGGCCAGGCGATCTCCGAGGTGGCGCTGACGCATCCGGAGCTCGCGGGCATCCACTTCACCGGCTCGACGGCGACCTTCCAGCACCTGTGGGGCACGGTGGGCGCCAACATCGCCGGCTACCGGAGCTACCCGCGCCTCGTCGGCGAGACCGGCGGCAAGGACTTCGTCCTGGCCCACCCGTCGGCCGACCCGGGCGTGCTCGCCACGGCCCTGGTCCGGGGCGCGTTCGAGTACCAGGGGCAGAAGTGCTCGGCGGCCTCGCGGGCGTACGTGCCGCGCTCGGTGTGGAGCCGGATGCGCGACGACCTCGTGGGCGTGGCCGAGTCGCTGACCGTGGGCGACGTGACCGCCGACCTGTCGACGTTCATGGGCGCCGTCATCGACGAGCGGGCCTTCGCCAAGCACAAGGAGGCCATCGACCGGGCGCGTGCCGCGTCGAACATCGACGTGCTGACGGGCTCGTACGACGACTCCGCCGGATACTTCGTGAAGCCGACCATCCTGGAGTGCGCGGACCCGGCCGACGAGATCTTCGTCAAGGAGTACTTCGGCCCGATCCTGGGCGTGCACGTCTACGACGACGCCGACTTCGATGCCGTCCTGGACCAGATGGAGGGCATCGCCCCGTACGCGCTGACCGGGTCGATCATCGCCCAGGACCGCTACGCGATCGCCTCGGCGTCGGAGCGGCTGCGCTTCGCGGCCGGCAACTTCTACGTCAACGACAAGCCGACCGGCGCCGTGGTCGGGCAGCAGCCGTTCGGCGGCGCCCGCGCCTCCGGCACCAACGACAAGGCGGGCTCGATCTTCAACCTGATCCGGTGGGTGAACTCCCGCACGATCAAGGAGACGTTCGTGCCGCCGACGGATCACCGCTACCCGCACATGGGCTGATCCCCGCGAGCAGCGCCCCCGGTTCCAGCAGGAGCCGGGGGCGTTTTCAACGCTGTGCTCCGTGATCGTGCCGATCTTCCGGCGTTCCCGTGTGCCCTCCTCCGCGCCGCCCTCCCCAGCACCGCCCTCCCCCGCGCAGGCGTGCGGCACCGTGGGGGCGCTGATCCGCGTCGACCTCGGCGCACTGCCGCGCACCACCGCAGGGGACGCCGGCCTCGGGCTGCACGCCTCCGTCGTGTGGCGGGGCGACGGCTCCACGGGCGACCTGGCCTGGTGAGGATCCGGCTCACCGGGCCGCGCGGAAACTGTCGGCGGGGCCCGTTACCGTCCGCGACATGGATCACTGGGGCGAGATCAGGAAGCTGATCGAGGCGCGGCGGCCCGACCGGGTCGCCGAGAAGGTCGCGGCGCTCGACGGCGCGGCGCGCCAGGACGTGGCGGCGCGGCTGCCGGGGCTGCTGAAGGAGCTGCGCGGCCGCTTCGACCGCTGGGACGACGGCCTGATCGGCTACGCGGCGGCGCTGCGCGTGGCGGGCGCGGCCACGATCGGCGGCGCGGCAGCCGTGGCGGCCTGGCTGCTCCGGCGCGACTTCACGCCCCGGTGGGGCCGCGCGGAGCCCGGCACGCGCCTGGTCCTGGCGGTGCTCGCCGACCGGCCGGCCGCCTGGCGGGCCGACCTGGCCGAGCGCCTGGCGCTGCGCGTGCGCGCCGGCGACGAGGCCGGCGCCGCGCTCGCCCTCGCCGTGCTGGGCGAGACCGGCATCGAGCCGCCGCACCACGATCCGCTGGTCGCCGCCTGGGTGACGCGCGGGGCCGACGGCCTGGCGGACGACCCGCTGCTCGACCACCTGCTGCCGCGCCTGTTCGAGGCCACGGGCGTGGGCCGGGCGCTCCAGTGGGACAGCACGCCCGGCGCGGGCTGGCTGGGCGCGCTGACGGCGCTGGCCGAGGCCGGGCGGATCAAGCGCGAGGCGCTGATCGAGGGCTGCGTGCGCCGGTTCCTGCTCGGCGGCTCGGCCGTCGACCTGCGGTTCTTCGTCCGCCTGCACGAGGCGCTCGACCCGGCTCCCGCCGAGACGGCCCCGCACGCCCGCGACTACCGGTGCCTGCTGGCGTCCGCGCCCGGCCCGGTCGCCGAGCTGGCGATGAAGCGGCTGCGCCGGGTCACCGGCCTGTCCGCCGACGACCTGGGCGAGGCGTGGGAGTCGCTGCTGTTCAGGGCGGAGCGCAAGCTGGTGCGCGGCGGGCTGTCGTGGCTCGAACGCTCGGTCCGTCACGAGCCGTCGCTGGCCGCCGTGGCCGCCGCGCCGCTGGCCCGCGCGTTCGCCGCCGACTCCGCCGAGCTGCGGGAGAAGGCCGTCGAGCTCGTCCTGGCCTGCGCGGGCGGCATGGACGAGGAGGGGCGCGCCGCCGTCCGCGAGGCGGTCGGGCTGCTGCCCGCCGGCCTCGGACGGCAGGTGGCCGAGACCGTGGGCGGCGGGGAGGTGGCGCAGGCCGAGCCCGTGTTCACGCCGCCGCCGCTGCCGTCCGCGCCCGCGCGCTCCCAGGAGGCCGAGCCTCCGATCGAGACGGTGGAGGAGCTCGGGCGGCTGCTCATGGCGGGCGCGCCGCGGTCCTGGCAGGCGTGGGAGCGGCTGCTCGCCGGGTTCGTCACGCTCGCCTACCACGACCGCGCGGGCGTGGCGGCGGAGATGTATCCCCGCCTCTTCTCCTCGTCCGTGGACGACTACCGCTCGGGCGAGTGGACGCGGCCCGGCCAGTGGCTGCTCGGCGCCGCCCGCTCCCTCTCGGGCACCGCCCCGGCGCGGGGCGTCTGGCAGGCCTTTCTGCCGCGGCGGGTCGCCGTGCCGCACCTGCTGCTGCTCCACCGCGGCGCCGAGGTGCTGCGGGCCGTCGAGGACGACACGCTGCCGCCGCTGCTGCTGGCCACGCCGACGCACACCACCGGGCACGTGGCGGCGGCCGAGCTGGTCCGCCGCATGGAGGTGCTGGAGGCGGCCGGGGCCCGGCCGCCGGCCGCCGACCTGCAGCAGGCGCTGCTGCGCCTGCCCCGCACCCCCGACCCGGACGCGGCGGAGCGGGCGTCCCGCCTGACGTCGGCCGCCGGCCGGATGGTGGCCGCGTGGACCTGCCCGGAGGCCGAGGTCGGGCTGGCGTGGGAGTGCGGCAGCGCGAACGGCGACCACGACTGCCACCGGCGCCACGGCCACACCCTGCGCCCGGTGGTCTCGATCGACGCGACCGCCACGGGGCTCCCGCTGGTCGACGCGATGCTCAGCCTCCCCTGGCCGCATTCGCAGGCCGAGCACTGCGCCTGGTGGCCCTCGACGCTGCCCTCGCACCGCGAGGTCGCCGCCGCCCACCTCATGCCGCACCTGCTCACCCGGGGCTGGGGGCCGCTCCACGTCGGGGCGGAGCAGGCCCGGCAGCTCGCCCGGGCCGAGGGGCCCGCCGGGGAGGCGTGCGCGGCGGTGCTCGCCCGCGTCCTGGGCGACCCGGAGCTGCCCGAGTCCGTCGGCGTGCTGCTGGAGGCGGCCGCGCGGGACGAGCTGCCCGCCGCCGGGATCGGCCGCCAGGCCGGGCTCATGGCGGCCCAGGGCACGATCCGGCTGACCGACCTCACCGCCGCGCTCGACGCCGCCGCCTCGCAGGGCGCCCACGCGCACGTGTGGCGGATCGCCGCCGCCGCGCTGCCCCTGCTGCTGCCCAGGCCGGGCGAGCGCCCGCGCCACGGCCTGGCCGCGTTCGTGGCGCTCGCCGGAGCCGCCGCCGGCTGGTCCGGCGCTCGCGGCGAGATCCCCGAGGTACGCGACCTGGCGGCCCGCAAGGGCGCCGGCGACCTGCTCCGCGCGATCCGCGCCCTGCACGACCGGCTCACCGCCCAGGAAGGATGACCATGAGAACGAAGCGGATCCGGGGCCGGCGGCACACCCGCTACGACGAGGGGCACGACCTGTGCCTGACGATCGGCGAGCTGGCCCGCGCCGCCGCCGCGCCCGGCTGGTCGCGGCTGGCCGTCCACCACGCCCAGGTCGGCGCGCACGCGCGGACCCGGCTCACGTGCGACGGGCGGGAGCTGGCCGCCGAGGGCCTGGACGAGCCGTTCCGGCGGCTGCGCGAGCTGTCCTACCGGGCGGGCGACGGCACCTGGTTCACCTGCGAGCTGGAGTACACGCCCGGCAGCCGGGCCTACCACGGCCGCGTCGACGCCGCCGGGCCGCCGTTCGCCGACGTGCCGCCCGCCGCCGGGCCGCCGTTCGCCGACGTGCCGCCCGCCGCCGCGCTGGTGGAGCTGACCGCGTTCCCCCGCGCGGAGCCGCCCGGGTGGCTGCTGGACGCGCTGCCGACGGCCGCGCCGCTCGGGCTGCCCGTCACCTACGGCGAGCGCTACGACCGGCTCCACAGCCACCGAGGCGGGCAGGAGCCCGGGCCCCTGCTGCCGATCGGCGGGGAGCTGGCCTACCGGCCGCCGTCCGCCCTGACCGCGCGCGTGTTGGAGCACCGGCAGAGGGTGGGCGAGCACCTGCTCTACCTGGGCGAGCACGGGGGCGACCGGAAGGCCGGGCATCTGCTGGTGCTGCGGCGCGGCGCCGAGTGGTTCGTGAGCCGCGCCGACCAAGGCACGACCGGCGACGGGGTCCGCGCCATCACGCTGGACGGCGCCGTCCTCCGGCTGGAGCTGACCCCCGAGGCCGCCGACGACCTGGGCACGGAGGCCGGCTACGAGGTCCGGCTCGACCTGCCGCCCGCCACGGTCGACGAGCTGCGCACCGTGCTGCCCGGCGTCCTGCGGCCCGTCAGGGACCACCCGGAGCTGACCGGCTTCTGACCGCTCCCCCCGGGCACGGCCGCTCCCCGGCGCGACGGCTCCCCCGGCGCGACGGCTCCCCGTGCCCGGGCGGCTCCCCGGGTACGGGCGGCTACGGGCGGCGGTCGCCCGGGGTGACGACGCCCGACTCGTAGGCCAGGACCACCGCCTGCACCCGGTCACGCAGCCCGAACTTCGTCAGGATGCGGCCGACGTGCGTCTTGACCGTGGCCTCCGACAGGAACAGCTCGGCGCCGATCTCGGCGTTGGAGGCGCCCCTGGCCAGGCCGAGGAAGACCTCGCGCTCGCGCTGCGTGAGGGCGCCCAGCAGGGCCTCGGGATCGCCGCCGCCCGGGGCGACCAGCCTGCCGACGAGGCGCCGGGTCGTGGCGGGCGCGATGATCGCGTCGCCCCGGTGCACGTGCCGGATGGCCGCGATGATCTCCTCGCCGGGGGCGTCCTTCAGCATGAACCCGCTCGCGCCCGCCCGCAGCGCGGCCAGCGCGTGCTCGTCGAGGTCGAACGTGGTCAGCGCCAGCACCCTGGGCGGGTCGGCCAGCCGCTGGATCTCCCGGGTGGCGGTGACGCCGTCCATGCGGGGCATCCGGATGTCCATCACCACCACGTCGACGCGCAGCGCCTTCAGCCTCTCCAGGGCTTCCGCGCCGTCGGCCGCCTCGGCGACCACCTCCATGTCGGGCTGGGAGCGCACCACCATGGTGACGCCGTGGCGCAGCAGCTCCTGGTCGTCGACGATCATGATGCGGATGATGGGAGGCTCCTCGGCTCGTAGGGGACGACGGCCGACAGCTCGAAGCCGCCGCCGGGCCGCGCGCCGGTTTCCAGGGCACCGCCGACCATGCGGAGGCGTTCGCGCATCCCGGTCAGCCCGGCGCCCAGCTCCCCGCCGTCCGGGCCACCGTCCGGCCCGGCGCCCGGCCCGGCGCCCGATCCGCCGCCCGGCCCGGCGCCCGATCCGCCGTCCCGCCCGCCGCCGGCGTTCCGGACGGTGATGCGCAGCGCGCCGGGGCTCCACGCCAGCGCCAGCTCCGCCGTGGCCTCGGGCCCGGCGTGCTTGATGACGTTGGTCAGCGCCTCCTGCACGACGCGGTAGGCGGTCAGGTCGGCGGCGGGCCGCAGCGGGCGCGGCTCGCCGCTCTCCGCCACGGACAGCCGTACGCCGGTCGTGCGCACGTGGTCGAGCAGGGCGGGCAGGTCGCCGAGGCCGGGCTGCGGCGCGGTGCCGCCGTCGGCGCGCAGCACGCCCAGCAGGCCGCGCATGTCACGCAGGGCATCGCGGCCGACACCGGCGATGGTGGCGAACACGGCGGCCCCGGGCGAGCCCGGATCGGACAGCCGGCCGCCCTCGGCCTGGCTGACCATGACGGCGAGCGAATGGGACACCACGTCGTGCATCTCGCGGCTGATCCGGTCGCGTTCGGCCCGTGCCGCCTCGGCCCGCTCCCGCGCGCGGTCGGCCTCGGCGCGCTCGGCCTTGGCCCGGAGCTCGGCCACGTACAGCGCGCGCACGCGGCTGAGGCGGCCCAGCCACCACAGGCACGCGGTCACGGCGGCCAGGCCCGCCGACAGCCCGGTCCGCCAGGCGGCCAGGCCGTAGCCGCCCGACGAGCCGCCCCACGAGGCCGGGGCCCACACCCGCGCCAGGACCACGACCACCCCGGCCAGGGCGACGCCCAGGCAGGCCAGCCCGAGCCGCAGGCCGAGCCGGGCCGACGCCGTGTAGAGGAGCAGCCCGAAGACGAGCGAGCTGGGCAGCATCACCGCCGGGTAGTAGGCGCCGGCCGGGTCGTGCAGGGGCGGCAGCAGCCCCAGCAGCAGCATCGCCGCGGCGGCCACGCCGTACGCGGCGAGCGGGCGGACGCGGCGCGGGATCACGCACGCGTGCACCACCAGCACCGCCGCGCCCGCCAGCAGGCGCTGGGAGAGCGGGCTGTCGGAGGCCCGGAGCAGGCCGGAGGAGACGAGGCCGAGCGGCACGGCCAGCAGCACGGCGAGCACGGCGTCGACGCTCAGCCGGTGCCGGCCGAGGAACGAGTCCACCGCGGCCTCGGCCTGGGACAGGGACGCGCGCACACCCGCCATTATGGTCGGCGGCGCGGCCGGATCGCGGTGGCGGGGTCGCGGCGCCGGGCCAGGTAGGCGAGCCCGGCGACGGCCAGGGCGGCGCCCCACAGCGGCCACAGCATCTCCGGCAGCCAGGCGCCCAGCTCGTCGACGGCTCCCGGCGGGCCGGCCTGCTCACCCGTGAGCTTCTTGCGTACGTACATCAGCCCGGCGGACGTGATGGGCACGGCGACGATCAGCGCCGCGTACGCGGGAAGGCGGGCCGGGACCGGACGGCCGCGCAGGAACGGCACCCAGCGCGGCCAGATCTCGCCCCACGGCCGGACCAGGCCGAGCGTGAGGACCGCGCCGAGCAGGCCGAGCGTGGCGAGCCCCGCGCCGATCGGGGTGATCGAGGCGATGCTCGCGAGGAAGTCGTCGCTGATGCCGACGGGGATCCCCAGCAGCCAGCCGACGCGGGTGATCGCGTAGACGACGGGGACGGCGACCGCGACGGCGACGGCCCACCGCCCGGCCCGCAGCGCCCCATCCGCGCCACCGGCGCGCTGGGCCCCCGCGAGCAGGGTGCGCGTTCCCAGCGCCATCAGGGCGACGCCGGCCGCCATCAGGATCAGCAGGTTGACCGTCGGCCAGGTCAGCATGGACACGATCAGCGAGAACTCGGCCTGCCCGGCGAGCACGGCCACGAGCATCACCGGCAGGTAGCCGGCGGTCATCATGATGCGCACGTCGGGCAGGAGCACCGCCAGCGCGGCGCCCGCCACGACGGCCACGACGGCGGCGGACCGGGCGAGCGGCCCCCGGGCGGCGAGCGCGGCGACGACGCCCGCCACGAGCGCCGCCCCCGCCAGCGCGCCGCCCCCGGCCGCCGCCGGGAGGGGGTCGAGCACCGTGTTGCCCACGCCCTCCCCGCCCGCGTCGAAGGGGTATCCCGGCCCGCCGGACGCCCAGAGGAGGCCGAGGACCAGGTAGCTCACCGACCAGGCGGCGACGATCACGAGGGGCACGGCGGAACGCCGGTGTCCTGGTTGAGAGGTGTTCACCGGCCCAGAGTGCCGCCCCGCCGCCCCCGCGCACATCGTCACCAGGTCGCGCCGGGGTCATCCTCAGGTCGCGCCCCCGCGGCCGGCGGCGGCTACCAGGCGACCGGGAGCCGCCGCACCCCGTACACCAGCGCCGTGTCCCGCATCGGCACCTCGTCCGGCGCGACCGCGAGGCGCAGCCCCGGGAAGCGGTCGAACAGCGCGCGGAAGCCGATGCGCATCTCGATGCGGGCGAGCTGCTGGCCCAGGCACTGGTGGACGCCGTGCCCGAAGGCCAGGTGGTGGCGGGCCTCGGCGCGGTCCAGGCGCAGGACGGCGGGGTCGGGGAAGCGGGCCGGGTCGCGGTTGACGGCGGGCAGGGCGAGCACGACGGTCTCGCCCGCGCGGACCGTCCGGCCGCCCACCTCGGCGTCCTCCAGGGCCACCCGGCCGGGGGCACCCAGGTGGACCACGGTCAGGTAGCGCAGCAGCTCCTCGACGGCGGTCTCGGTGAGCGACGGGTCGCGGCGGAACGCGTCGAGCCGGTCGGGGTGCCGCAGGAGGGCGAAGACGCCGAGGGCGAGCATGCCGGCGGTGGTCTCGTGCCCGGCGACCAGGAGCGTCAGGGCGATGTTGGTGAGCTCCTCGTCGGTCAGGTCGCTCCGGGTGACGAGCTCGCCGAGCAGGTCGTCACCGGGGCGGGCGCGGTGGCGGCGGACGAGCCCGGCCAGGTAGCCGGCGAGCTCGCCGACCGACGCCGTGGCCCGCTCCTCGGAGCTGGCCAGGTCCAGGGCGACGGCTGAGTGCTCCTGGAAGAAGGCGTGGTCGTCGTAAGGGACGCCGAGCAGCTCGCAGATGACCAGGGACGGGATCGGCAGCGCGTACGCCTGGACGAGGTCGGCGGGCGGGCCTTCGGCGGCCATGGCGTCGAGGCGGCGGGCGGCGATCTCGGCGACGCGCGGCTCCAGGCGCCGCATCCGCTGGACGGTGAAGCTGCCGGCGAGCAGTCGCCGGTAGCGGCTGTGGGCGGGCGGGTCCATGCCGCCGAACCAGCCGGGCGGGGCGGTGCCGTCGGCGCTCCGGGGCCGGACGTTGGGGCGGGGCAGCGGCGAGTGCCTGAGGTCGGCGCGCACGCTGAAGCGCGGGTCGGCCAGGACGGCGCGGGCGGGCTCGTACGCGGTCACCAGCCAGCCCCGGTGGCCGTCGGGGAAGGTGAGGGGGCCGACGGCGGGCCGGTCGGAGAGGGCGGCGGGCGGGTCGAACGGGCATCCAGGGGTGCGGCGGGTGGGCAGATCGGTCATGACGGCTCCTTGTGAGTGCAGTCTCTTAATTGAGAGTCTACTTTCACAATCGAGCGGGCGGTGGCCGTTCAGACGGGCGGGGGGCTGGGGAAGGACTCGGGGCCGGTCAGGCCGGTGCTCTCCAGCAGGCGCTGGTGGTTGAGCACCGCCGCGTTGCAGGTCTCGGCGAACTTGCGGACGAGCGTGTTCTGGGTGCTGCCGCGTACGGCGCCGATGAGCCCGAAGATCTGCCCGTGCGCCAGCCGCAGCCACTTCACGAACGTGACGTCGTAGTCGCGGCCCGACCTGCCGGAGATGTCGGCCATCCAGCGCTGCTGCGTCTCGGTCGGCTCCACCGGCAGCCGGATGTCGAACCGCTTGGCCAGCTCCCTGGCCTCGACGTCGAGCCCGTGGTGCTGTTCGGCGATCTCGGCGCTGATCGTGCGCACCTTGGCGCTGGCGCCGCGCTGGACGGCCTCCTGCGCGATCGTCATCTCCCAGAGCGTGGCCAGCCGTACCTTCTTGATCAGGTCGCGGTCGGCGGGCGACAGCGGGCCGGACTCGGTGGGCCAGGTGAGGTCGTCACGCCGGCCGGGCGCGGGCGAGGCGGCGGGGGCGCCGGTGGGAGCGCCGGTGGGGGCGGGAGCGCCGGTGGGGTCGGTGAGGCTGGTGGCGGGCGGGGCCAGGCTCTCCTCCGGGATGTCGGTCTCCAGGAGGTCCGCCACCCGGGCCGTGTCGGCGCTGGGCAGGGCCGCCTGCCCGCCGCAGCCGGTCAGCAGCGCGGCGGCACACCAGGCGGCACAGCAGGCGGCGAGCAGGGTACGGCCGCGTCGGGGTCGCACGTGCCCTCATCCCCTTCCGGTTCTCGCTGGTCGGCAGGAGGTACGCAGGCCGTCCCCGGCGCGTTCACCGGTATGCGCGGAAGTGATGAGGGCGGCCCCTAGGAGTCCGTCATGCCTGTGGGCAGGACGTCGAAGTGGATGACGACGTGCCCGGTGCCGGGGGCGTCGTGGGAGCGGCTGTCGGAGCGGGCCCGGTAGCGTTCCATCACCTCGAACACCTCGTCGCGCAGGTCGCGCGTCTCGTCGGGGGTCAGGCGCAGGGAGCGGCGGCCGAGGACGCTGGCCTCTACCCACTCCTTGGGGGTGCGCGGCTCCTCCTCGCGCCACCGGGCCAGCTCGGCGCCGCGCCGCCGGACGAGGTCGTCGAGGAGGAACTCCAGCGCGCCGGCCGTCTCGGGGTCGCCGGGCGGGTCGCCGTAGGAGAAGCCGCCGGGCACCACCCGCCAGTACTTCTCCTTGCCTCGGCCCAGCTCGGGGGCGATCTCGATCATCCCGTGCCTGGCCAGCTCGCGCAGGTGGTAGCTGGTGGCGCCGGTGTTCTGCGTCACGAGGGCGGCGAGCCGGGTGGCGGTGGAGGGGCCGTGCTCGTCCAGCAGCTCGTACAGGCGCAGGCGGAGGGGATGGGCGAAGGACTTGAGCGCGCTCGCGTCGAGTTTCCGCGCGGAAGGGCTCTTGCGGGACATCACTGTGCACACCTATCTTTGCAAAGGTTCATTTGCACACTTTTCCTTACACACTATCGGAGTGCCCCGGTGAATCGATCGTTCGGCTTCCTGTTGTCGTCGGCCACGCTGTCGAACCTGGCCGACGGCGTGCTGAAGGTGGGCGCGCCGCTGCTGGCGGTGTCGTTCACCCGCTCCCCCGCGCAGGTGGCGCTCGTCGGCGCGGCCACCACGCTGCCGTGGCTGCTGTTCGCGCTGCCCGCCGGGGCGCTGGCCGACCGGCTGGACCGGCGGCGGATCATGGTGACGGCGAACGCGCTGCGCGCGGGCGTCCTCGTGGCCGCCGGCGCGCTGGCCGTGCTCGGGCTGATGAACCTCTGGGTCATGCTGGCCGCCGTGCTGCTGGCGAGCGTGGCCGAGGTGCTCGCCGACACCTCCGCGCAGTCCGTGCTGCCGATGGCGGTCGAGCCCCAGGCCCTCACGCGGGCCAACGGGCGGCTGCAGAGCGCCCAGATGATCGGCAACGAGTTCGCCGGCTCCCCGCTCGCGGGCGTCCTCGTCACCCTCCTGCCCGCCGCCGTCTTCGGCGGGCCCGGCCTCCTGTACGCCGCGGCCGGGCTGCTCCTGCTGGGCATGCGGGGCTCCTACCAGCCGGCGGGCGCCCGGCGGCCCATGGCCGGGGAGATCGCCGAGGCGCTGCGCTGGCTGTGGTCGCAGCGGTTCCTGCGGGCGCTGGCCCTGACCGCCGGGACGCTGAACTTCGCCACCGCCGCCTACTGGGGGGTGTTCGTGCTGTGGCTGGTCGGCGAGGAGTCGCGGTTCGGGCTGGAGCCGAGCGGCTACGGGCTCATGCTGACCGTGTTCGCCGCCGGGGCGGCGGCCGGGGCACTGGTGTCGGAGCGGATCTCCGGGGTGCTCGGCGAGGGCCGGACGCTGATCGGCATGTGGCTGCTCAACACCCTGCTGCACCTGGTGCCGCTGTTCGTGCCCGTCACCTGGCTGCTCTACCCGACGGCGCTGCTGTGGGGCATCTCCAGCGCGGTGTCCAACGTGCTCGTCATCTCCACCCGGCAGCGGCTGATCCCCACCGAGCTGCTGGGCCGGGTGAACGCCGCCTACCGGCTGATCGGCATGGGCGGGATGCCCGTCGGGGCCGCGCTCGGCGGCGTCCTGGGCGAGGCGGCCGGGCTGCCCGCGGTGTTCGGCGGGTCCGTCGTGCTGTCGCTCGTGGCCGTCGGCCTGCTCTGGCGTGTCGTTCGCGGGCGAATTTCCGCGCCGTTGACCAGCCAAGCTACGATTCCCGACATATCCAGATCACGTTAGGCACCCAAAGCTGCGCGCAGAGATGACATGATTACCCCTGTCAAAGAGGGGATGGTATGCGGCGGGAGATCGGCGGACGGTACCTCCTGAACGAGGAGGCCGGTCGTGGGGGCATGGGCGTCGTCTGGCGCGCGTTCGATCAGCTTCTGCACCGTGAGGTGGCGCTCAAGGAGCTGACGCTCGCCGGCGAGGCCGAGATGGTGCGCCGTCGTGTCCTTCGCGAGGCGAGGATGGCGGCCCGGCTCAGCCACCCCAACATCGTCACGGTCCACGACCTCATGGAAGAGGGCGGCAAGCTCTGGATCGTGATGGAGTACCTCGACGGGCTGTCGCTGCACCAGCTCCTGTCGCAGGTCGGCACGCTGCCGGCGCAGTCGGTGGCGGCCATCGGCCAGCACCTGCTCGCCGCGCTGCGCACCGCGCACCAGGCCGGCGTGCTGCACCGTGACGTCAAGCCCGCCAACGTCATGCTGACGGGCGAGCGGGTCGTGCTGAGCGACTTCGGCATAGCGACCGCCGAGGGTGACATCCGCATGACGACCTCGCGGCGGCTGCGCGGCACCCCCGCGTTCATGGCCCCCGAGCGGCTCTACGGCGGCCCGGCCAGCAAGGAGGCCGACATGTGGTCGTTCGGCGCCACCCTCTACAGCGCCATCGAGGGCCAGCCGCCCTACCCGGGGCAGGACGCCGCGACCGTGCTCGGCATGGCCCGCAGCGGCCGGTTCCCGCCGCCGCGCCGGGCCGGCGTGATGCGCCCGCTCATCGAGGGCCTGCTGCACCACGACCCCGTGCGCCGCTTCACCCCGGAGCAGACCGCGGGGCTGCTGGCGGGCATGCGCGCCAGCAGCTATCAGGCGGCGATCTAGTCCTCCCGCTTGGCGGCCCTGGCCTCGGCCTCGGCGGCGTCCATCGCGGCGGCCTCCTCCGGGGTCGGCGCGGTGCCGCCCAGGTGCGCCGGCTGCCACCACACGCCCGGCGGGATCTCCGGGTAGGTGCGCTGCGCCCGGTCGACCAGCGCCGTCAGCCGCTCGCGCAGGTCGGCCGCGTGCTCGTTGACGTCCTCGCCGCGCTTGGGGTGCATCGGCTCGCCCACCAGGATCGTGATCGGCACGTGCCGCTGGAGGAGCTGCTTCTTCCTGCCCTTGGTCCACAGCCGCTGGCTGCCCCACAGCGCCACCGGGATCACCGGGACCTTGGTCGCCTGCGCCATCCGGATCGCGCCGTTCTTGATCTCCTTGACGGTGAACGACCGGCTGATCGTGGCCTCGGCGAACACGCCCACCACCTCGCCGGCCTTCAGCATGCGCAGCGCCGTCGCGTAGGAGCCCGCGCCCGCCCCCCGGTCGACCGGGATGTGGTGCATGCCGCGCATCAGCGGCCCGGAGATCCGGTGGTCGAACACGTCCTGCTTGGCCATGAACCGCACCAGCCGCTTGGACGGCAGCGCGCCGAACCCGGCGAAGATGAAGTCCAGATAGCTGATGTGGTTGCTCACCAGCACCGCGCCGCCGGAACGCGGCACGTTGTCGGTGCCCTCCAAGTGGAAGCGGTAGTCGAGCACGCGAAAGAGGGTCCGCGCGGCGGCGATCACCGGCGGGTACACGATCTCAGCCATGTGCAGACGGTAGCCTACCCGGCCGGCCCTCCACGCCGGGGTGCTTGCCAGGGCGTCATAACGGGCAGATGTTCTCACCATGAAGAAGCTCATCAACACGGCCGAGTCCGTGGTTGAGGACGCGCTGAACGGCCTGGCCGCGGCCCACCCGTCCCTGCGGGTGCGCGACCGCGTGGTCTACCGGGCCGACGCGCCGAGGCCGGGGAAGGTGGCGCTGGTCTCCGGCGGCGGCTCCGGCCACGAGCCGCTGCACGCCGGCTTCGTCGGCCACGGCATGCTGGACGCCGCCTGCCCCGGCGACGTCTTCACCTCGCCGGTGCCCGACCAGATCCTCGACGCCACCAGGGCCGTCGACGGCGGCGCCGGGGTGCTCCACGTCGTCAAGAACTACACCGGCGACGTGCTCAACTTCGAGATGGCCGCCGAGCTGTGCGCGGGCGTCGAGGTGGCGAAGGTGATCGTCGACGACGACGTGGCCGTGCAGGACTCCCTCTACACCGCCGGGCGGCGCGGCACCGGGGCCACGGTGTTCGTGGAGAAGATCGCCGGGGCGCTGGCCGAGGAGGGCGCGCCGCTGGCCGAGGTGGCCCGGGTGGCCGCCGAGGTGGACGGGCGCAGCCGTTCGTTCGGGATCGCGCTCACCTCCTGCACCTCCCCCGCCGCCGGCAAGCCCACCTTCGACCTGCCCGGCGACGAGGTGGAGCTCGGCATCGGCATCCACGGCGAGCCCGGCCGCGCCCGCGTCCCGCTGGTGTCGGCGCGCGAGCTGGCCGCGATCGCGATGGAGGCGATCCACGGCGACCTGCCGCTGCGCGGCGACCTGCTCGTCATGGTCAACGGCATGGGCTCGACCCCGCTGATGGAGCTGTACGTGGTCTTCGCCGAGGCGGAGTCGTTCGTGCGGGGCAAGGGGGCACGGGTGACGCGCTCGCTGGTGGGTAACTACGTGACGAGCCTGGACATGCAGGGCTTCTCGGTGACCGTGTGCCGGCTCGACGACGACCTGACGCGCCTTTGGGACGCACCGGTCGAGACTCCGGGGCTGCGCTGGGGGCGCTGATGGGCGGGATGGGCGAGCTGATGGACCGCGGGACGGGCGAGGGGATGGACACGGCGTTCTTCCTGGCCTGGTTCGAGGACGCGGGCCGGCTGGTGCGGCTGCAGCGCGACCGGCTCACCGCGCTCGACGCCGCCATCGGCGACGCCGACCACGGCGCGAACCTCGACCGCGGCTTCACCGAGGTGCGGCAGGCGTTCGCCGAGTGGCCGCCCGCCACGCCCGTGCAGGCGCTGGTGTCCGCCGGCACGACACTGATCCGCCGCGTCGGCGGGGCCTCGGGTCCCCTGTACGGGTCGGCGTTCCGGCAGATGGGCAAGAGCATGGACTCGCCGGTCACGCTGGCCGTGTTCGCCGCGGCGTTCGAGTCGGGGGTGCGGGCGGTGGAACGGCTGGGCAAGGCGGCGCAGGGCGACAAGACGATGCTGGACGCGCTGGTGCCCGCCTCCCGGGAGCTGACCCGGGCCGTACAGGAGGAGATCGCGGCGCGGGAGGCGTTCGAGCGGGCGGCCCGCGCGGCCGAGGAGGGGGCGCGGGCGACGATCCCGCTGCGGGCCCGCCGGGGCCGCGCCAGCTATCTCGGCGAGCGCAGCGTCGGCCACGAGGACCCCGGGGCGGCCTCGGCGGCGATCATCATGGCGGCGCTGGCGGCGGTGGCGTCCTGATGGTCGGGCTCATCCTCATCTCGCACAGCGCCGGGCTGGCCGCCGAGGTGGCCTCGCTGGCCCGGTGCATCGCCGGCGACCGGGTGCGGGTCGCCGCGTGCGGCGGCACCGGCGACGGCCGCACCGGCACCAGCGTGGACCTCATCGACCAGGCCGTCGAGCAGGTCGACGAGGGCGACGGCGTGGTGCTCATCCCGGACCTCGGCAGCTCGGTGCTGACCGCCAGGCTGCTGGTGGAGCCGGGCCGGGTGGTGCTGGCCGACGTGCCGTTCGTGGAGGGCGCGATCGCCGCCGCCGTCGCGGCGGGCGGCGGCGCGCCGCTGGCCACCGTGCTGTCGGCCGCCGAGGAGGCCCGCACCCAGCGCAAGCTCTAGTGGCCCCGGAACGCCTCCTCCAGCCACCAGGAGGCGCGCTCCCGGGTGACCTGGGCGTGCACCAGCAGCGGCCGGTCGCGCGGCCCCTTCAGCCAGTCGGCCACCCCGGCCAGGTCCGCCGCCGCGCCCACGGTCACCGCCGCGAACCCGTGCCCGCGCGCCACCGCCGCCAGGTCGGCCGGCGGGAACCGCACGGTGTCGAGCGGGTCGCCGCCCGGCCCGAAGTGGTGCACCTCCGCGCCGTAGGCCTCGTCGTCGTACACCACGACCACCATCGGCAGGCCGAGCCGCACGACGGTCTCCAGCTCGGCCGCGCCCATCCAGGCGCCGCCGTCGCCGAGCGCCGCCACCGTCAGCCGGTCCGGGCGTGCCACGGCCGCGCCGATCGCGCCGGCCAGGCCCAGCCCGACGGCCTGGAACGCCTGGGTGAAGCAGAACCCGGCCTCGTCGGGGACATCCATGAACATCGCCGGATATCCCATGAAATTTCCGGAATCGGTGACCACGGTGCGCTCGGCGGGCAGCAGGTCGTCCAGGCCGATGCTGAGCGTCCTCGGGTCGATCCGGCCGCCGCCGCTCTCGTCCCGGTACGGCACGTCCCGCCACCGGCCCTCCTCCCGGATCCGCCGCGCCACGTCCGCCGACCGGTAGCCCGCGGACGGCTGCCCGGCCGCGAGGGCGTCCCCGGCCGCGCGCGCCACCACGGCCACGTCCCCGACGACCCCCAGGTCCGCGCGGACGTGCCTGCCGACGGCCTCGGGCTCCAGGTCCACCTGCACGACCGTGGCGTCCGGGCCGATGAGCGCGCCGTGGCGGGTGGTCCACATGTTCAGCGCGCACCCCCAGCCCACCACCAGGTCGGCGTCGCGGATCAGCTCGGCGGCCAGCGGCGTGGCGAACCCGCCGCTCACGTCCAGGTCCCACGGGCTGCCCCGGAACAGGCCCCGGGCGACCGCCGAGGTCGCCAGCAGCGCCCCGGCCCGCCCGGCCAGCGCCTCCACCTCGGCCCGCGCCCGCCTGGCCCCGCGCCCCGCCACGAACACCGGCCGCCGCGCCTCCCGCAGCAACCGCGCGAACTCCTCCACCCTCGCGCGAAGGTCCCCCTGGCCGGTGGCAGGCCCCTCAAGGGCGGCGCCCCCTGCCACCCCACGGTCCGGGACTCCTTCGACGCGGGAGGACTCCGTACTGGCTGCGGTGTCGGCGGTCTGGAGGTCCAGGGGAAGGTTGAGCAGGACGGTGCGGCGGTCGTCGCGGGCCAGGCGGAACGCCTCCAGGGCCTCGGCGACGGCCGTGGCCGGGGAGGTGACGCGCAGGGCGACGGCGCCCACGGAGCGGGCCAGGGCGTCCTGGTCGATGTGGAAGTTGGAGCGCGCGTCGGTGGCCTCGCCGGCCAGCACGACGAGCGGGGTGCGGCTCTTGGCGGCCTCGGCGATGCCGGTGACCGCGTTGGTGAGCCCGGGCCCCTGATGGACGGTGACGACGCCGACGTGGCCGCTCGTGCGGGCATAGGCGTCGGCCATGGTGGCGGCGCCGCCTTCGTGGCGGGCCGCGACGAAACGCGCGCCGTGCCGTACGAGGGCGTTGGTGACGTGGAAGTTGCCGCTGCCGACCACCCCGAACGCGACGCGGGCCCCGGCGGCGGCCAGAGCCCGCCCGACGGCCTCGGCGACGGTCACCGCGCCTGCCCGGCCTCGCCGCCGCCGCGCTCGACGAGGGCGAGCACGCGTACGGGGCTGCCGGAGCCGCCGAGGATGGGCAGCGGCGGCGCGACGACGACGGCGCCGGTCACCGGGAGCCGGTCGAGGTTGCGGAGCTGGGTGAGGCCGTACTTGCCGGCTCCGAGCAGGTAGGAGTGGCACGGGAAGGCGGGGTCGAAGGAGTGGGCGGCGCCCGCGTCGGTGCCGACGGTCTCGACGCCGAGCCCGAGCACGGGCGTCTCCTCGGCCAGCCAGCGGGCGCACTCGACGGAGATGCCGGGCGTGTGCGGGCCGGTCTCGTCGGCGTTGAGGAACGCGGCCTGGTCGCCGGAGCGGGAGTCCCAGCCGGTGCGGTAGAGGAGCCAGCCGCCGTCGGGGAGCGGGCCGTTGGCGCGTTCCCATTCCTTGACGTGGTCGACCTGGAGGAGGAAGTCCGGGTCCTTGGCGGCCTCGGCGGCGAAGTCGAGGACGACGGCGGGGGCGAGCAGGCTCGTCACGGGCACCTGGGACACGTCCTGGCCGTCGCGGGCGGTGACCCAGTGGACGGGGGCGTCGAAGTGGGTGCCGGTGTGCTCACCCGTGTGGATGTCGTTCCAGTACCAGGCGGGGCCGCGGTCGTCGTAGCGGCTGATCTCCTCCAGGCGGAACGGGATCGTGTTGCCGAACGGCTCGGGGAGCTGGAGGATCGGCGTGTCCGAGGAGAGGGGCGCGGTCAGGTCGATCACCTCGATCGAGCCGTTCCGTACGCTGTCCACGAAGCTCCGCAACACCGACATGTCATCCTCCTAGGTGGGCTGAGGGAATCCTCCTACGTGCGGTGTGGCCTCCGCAAACACCTGCTTCACGCCTTGGTCCACTCGGCGCAGCCGCCGGTCTGGAACGACTTGTCCGTAGCGAGGACGGTGACGGTGGCGGGGCCGGTCGGCATGCCGGCGTCGATCACGTCGGCGATCGAGGCGGTGGTGCCCTTCATCCGGGCCCAGTAGCAGCTCTGGGAGGCGGTGACGGGGCCGGTGGTGCGGTAGGTGCCGGGCTGGATGTCGACGCCCACGACCAGGGTGCGGAGCGTGGCGTTGCCGCCGCCGGGCCCGGCGGTCACGGGCGGCGTGCCGGTGCCCGGGGGCTGCGCGCCGGTGTCGGGCGTGCCGATGTCGGGCGTCCCGGTGTCGGGCGCGCCCGTGCCGGGAGCCTCGGTGCCCGGCGGCTGGCCGGTGGCCGTCGGGGCGGGAACCGGCTCGGCCGTCGGCCCCTCGACCGTCACCGTGACCCGGGGCGCGGGCGGGGCGGCCGTCTCCCCCGAGCCGAGCCCGGCGAAGAAGCCGATCAGGAACCCCAGCACACCGGTCATCCCCGACACCAGCAGGATGATCGTCGGGCTGCTGGACGCGCGAGGGTATTCGGGAGGCCCGTACATCACCCGACCAGGGTCCCACCCCGGTCAGCGGTGAAGATAGTCCACCAGCGACGCCTTCTCGGTCTCCAGCTCCTCGATCGCGCTCTTGACCACGTCGCCGATGCTGACGATGCCGACCAGGCGGCCGTCCTCGACCACGGGCATGTGCCGCACCCGGTGCGTGGTCATGATCTTGCGCAGCTCGTCGACCCGGTCGCCGGGCGCGACGGTGCGCACCTCGGCCGTCATGATCGACGACACCGGCTCGGCGAGGATGGCGGCGCCCCGGTCGTGCAGGCGGCGCACCACGTCGCGTTCGGACACGATGCCGTCGATGGTCACGCCGTCGGCGGAGACCACGACGGCGCCGATGTTGTGCTCGGCGAGCTTGTCCAGCAGGTCGCGGACGGTGGCCTCCGGCGCCACCGTCGTGACGCCGCTTCCCTTGCCGCGCAGGATCGTCCCGATGAGCATCTGCACCACCTCGGCTCTGAGTTACCCCGGCGGGCACCCGGTTAAGCGCTTGTCGTCCCAGGCAAGCAACCGGGTGGGAGCCCGTCAAGGAGTCACGTAAGCTGCCGTACCGAAAGTCCGGGATAATCACGATCCACCTGCGGAGAGACACCTGATGAACGAGCCGCTCAACACCGGGAGCCACGACCTGCCGATCACCGGGGAGCTGGCCGCGTTCATGCGGACCGGGTGGGCCGACACCCGGCGCACGGACGTCACGGCGCTGCCGGTCGCGCCGTGGGCGGCCAAGCGGCGGGCGGCGCTGGCGAGCCGGTTCCCCGGGGAGCGGCTGGTGGTGCCATCGGGGCGGCTCAAGGTCCGCAGCAACGACAGCGACTACCGCTTCCGCCCGCACAGCGCGTACGCGTACCTGACGGGCGCGGGCGAGCCCGACGACGTGCTCGTGATCGAGCCGTCCGGCGAGGCGCGGCTGTACGTCAGGCCGCGCTCGCCCCGCGAGGAGGGCGAGGAGTTCTACCGCGACCGCCGCTACGGCGAGTTCTGGGTGGGCCGCAGGCCGGACCTGGCCGAGGCGTCGGAGCTGTACCAGGTGGACTGCGCGCACATCCGCGAGCTGGACCTGAAGGGCTCGGCGCGGGTGCTGCGCGGCGTGGACGCGGCGGTGGACGCGATGGTGGCGCCCGGCGACGGCGACGCCGAGTTCGAGAGCTTCCTGTCGGAGATGCGGCTGATCAAGGACGAGTGGGAGGTCGGCGAGCTGCAGGGGGCGGTCGACGCCACCGCGCGCGGCTTCGAGGACGTGGTGCGCGCCCTGCCCGCGGCGCTCGGCCACCCGCGCGGCGAGCGCTATCTGGAGGGCGTGTTCGGGCTGCGCTCGCGGCTGGAGGGCAACGCGACCGGCTACGACAGCATCGTGGCCTCGGGGGCGCACGCCTGCGTGCTGCACTGGATCCGCAACGACGGCCCGCTCGACCCGGCGCACCTGCTGCTGCTCGACGCGGGCGTGGAGTCCGACACGCTCTACACCGCCGACGTCACCCGCACGCTGCCGCTGTCGGGCCGGTTCGGGCCGGTGCAGCGGCAGGTGTACGAGCTGGTGTACGAGGCGCAGGCAGCCGCGATCGCCACGCTGCGGCCCGGCGCCCGCTTCCGCGACTTCCAACCAGGCGGCCATGCGCGTCATCTGCGAGGGGCTGAACGAGTGGGGCCTGCTCAAGGAGTCGCCCGACACGCTCATGGAGACGGGCCTGTACCGCCGCTACACGCTGTGCAGCAGCGGCCACATGCTCGGCCTGGACGTGCACGACTGCGCCAGGGCGCGCGCCGAGGTCTATCTCGACGGCGTCCTGGAGGAGGGCCAGGTGCTCACCGTCGAGCCCGGCCTGTACCTGCAGCCGGACGATCTCACCCTGCCGGAGGAGTTCCGCGGCCTGGGCGTGCGGATCGAGGACGACCTGGTCATCACGGCCGACGGCGCCCGCCTGATGTCCGGCGCGCTGCCCCGCCACCCCGACGAGGTGGAGGACTGGATGGCCGGTCTGCTGCGCTGATGTCGGCCTGGAGGATGACATCCGTTTCGTCCTCCAGTCGGATGGTCTTGTCGGAAGATCCGGTCGATGATCGGATCCCCGACGATTGGACGCGCAGTGCGAAGACCTGTCCTGATCCTCTCGCTCCTCCCCGCTCTCGTCCTCACCCTGCTCGCGCCCCTGACGCCGGCCACGGCGAGCGCGGGCGCGGGCGCGATCTCCTGGACTCCGTGCGCCGAGGACCCGTCGGCCGAGTGCGGCACGCTGACCGTGCCCGTCGACTGGCGCAAGCCGCGCGGCGAGACGTTCGAGCTCGCGCTGGCCCGGCGCAAGGCGAGCGATCCGGCGGCCCGGATCGGCTCGCTCGTCATCAACCCGGGCGGCCCCGGCGGCTCCGGCGTGGACGCCGTGGTGGGCGGCTACCTCGGCTTCACCCCGGAGATCACCAGCCGCTTCGACGTGGTGGGCTTCGACCCCCGCGGCGTGGCGCGCAGCCATCCGGTCCTGTGCTCGCTGGAGCTGGCCCTCCAGGCGCCCGACCCGCTGTCGATCAGGGACCAGGCCGGGTTCGACGCGCTGCTGGCGCACAACCGGCGCTACCGTGACGACTGCCGGGCCCGCACCGGGCCGCTGTTCGACCACGTCGACACCGGCAGCGTGGTGCGCGACCTCGACGCCCTGCGCGCCGCGCTCGGCGACGACAAGCTCACCTACTACGGCATCTCCTACGGCACGCTCATCGGCCAGCTCTACGCCGAGCGGTTCCCGCACCGGATCCGCGCGCTGGCGCTCGACAGCAACATGGACCACAGCCTGGGCACGCGGGCGTTCCTCGACACCGAGTCGTGGACCGCGCAGGACTCCTTCGACGAGTTCGTCGCCTGGTGCGAGCGCACCCGGACGTGCGCGCTGCACGGCAGGGACGTGCGGACCGTCTGGGCGGACCTGCTGGCGCGGGCGGAGCGCGGCGAGCTGAGCCTGCCGGGCTCCCCGGAGATCAAGCTGGGCAAGCTCGACCTGATCGGGCAGGCGTTCGGCGCGTTCTACGGCCCGGCGTTCAAGGAGCTGGCCGAGTTCCTGGTGGCGCTGGAGAGCGGCGCGGCGACCGCCCGCCCGATCCTGACCCCGCCCTCCACCGCCTCGTCGGCCTCGTCCGCCGAGCAGGCGATCAACGATCCGACGCGCGTCTTCTGCCAGGACTACCTGCTGCCCATCCGCGACTACCGCGCCTACGAGCAGCACCTGCGCAGGTCCGCGCGCATCGCGCCGGACATGCTGGTCAGCGCGGCGGCGCATCCGATCACCGCGGCGTGCCTGGGCACCGAGGCGCCGATCCCCAACCCGCAGCATCGGCTGCGCGTCGACGGCACACCCCCGCTGCTGCTGGGCAACGCCCTGCACGATCCGGCCACGGGCTACCCGTGGGCGGTGAGCGCGGCGCGGCAGATCGGCCGTGAGGCCCGGCTGATCACCTACGAGGGCTGGGGTCACGGCATCTACGGCCGCGGCGACTGCCCGACGCGGGCGATCGACGCCTACCTGGTCTCCGTCGACCCGCCGGAGCGGGGCCTGCGGTGCCAGGCCGTGCCGCCGGCCGAAATGTCCGCCCTGCGTCACCGGCCGCCGACCGGCCCGATCCCCGGGCTGCCCGGCTACCGCCTCACCCGATGACGGTCACGGCCGGGGCGGTTCCTCCCGCCCCGGCCGGGGCCTGACGTTGGCGTTCAGGTGGAAGACGTTGTCGGGATCGTAGGCGGCCTTGACGGCCGCCAGCCGGTCGTACTTCGCCCCGTACGAGGCGCGCACCCGCTCCTCGTCCCGGTCGGCGATGAAGTTCACGTACGAGCCCGTGCCCCCGGCGTACGGGAGCAGCGCCTCCCAGGCGGAGCGCGCCCACTCCCGCTCGGCGGGCAGCTCGTCCGCCGAGGGCGTGATCGCGGCGATGGACATCGTGTAGTGCGGCGCGCGGCTGCCGCTGAACGCGGTGGCGTCGTCGTCCCTGGCGGCGAAGGCGCCGTCGAGCCGGAAGGTCGGCAGGAACGACAGCGGCGAGGACTTGCCCGCCGCCTGCTCGCAGATCGCCGTCATCGCCTCGGGCGTGAGGCCGGGCAGGTCGAGCGCCTTCTCGTAGGCGGAGATGCCCCACGGCGCGCTCTCGTCGAGCAGCGACTGCAGTTGCGTGTACGGCATCGGCGCGACGAACTCGAACAGCGGCTCCAGCTCCCGCCGGATGGAGGCCAGCACCGCCTCGTGCCGCTCGGCCGTGGAGAACCCCGCGACGATCAGCGCGTGGCCGGGGCGCAGCCGGTGCTCCTCGGGCACGAACGGGGCGGGCGGGGCGCTCATCCCGAAGCCGATCAGCACGGCGGCGTCGTCCGGCAGGCCCGTGGCGGCGGCGTCGATGACCTCGGCGGCCTGCCTGCCGCGTTCGGCCTCCCAGAACAGCACGGCGACGTGCACGGCCGGGCCGACGGGGTGCAGCCGGTAGGTGAACGCGGTGACGACGCCGAAGTTGCCGCCGCCGCCCCGGAGGGCCCAGAACAGGTCCGGGTGGTCCCGGGCGGAGGCGTGCACCTGCTCGCCCCCGGCCAGCACCAGGTCGGCCGCCTCGAGGTTGTCGATCGTCAGGCCGTGCCTGTGGGTCAGCCAGCCGAACCCGCCGCCGAGCGTCAGGCCGCCGATGCCGGTGTGGCTGATCGTGCCGCCCGGCGTGGCCAGCCCGTGGGCCTGGGTGGCGGCGTCGACGTCGGCCCAGGTGGCGCCGCCGCAGCAGACCGCGCTGCGGGTGGCGGGGTCGACGTCGACGAGGCGCAGCGGGCTGAGGTCGAGCATGAGGCCGCCGTCGGTGACGGCCGAGCCGCCGAAGCCGTGGCCGCCGCCGCGTACGGAGATCTCCAGCCCTTCCTCGCGGGCGAAGCGCACGCCCGCCGAGACGTCCTCGGGGCCGCTGCACCGGACGATCACGGCGGGGCGGCGGTCGACGGCGCCGTTCCAGATCGAGCGCAGCACGTCGTACTCGGTGTCGTGGCGGGTGACGACCCGCCCGGCGCAGCGGTCGCGGAGCCTGTCGAGCTCCGGCTTGATGAGCTGGACCATGCCGCCACCCCCAGTGCGCGACTTATCCCGAAATATCACTTAATCCTAGGATTTATCCGTATTTGGAGGGGTTGGCGGGCGGTGAAATCCCCCTCAAATTCCCTGCGCGGGAGGTACGATCCACCCAGTGACGATCACTCCTGCGACGGCCCTGGCGGCGGCGATGGGCTGCCCGCCCGACGAGGTGCGCGCACCCCTGGAGTGGCTGACGGACGTCGAGCGCGATCGCGCCGCGCGCTTCCGCTTCGCCCCCGACCGGATCGCGTTCGTCGCCGCCCACCTGCTGGTACGGCTCTGCGCCGGCCGGGTGCTGGGCGCCGATCCCGGCGAGCTGACGCTGGCGCAGCACTGCGACGTGCACGGGCCGGGGCACGGCAGGCCGTACCTGGTCGAAGCCCCCGAACTGGGCGTGAGCCTCAGCCACACGCGCGGCTACGTGTGCGCGGCGGCCGGCCCCGGCCGCGTCGGCGTGGACGCCGAGCGGGTGCCGCCAGGCCCGCTCGACCGCACGCTGGCCCCGATCGCGCTCACCCCCGCCGAGCTGGCCGGGGCGCGCGGCAACGAGGACCTGATCCGCCACTGGGTGCGCAAGGAGGCGCTGATCAAGCGGGGCGAGCTGACCCTCGCCGAGATGGCCACGGCCGAACCGGACTGGACGGGCCGCCACCTGCTGGAATGGCGCGCGGAGCCGGACGTCCTGGTGGCCGTGATCACCGACTCGCCCGCCACCCGCCTGCCGATGTCCGGATAATGTGGGCGCATGTTCTACAAGAAGCCCCTGGAGGAGCGCATCGCGGACCGGATGGCCCAGCGGCGCCCCCTCGAAGAGGGCCGGACGTTCGAGCACGGGCCGGCCAAGTTCGTGTTCGTGTCGCTGCTCGTCGCCGTGGTCGTCATGCACGTCGTCGGCGTGGCGATCGTCATGGCGTTCGACTAGCGGCGGCGGGGCGGGGTGGGGTCGAGGAACACCTGGTCGATGCCGGGGAAGCGCTCGCGCAGCCTGCGGTCCACCTCCTCACAGGCGCGCTCCACACCTCCGGCGCGCACCTCGTCCCGAAAGTCGATCTTCGCCGCGACCAGGAACCGGCCCGGCCCGATGACCATGGTGAGCAGCTCCACCACGTCCTCCACCTCCGGCTGGACGAGGAGCACCGCGCGCACCCCCGTCTCGATCGGGCGCGGCGCCGCCTGGCCGATGAGCAGCGACAGGTTCGCCTGGATGAGCGTGAGCGCGACCACCAGCAGCAGCACGCCGATGAGGACCGACGCCAGGCCGTCCCACAGCGACGACCCGGTGAGCTGCGAGCCGAGCAGCCCCAGCGCCGCGATGACCAGCCCGGCCAGCGCCGCCCCGTCCTCCAGCAGCACCGCCTTGAGCGCCGTGTCGGACGTCTTCCTGGCCAGCCGCAGCGGGCTGACCCGCCACCGGCCCGCCTCGCCGCGCAGCTGCCCGTACGCCTTGAGGAACGACACCCCCTCGATGACGAACGAGACCGCCAGCACCACGTACGCCGGGGTGAGCGCCGACAGCTCCTCCCCGCGGACGATCTCGTGCACGCCGTGGGTGATCGAGAACCCGGCGCCGCCCGCCAGCGTCGCGAACGCCGCCATCATCGCCCAGAAGAACCCCGCCTTGCCGTATCCGAACGGATGGCGCCGGTCGGCCGGCTTGCCCGAACGCCGGACCGCGACCAGCAGCAGCACCTCCGTCACCGTGTCGGCCGCCGAGTGCGCCGCCTCCGACAGCATCGCCGCCGACCCGCTGACGATCCCCGCCAGCAGCTTGGCCACCGCGATGGCGAGGTTCGCCGCCCCGGCCACCAGCACGGTGCCCAGGCTCTCTCCCGACTTCTCCCCCACCTTCGTCACTCTACGTGCGCTAGATTGGAGATCATGAGCGCGCCTCGCTGGCTTTCCCCCGCTGAGCAGCGTGCCTGGCGAACCCACCTGGCCCTGCACAAGCTGCTCATGCACCGCCTGGACCGGGAGCTTCAGGAACACGCCCTGTCACTCAACGACTACGAGATCCTGGTCAACCTGTCCGAGAGCCCCGCGCGGCGCATGCGGATGAGCGACCTGGCCGACGCGACCATCCAGTCCCGCAGCCGGCTCTCCCACCAGATCTCCCGGATGGAGGCCAAGGGCCTGGTCACCCGCGAAGACTGCCGCGACGACCGGCGGGGCACGTTCGCCGTGCTGACCGACGAGGGCTGGGAGACGATCCAGCGGGTGGCGCCCGACCACGTGGCCGGGGTGCGCGAGCACTTCGTCGACCGGCTCACCGACGACCAGCTCAAGGAGCTGGAGGCCGCCTACGGGCCCATCGTGGAGCATCTGAAGAAACTGCGCTGACACGCAGTCGATACCGCAGGGGCCGCCCGGGTGTCCGTCCCGCTCGCTACGATCCGCTCATGTTGAGAAAGCTGCTCGTGGTGGCCCTGGCCGTCGTGGCCCTGGCGGCCTGCTCCTCCGCAGGCGAGGGCGCGGCGCTGCCCGCCGGGCCCGACCTGATGCGCCAGGCCGCCGAGGCGATGAAGACGGTCAAATCCGCCGCGTTCTCCATCGCCACCGAGGGCAAGCCGAACGTGCCCGTCAAGAAGGCCGACGGGCGGCTCACCGCCGAGGGCGACGCCGACGGGACCATCACGCTGGAGGTGTTCGGCAACCTCCAGGAGGTGTCGTTCATGCTCATCGGCGACAAGGTCCACTTCAAGGGGCCGACCGGCGGCTACCAGGAGATGACCCGGCAACAGCTCGCCCAGCTCTACGACCCGTCGCTCATCCTCGACCCCGCCAAGGGCATCCCGGGGCTGCTCGCCACCGCCGCCGACCCGCTCGTCCGGGCCGAGGAGGACGGCGCCTACCGGGTCGACGTCGCCTTCACCGGGCAGGCGCTGAGCACGCTGGTGCCCGGCGTCACCGAGGGCGTCAACGGCACCGTCTGGGTCGACCGGGCCAGCAGCAGGCTCACCAAGGTGCTGCTGCAACTGCGCGAGGGCACGGTGACGGTCTCGTTCGCCGACTACGACGCGCCGGTGACGATCACGCCCCCGCCGTCGTCATCGTCGTCGTCGGCGCCGTCTTCGCCGGCGTCGTCTTCGCCAGCGTCGTCCGCGGGATGAGGAGCGCCCGCCGGGTCGTCCTCGGCGTGGGCGGGGCGGTGGTGCTGCTCGCCGCCCTCGACGCGTACGTGGTCGTGACCGTCCTCATCGACATCGCCACCGACATCGGCATCCCGCTCAACCGGCTCGAACGGGTCACGCCCGTGGTCACCGGGTTCCTGCTCGGGTACGTGGCGGCGATGCCGCTGCTGGGGCGGCTGTCCGACCGGTTCGGGCGGCGGCCGCTCATCCACGCCTGCCTGGCGGCCTTCGCGGCCGGCTCCGTGCTGACGGCGCTGGCGTCCGGTGAGGTGATGGTGGTGGCCGGCCGCACCGTCCAGGGCGTCGCCGGGGGCGCGCTGCTGCCGATCACGATGGCGCTCATCGGCGACCTGTGGGGCGAGCGGGAGCGCCCCCTGGCCCTCGGCGCCGTCGGGGCCGCCCAGGAGCTCGGCAGCGCCCTCGGGCCCGTGTACGGCGGCCTCCTCGCCGGCGTCCCCGCCGCCTCGCTGCTGGGCGTCGAAGTGGGCGGATGGCACGCCATCTTCTGGATCAACGTCCCCCTCACCCTCGCCGCCGCCCTGGCCGTCCACCACGCCCTCCCCTCCCCCACCAAACCCCCACCCCCCTCCCCCGAAGCCCCCACCCTCACCCCCACGGAGGGGCTCCCCGAGCCCGCACAAGCCGTCCCATCGGGAGGGCACGCCGCCGCAGAGGGCGCCCACCCTTCCGACGTGCCCATCCCCGCCGAGGGCACCCGTGCCCTGGAGGGGCGGGGCTCCATCGAGCAGGCCGGGAGCAAGGGTTCTCAGGCGGAGGCGGTGGATCTGGTCGGGGGCGGGTTGCTGGCGTTGGCGCTGGCGTTGCTCGTGGTGGGTCTGTACAACCCGGATCCCGCCCATGCCGTCCTGCCGCCGTGGGGCCTGCCGGTGATCGGGGCGGGCCTGGTGGCGGGGGCGGCGTTCGTGTGGTGGGAGATCCGCTCCCCGGTGCGCCTGCTGGATCTGTCGCGGGTGCGCAAGGGCCCGCTGCTGGCGACGCTGGCGGTGAGCTTCCTGACGGGCGCGGCGCTCCTGGTGACGATGGTGTTCGTGCAGTTCACGGCGCAGACGCTGCTGGGGCTGGACGCGCTGGACGGGGCGCTGGTGCTGGGCCGGTTCCTGATCGCGCTGCCGGTGGGCGCACTGCTGGGCGGGCTGCTGGCGCGCCGGTTGGGCGATCGGCTGGTGACCGTGGGCGGGCTGCTGGTGGCGGCGGCCGGTTATGCGCTGATGAGCCGGTGGCCGCTGGAGCTGGCGGAGGCGCGGGCGATGGTGGACGGCACGCTGGTGGTGGCGGGGCTGGGAGTGGGCCTGGTGATCGCGCCGGTGTCGGCGGCGGTGCTGCGGCTGACGCCGCCGCGCCAGCACGGGGTGGCCTCGTCGGCGGTCGTGGTGGCGCGGATGATGGGCATGCTCATCGGCATCGCCGCCGTGTCCGCGTGGGGTTTCTACCGGTTCCAGTCGCTCACGGCGCATCTGGACACGCCGCTGCCGTTCGGCGTCGACGCGGCGGTCTACGCCGAGCGGCTGGAGGCGTACACGGCGCGGGTGGAGGCGGCGCTGCATGTCGAGTACACGGAGATGTTCCTGGTGACGGCGTTCATCTGCCTGGCGGGCGCGGCGGCGGCGCTGCTCATGCCCAGGAAGGGGTGACCCGCCCCCAGCAGGGGCGGGCCACCGCGGAGTCACCCCGGAGTCACGGCGTGAGGCGGTGCAGGTCGCGCGGGAACGCGGTGACCTGCCGGATGTTGGCGGCGCCGGTGAGCCGGGCGGTCCAGCGTTCCAGCCCGATCGCGAACCCGCCGTGCGGCGGCATCCCGTACGCGAACGCCTGGAGGTAGCCCTCGTACGGGGCGGTGTCCTCGCCCCGGGCGGCGAGGGCGTCCAGGTAGTCCTGGTGCCGGTGCAGCCGCTGTCCTCCGGTCACCAGTTCCAGCCCTCTGAAGAGCAGGTCGAAGCCGTTGGAGTAGCCGGGCCGGTCAGGGTCGGGATGGGTGTAGAAGGGCCGTTTGGCCATCGGGTAGCCGGTCACGTACAGGAATTCGGACCCGTGCTCGGCGAGCGCCCATTCCGACAGCCACCGTTCCTGGGCGGGTGACAGGTCGGGTTCGTCCTCGCCGGTCATGCGCTGCGCCTCGGTGAAGTGGATGGCGGGGATCTCCTGGGGCACGTCGGGCAGCCGGGCGCCGAGCGTGGCGACGGCGGCGGGGGCGCGGTCCTGTACGGAGTCGAGCATGCCCGCCAGGGCTTCGCGCAGGACCGCCATCACCTCGCGGTGGTCGCGCACGAAGCCGAGCTCGGCGTCCAGGCTGGTGTACTGGGCGAGGTGGCGGACGGTGTCGTGCGGTTCGGCGCGGAACACCGGCCCCACCTCGTAGACCCGCTCGAACACGCCGACCATCGCCTGCTTGTAGAACTGGGGCGACTGGGCGAGGTAGGCGGGCCGGCCGAAGTAGCCGATGCCGAAGACGTTCGCGCCGGACTCGGTGGCCGAGGCGACGATCTTGGGCGTGTGGATCTCGGTGAAGCCGAGCCGGTCGAGCGTGCCGCGGAACCCGGCGACGGACGCGGCGGAGATCTCCAGGGGCGCGCGCAGCGCCGGGTGGCGCAGCGCGGCGGGGGCGTGGTCGAGCACCGTCGGCAGCGCGGCGGGGATCGACGGCCGGTAGAGGTCGAACGGCGGCGCCTGGACCGGCTCGGTCAGCACGCGCACCTGGGCCTCGGTGAGTTCGACGCCGCCGGGCGCCTGCTCGCTGGCCGTCACGGTCCCGGTGACCTCGACGACGCTCTCCTCGCCGGGCAGGGCGGCGTCGTGGAAGACCGCCTGGGCGAGCCCGGCGCGGTCCCTGACGATGAGGAAGGACACGGATTTCAGTTGCCGGCGGCGATGGACCCAGCCGGCGATCGTCACTCGTCGTCCGGCGAACTCGGCGAGCTCGGCGGACAGGACACGAGAGATCATCACAACTCCTTGCGGATATGCGTGACCCCTTGGGAGTGCGGGGGAGAAGGGAGCTCCCGGTGCCACCGCACTTTCACCGCCCGCGAGGGGCGGCCTCCAGGACCCGATGACGGGGGTCAGGCCGGCGAGGCATTTCCTCCTCGCACTCGGGAGTGTCTTCACCGGGGGCGCGGGGCCGCCTTCACAGCGACCGGCGGCTCTCTCGGCCCGCGCGGGCCCCGGTTACTCGTCTCCGTCTACGCGTTGTCCCGCATCGTATCAGCGGTCCTTCTTCTGGCGCTTCTCGCGGATCTTCATAGTGACCTCGATGGGCGATCCGGCGAAGCCGAACTCCTCGCGGATGCGCCGCTCGATGAAGCGGCGGTAGGTGTCCTCCAGCCAGCCCGAGGTGAACAGCACGAACTTGGGCGGCTCGATGGACGCCTGGGTGGCGAACAGGATCTTCGGCTGCTTGCCGCCGCGCACGGGGGGCGGCGTCTGCTGGATCAGCTCGGTGAGGAACGCGTTCAGCCTGGACGTGGGCACCCGGGTGGACCAGGAGTCGAGCGCCTTCTCCAGGGCCGGGACGAGCCGGTCCATGTGGCGGCCGGTCTTGGCGGAGATGTTGACGCGCAGCGCCCACGGGGTGCGGACGAGCTGGCGGTCGATCTCCTTCTCCAGGTAGTAGCGGCGGTCCTCGTCGACCAGGTCCCACTTGTTGAAGGCGACGACCATGGCGCGGCCGGACTCGATGACCAGGGTGATGATGCGCAGGTCCTGCTCGGTGAGCGGCTCGCTGGCGTCGATGAGCACGATCGCCACCTCCGAGCGCTCCAGCGCCGCCCTGGTGCGCATGGCGGCGTAGAAGTCGGCGCCCTGCAGCTCGCGGTCGCGCCGCCGGATGCCGGCGGTGTCGACGAAGCGCCAGGTGCGCCCGCCGAGCTCGATCAGCTCGTCGACCGGGTCGCGGGTGGTGCCGGCCATCGGGTCGACGAGCACCCGCTCCTCGCCCGCGAGCTTGTTGAGCAGCGAGGACTTACCGACGTTGGGCTTGCCGAGCAGCGCCACCCGGTAGGGGCCGCGCTGCTCGCCGAACGTGACGGCGGGCGTCTCGGGGAGCGCGTCGAGCACGACGTCGAGCAGGTCACCGCTGGAGCGGCCGTGCAGGGCGGAGACCGGGTAGGGCTCGCCCAGGCCGAGCGACCACAGGGCCGCGGCCTCCAGCTCGAGCTGCTGGTTGTCGACCTTGTTGGCGGCCAGGATGACCGGTTTGCCGGACTGCCGCAGCACCGAGCCGACGATCTCGTCGGCGTCGGTGGCGCCCACGCTCGCGTCGACCACGAACACGATGACGTCGGCCAGCTCGACGGCGACCTGCGCCTGCTCGGCGATGCGCAGGTTCATGCCGGTGGCGTCGGGGTCCCAGCCGCCGGTGTCGACGACGGTGAAGCGGCGGCCACGCCAGTTGGCCTCGTAGGTGACGCGGTCACGGGTCACGCCCGGCACGTCTTCGACGACCGCCTCACGGCGGCCGATGACCCGGTTGACCAGCGTCGACTTGCCCACGTTGGGGCGGCCGACGATGGCCACGACCGGGAGCGGGCCACTGTCGGCCTGCTCGTCGGATACTTCGAGATCGTCGAGGTCTGCCTCGACCCAATCCCCCGTTGACACAGTGTTCGTCCTTTATGAGTCCCGCACCCTCAGGTGCGCTCCTTGACCAGTCTCAGCACCTCCGCGATGACCTCCTCGAGGTTCAGCGCGGTGGTGTCGAGCTCGACGGCGCCAGCCGCCATCGAGAGTGGATCGGTCTTGCGTGTCGAGTCCAGGGTGTCACGCCTGGCCATGGCCGCGACCTGCGCCTCGGCCGTGGTGCCGGCCAGCTCCGCGGAGCGCCGCAGGGCGCGGGCCTCGGCGCTGGCCGTCAGGAAGATCTTGACGGGGGCGGTGGGGGCGACGACGGTGCCGATGTCGCGGCCCTCGACCACGATGCCCCCGGCGCCGATGATCTCCCGCTGGAGCGCGACCAGCCGGGCGCGCACCTCGGGGACCGCCGCCACGGCGGACACCGCGCCGGTCACCTCGTCCTCGCGGATCGGCCCGGACACGTCCGTGCCGCCGACGTGGATGGACGGGGCGTCGGGGTCGGTGCCGGAGACGATCTCGGCCTCGCCGCAGCGCGCCGCGACGGCCTCCGGGTCGGTGAGGTCGACGCCCTGCTTGAGCATCCACCAGGTCATGGCCCGGTATTGGGCGCCGGTGTCCAGGTAGCGCAGACCCAGCGCGCGGGCGACTCCGCGCGACGCGCTCGACTTGCCCGACCCCGAAGGGCCGTCCATGGCGACGACCAGACCGGTCACGACTCTCCCTCTTCAGCTTCTTTACCCAACCTGAAGAGGCTACCGCCTCCCGTCAGTCGGCGACCCAGCTCCCATGGAAGCCGAGCGGCACCCGGGCGGGCAGGTGGACGACGGCGACGGGTTCGCCGGTGAAGTCCTGCGCCGGGAGGATGACCAGGTCGGCGGCGCCCCGGTCGGGGTTGTTGACGTAGGAGAGCACGTACCCGTCGTCCTCGGCCTCGCCGGCGGCGACGAACACCGGCTCGCCCACGTACGCGCCGCGGCCGAACTGCCGCCGCTCCTGGGTGCCGCTCCTGAGGTCGTGCTTGACGAGCGTGTTGTCGAACGCCTCGTCGGGCAGGTCCTCCATCTCGGCGTCGCCGGGGTAGAGGACGTCCGTCAGGTCGTGGGTGGCGGCGGTGTAGCCGTAGCGGTAGGGCAGGCCGGTGCGCCGCTCGTCCATGCGGGGGAACTCCTGGGCCCGCTCGTCCAGCCGGGTCCGGCTCACCCGGCCGGACGCCGGGTCGATCCGCCACCGGTCGAGCGTCGGCTCGCCGCCGCGGTCGAGGCGGGCGTCGACGAACCGCTTGGGGTAGCTGACCACGTCGACGACGACCTGGTCGCCGTCGTCGTAGGCGTTGAGGGTGTGGAAGACCCAGCACGGCTCGATCTCCACCCAGCGGATCTCGCCGGTCGCGCGCGACATCAGGCCGACGCGGGAGGGGTGGTCGTCGTTCCACGCGTACGGCATCGGCGCGCCCTGCTCGGCGTGGGCCATGCTGAACGTCACCGGCAGGTCGTACAGGACGACGTAGCGCGCGGTGAGCGCGAAGTCGTGCATCATCGGCTTGTCGGCGAGCTGGATGTCGCGCGTGTGGATCACCGTGCCCTTGGCGTCGAGCACGATGTGCTGGTTGTGGTCCCAGTTGACGGAGTACGCCACCGCGTGCAGCTCGCCGGTGACCGGGTCGAGGTGGGTGTGGGCGGCGTAACCGCCGGGCAGGCCGCCGTCGAAGTCGACCGGGCCGAGCGTCTCGAGCTCGTAGTCCAGCTCGTACGGCAGCGTGCCGGCCTCCATCGTCGCGTACGTGCGCCCGGCCACGCCGATCACGTGGGTGTTGGGCGAGAAGTCCAGGCCGGCGTGCGACAGCGCGGACCTGGGCTGTTCGCCGAGCCGCCCGGCGACGTCGACGCTGCGGACCCACCGGTTGCGGTACCACTCGGCGCGGCCGTCGCGCAGCCGCACGCCGTGCACCATGCCCGCGCCGAGGAACAGGTGGGAGGCGCCGGGGTCGTCGAGGCCGAGCGGGTTGGGCCCGTTGCGCAGGTAGCGGCCGTTGAGCTCGGCCGGGATCCGGCCGGTGACCGGCAGGTCGTAGGCGGTGATCTCCTCGGTCGCGGGCGTGAATCCGCCCCGGTACGGGGTGTCCATCAGGTGGTCCTCTCGTCGTGGGTCAGGAAGGGGTGGAGCACCGAGGCGCAGAGGAGCCGGTAGCGCGCCTCGGCCTCCTCCGGCTCGAAGTAACCGGAGATCTCCAGGCTCACGGCGCCGTGCATGGCCATCCAGAGCACGTCGGAGATCTCCACGGCGGCGGGGCCGCGCAGCAGGCCGGTGTCGAGGCACTGCTGGACCCAGGTCACGAGCAGGTCGAAGGTCCGGCGCGCCGCGTGTGCCGCGTCGGCGCCGGGCTCGAACCGGGACAGCGCGCCCATGAACATGGCCCGGTAGTAGTCGGGCTGGTCCAGCGCGTACGCCCGGTAGGCGGTGATCCCGGCCTGCAGGCGCTCCAGAGGGCCGTCGCCGGGAACCGAGAGCAGCCGCTGCTCGAACCGGGCGAATCCCTCCAGCCAGAGCGCCTCGGCCAGGCCGTCCTTGCCGCCGAAGAGCGTGTAGATCACTTTCGTGGAGCAGCCCGCCTCGCCGGAGATCCGGCGCACGGTCAGCGCGGCGGGGCCCTCGGTCACCAGGAGGTGGGTCGCGGTGTCGAGGATGGCGGCCCGGACGACGTCCTGGCCTTCGCGCTGGGCCTGCTGGTACACGGTCACTGGTAACACCGTTTCTGCGCGGTAACACTGTTACCGCCTTTCTATCGCACCCGCCGCCCGGCGTCAACGCGAGTAAGCCGGTCCTCACCGGAAAGGTGAGGCCGTGTGACGGACAACTCCAGCCGGGTGACGGTCGTCGTGGCCACGATGAACCGGCTGCGCGCGCTGCAACGCTCGCTCCCCCGCCATCCGGGGCCGGTGATCCTCGTCGACAACGGCTCCACCGACGGCACTCCCGGCTTCGTCCGGCGCCACTTCCCGCACGTGCGCGTGGTCGAGGCCGGCCGCAACCTCGGCGCGCCCGCCAGGAACATCGGCGTCAAGCTGGCCGAGACGCCGTACGTGGCCTTCGCCGACGACGACTCCTGGTGGGCCGGAGGCGCGCTGGAACGGGCCGCCGACCTGTTCGACGCCCATCCGCGGCTGGCCCTGCTCGGCGCGCGGGTGCTGGTGGGCCCCGAGGAACGGCTCGACCCGGTCAGCGAGCTGATGCGCGACTCCCCGCTCGGCGTCGACGCCGACCTGCCGGGGCCGAGCGTGCTGGGCTTCCTGGCCTGCGGGGCGGTGGTGCGCAGGGAGGCGTTCCTGGAGGCGGGCGGGTTCGACGACGTCGTCTTCTTCTTCGGCGAGGAGGAGCGCCTGGCGGTGGACCTGGCCGCGCGCGGCTGGGGGCTGGCCTACGCCGACGACGTGGTGGCCCACCACCACCCCGCGCCGCCCCGCGACCCGGCCGGCCGCCAGTCGCTGGCCGTGCGCAACGCCGTCCTCACCGCCGTCCTGCGCCGCCCCTGGCGCGTGGTGGCGCTGCTCTCGCTCGACGCCGTACGCCGCGGCCCGCGCGGCTGGCACGGCCTGCGTACGGCGCTCCCCCGGCTGCGGCGGGCCCTGGCGCAGCGCCGGGAACTGCCGCCCGAGGTGGAACGCGCCCGCCGCCTTCTGGACAATGGTTACAAATCGTGACAGTCGGGTAACACAGAGTCATGACTACTGCATCGAATCCGATCCAGCTCCAGAAGCACCTCAAGGGCGTCGACTACCCGGCCACCAAGGCCGACCTGATCGCCGCCGCCCGCCGCCAGGGGGCCGACCAGGCCACGCTGAAGGCGCTGGAAGCCATGCCCGACCGCCAGTACGACGGCCCCAACGCCGTGAGCCAGGCGGTCACCCAGCGCTGACCCGTCGGCGCTTCGGAGGGTCCCGGTGGACGTCCACCGGGGCCCTTCGGCGATCTAGGGCACCTGCCAGCCGCGCTCGACCAGCGCCTGGCTCAGCCGGGCCGCCGAGTCGGGCTGCACCGACAGCTCGGCCACACCCAGCGGCAGGCCGGGCGCGTGCTCCAGGCGGACGTCCTCGACGTTGACGCCGACCTCGTCGCACACCTGGAAGAGCCGGGCCAGCTGGCCCGGACGGTCGCCGATGACGACCTGGACCACCACGTACGCCGGCGCCGGGCCGCCGTGCTTGCCCGGGATGCGGCCGTGACCGGCCACGCCGCGCTTGAGCAGCTGGGTCACCTCGCCGCCCGCCGTGCCGTCACCCTCGGCCAGCGCGCGCAGCGCCGACGCGGCGTCGGCCAGGTCACGCGAGACCGCCTCCAGCACCTCGGCCACCGGGGCCGCGTTGCCCGACAGGATGCCCAGCCACAGCCCGGGATCGCCGCCCGCGATCCGCGTCACGTCACGCACGCCCTGCCCCGCCAGCCCGAGCGCCACGTCGGAGGCGTCGGCCAGCCGGGCGGCCACCGCCGAGGCGGCCACGTGCGGCGCGTGCGAGACGACCGCCACCGCCCGGTCATGGTCGGCGGCGTCCACCTCGACCGGGTTGGCGCCGCACAGCTCGATCAGCCGCAGCACCGCCGCGACCGCCTCGCCCGACGCCTCGCCGGTGGGACAGTAGGCCCACGGGCGGCCCAGGAACAGGTCGGCGCGCGCCGCCCCCGGCCCCGACCGCTCGCGCCCGGCCAGCGGGTGCGAGGCCACGTAGGCCGCCAGGTCGCAGCCCAGCCGCGCCGCCTGCTCGATCGGCTCCGCCTTGACGCTGGCCACGTCGGTGTAGAAGCGGGCCACGCCGCGCTTCTGCAGCTCCAGCAGCTCGGTCGCCACCTGGCCCGGCGGCACCGCGATCACCGCGAGATCCGCCGCCGGCCCGTCATCCTGGCCCCCGGGCTGCCACTCCTCGCCCGCGCCCAGCTCCCGGGCCAGCCGCACGGCGCCCGGATCGCGGTCGGCGAGCAGCACCCGCACGTCCTTGCGCCGCAGCGCCAGCGCCAGCGAGGTGCCGATGAGACCGGTGCCCACAACCAGCACGGTGCGCAGTTCGGTGGCCATGTCGTCGTCCCGGGATCCTATTGAGCGATGTCCTGCCGGAGCGCGACCGCGCCCCGCAGGTAGACGTGCTGGACGGCCGAACGCGGCCGGTCGGTCTCGACGTGCGCCATCAGCCGCACCACCCGCGGCAGCGCGCCCGGCACGTCGATCTCCGTGGTGCAGATCAGCGGCACCTCGTGGAAGCCCAGCTTGCGCGCCGCCAGCGCGGGGAACTCCGCGGTCAGGTCGGGCGTCGCCGTGAACAGCACGCTGATCACGTCATCCGTGGTGAGCTCGTTACGCTCCATGATCTGGGTGACCAACTCGGTCGTGGCCTCGATGATCGAGCCACGGTCGTTGGCATCCACCTGGATCGCCCCGCGGATCGCCCGCACCATGCGCTTCGCCCCTTCGATAAGCGGGAGAGCCCGTGCGGAGGGTCGCACGGGCTCCTGCGTCGCGGCCAGATTACAGCTTCACGGCCGCGTAAAGCTCGCCGACCTCCTTCAGGGACAGCGCCCTGACGGTGCCCGGCTTCGTACGCCCCAGCTTGACCGGCCCGAACTCGATCCGCGCCAGATCGATCACCCGGTGGCCCGCCTCCTCCAGCATGCGGCGCACCACGTGCTTGCGGCCCTCGTGCAGCACCACCTCGACCAGCGCCTGCTGGCCGTGCTCCTGCACGATCGCGAAACTGTCGGCCCTGGCCAGGCCGTCCTCCAGCTCGATCCCCTGCTTGAGCCTGCGGCCCAGGTCACGCGGGATCGGCCCGGGCACCTTCGCCCAGTACTTCTTCTGCACCCCGTAGCTGGGATGCGTCAGCCGGTTGGCCAGCTCGCCGTCGTTCGTGAGCAGCAGCAGGCCCTCGGTCTCGGTGTCGAGCCTGCCCACGTGGAACAGCCTCGGCGCCAGCTCCTCCACGAAGTCGGCCAGGCACGGCCGGCCCTGCGGGTCGTCCATCGTCGACACGACGCCGATCGGCTTGTTCAGCGCGTAGTAGACCAGGTCGGGGGCCGTCGGGATGCGCTTGCCGTCGACGTGGATCACCTGTGTGGCCGGGTCCACCTTGGCCCCGAACCTGCGCACCACCTGGCCGTTCACGGTGACCCGGCCGTCGCCGATCATCTCCTCGCAGGCCCTGCGGCTGGCCACGCCCGCCTGGGCGAGCACCTTCTGCAGCCGCACGCCGTCCGGCACTTCGGTGGTGTCACGCTCGTCGGTGTAGCCGTCGGGGAAGAAGTCACGGTCGCGCATAGGCTGCCGCGCCGTCTTGAACCGGTCGCGCGCCGGCCCGCCCTCGCCCCGGCCACCGCCTGAGCCGCCGGGACCGCCTGGGCCGCCGAACCCGCCGTCGCGCCTCCCGCCGTCGCGGCGCGCGCCGCCGATGGTCTGCACGCCGTCACGCCCGGAGGTACGCCCGCCGCGCCCGGAGTCGTCACGCCGGCCGAACCGGCCCCGCGATCCGCCGCGCGCCGCGTCGTCCCTTCGCCCGCTCCGATCGGCCCGGAACCCGCCACGCTCCTCGCGCGGCCCACGGGTCTCCCCGGAGCCCCGCCCGGCGCCCTCACGCCCTTCGTACCGGTCACGCCCGGCATACCGGTCGCCGCCCTGGTGGCGGTCGCCACCCTGGTAGCGGTCACGGCCCTCGGCACGGTCACGGCTCTCGAACCTGTCACGGCCCTCGGCACGGTCACGGCTCTCGAACCTGTCACGGCCCTCAGAGCGGTCACGGCTCTCGAAGCGGTCGCGGCCTTCGTTCCGGTCGCCGCCGCCGAAGCCCGTACGCTCGCGGGCGTCTCGGGTGGCGGGGCGGCCGTAGCGGGCGCGGGAGCCGCCGCGGTCGGCGCGCAGCCCGTCACGGGCGCTCTCGTCCCTGAACCCGCGCTCAGCCGTGCCCCGGCCCTCCGAACGGAACCCGCCCCGATCATCACGGAACCCGCCGCGCTCGTCACGGGACCCGCCACGCTCGTCGCGGGACCCGCGCCGGTCGCCGCGGAAACCCTCACCGTCGCGGAACCTGTCACGGTCACCGCGCCCGCTCGGGGCCCCGGCGCGCTGGTCCCCCTGGTAGCCGGCCCGGTCGTCACGGCCCCGGGAGTCCCCGCCACGGGAACCGTCCCGGAACCCACCACCGCGCGAACCCGCGCGGTCCTGGAACCCGCCGCCGCGCGAACCCGCGCGGTCCTGATAGCCGCCGCCGCTCCGCGAACCGGAGCGGTCCTGGAAGCCGCCGCCGCGCGAACCGGCGCGGTCGTCACGGCCGCCGCGGTCGTCGCGGAAGCCGCCGCGCTCGCCTCGGCGGGAGGCGCGGAAGTCGTCGCGGCGCGCGTCGCCGCGGGTGTCGTCGCGGCGGGGGCCGCCGCGTTCACCATCTCGATGGGAACCGCCACGGAAGTCGTCGCGGCGTCCGCCGCGGCTGTCGTCCGAGCGGAAGGCGGGACGCCCGCCGCGGCCGGAGCCGCCCGCGCGTCCTCGACCGCGTCCCTCACCGGACGGGGTGCTTCGCCTGTTGATCACTTTGTCGTCTCCTCGAGGTTTTCCACGTCGTCGGGGAGGAAGGGCGCGAGCTCGGGGAGCTCGCTGATGTCCCGCAGTCCCAGACGTTCAAGGAAGTATGAGCTTGTCCGGTAGAGCACCGCTTGGCTCTCCGGGTCGGTGCCGGCCTCTTCGACCAGCCCTCTCGCGACGAGCGTCCGCATGACGCCGTCGCTGTTGACGCCGCGTACGGCGGCGACACGGGCGCGGCTCACCGGTTGCCGGTAGGCCACGACCGCGAGAGTCTCCAGCGCGGCCTGGGTCAGCCGCGTCTGCTGGCCGTCGCGTACGAACCGCTCGACCAGCCCGGCGCAGTCGGCGCGCGTGTAGTAACGCCAGCCGCCCGCGACCTCTCTCAGATCGAAACCCCGCCCGGCGGCAGTGTATTCCTCGGCCAGCTCCCGCAGCGCCGCCGCCACCTCGTGCGTGGGCCTCTCCAGCACCTGCGCCAGCGTCACCTCGGCCACCGGCTCGTCGACGACGAGCAGGATGGCCTCCAGCGCCGCCTTGAGCCCAGGCCCTTCCCCGGACCCCTGAGCCGCCTCCCCCACCGTACGCGTCGCGCCGGGCTCCGCCGTCCCGCTGCCCGCCGCACCGGCGCCGGGAAGGGGCGGCACGCCGTCCGCCGCCGGAAGAAGGTCGGCCACCTCGTCCGGGGAGACCGCCGCGCCCGGCTCCGCCGTCTCGTTGCTCGCCGTGCCGGCGTCTGGAGGCTCCGGTTGGGGGTCGGTCAGGGCGCCGGGGAGGGTCATCCAGGCGGGGATGCGGTCGGCGCCGCGGGGGGCCTGGGGGTGGTCAGTCATCTGCTGCTTTCTCCGCGCTCTCCTCGTAGTCGTCCCCCACCGAGACGTCGCCGTCGTCGGCGCCCGTCCAGGTGACGTGCAGGTCGCCGAGCGGTTCGAGCTGGTCGAAGGTGACCGCCGACTCCCGGAAGAGCTCCAGGACGGCGAGGAAGCGGGCGATGACCTCGAAGGTGCCCTCGCAGTCGGCGACCAGGGCCCTGAAGGTGGCTCTGCGCATGCGGCGCAGCCGCTCGACCAGGATAGCGGCTTGTTCGCGGACGCTGGCGAGTGGTTGGTAGATGTGGCCGACGCTGACGGTGGGCGGCAGCTTCGGGGTGAAAGCCTTGGCGGCGATGCGGGCGAGCTGTTCGGGCCCGATGCCGAGGATGAGCTCGGGCAGCAGGTTGGCGAACTGGGGCTCCAGGGGGACGGTGCGGGGGAAGCGGAGCGCCTCGTCGGCCATGCGCCCGGCGAAGACCTTGGCCACCTCCTTGTACGCCTTGTACTGCAGGAGGCGGGCGAACAGCAGGTCGCGGGCCTCCAGCAGGGCGAGGTCCTCCTCGTCCTCGACCTCGCCGGAGGGCAGCAGCCGGGCGGCTTTCAGGTCGAGCAGCGTGGCGGCGACGAGCAGGAAGTGGCTGGTCTGGTCGAGGTCCCATTCGGGGCCGCGGGACCGGATGTAGGCGATGAACTCGTCGGTCACCTGGGACAGCGAGACCTCGGTGATGTCGAGCTTGTGCTTGGCGATCAGGCCGAGGAGCAGATCGAAGGGGCCTTCGAAGACGTCCAGGTGGACCTGGAATCCCTGCTGCTGCTCGGTCACCTGGCCATTGTCGCAGCCGCGGGCCAGCGCGAGAGCACCTCGCGCGCCAGCTCACGGTAGGCGTTGGCGCCCAGGGACGAGGGGTCGAAGGTGGTGATGGGCTCGCCGGCGACGGTGGCGTCGGGGAAGCGCACCGTACGGTTGATCACGGTGTGGAACACCTTGTCGCCGAACGCCTCGACGACGCGGGCGAGCACCTCACGGCCGTGGAGGGTACGGGCGTCGTACATGGTGGCGAGCAGGCCCTCGATCTCGAGGTCCTCGTTGAGCCGCTCCTGGACCTTGGTGATGGTGTCCATGAGCAGGGCGACGCCGCGCAGCGCGAAGAACTCGCACTCCAGCGGCACCATGACGCCCTGGGCGCAGGTGAGCGCGTTGATGGTGAGCAGGCCGAGCGACGGCTGGCAGTCGATGAGGCAGACGTCGTAGTGCGGCAGCAGCGGCTTGATGACGCGGCCGAGCACCTGCTCGCGGGCGACCTCGGTGACGAGCTGGACCTCGGCCGCGGACAGGTCGATGTTGCTGGGCAGCAGGTCGAGGCCCTCGACGCCGGTCTCCAGCAGCACGTCCTCGGCGGTGACGTTGCGCTCCATCAGCAGGTTGTAGACCGTGAGGTCGAGCTGGAGCGGGTTGATGCCGAGGCCGACGGACAGGGCGCCCTGCGGGTCGAAGTCGACGAGCAGCACCTTGAGGCCGTATTCGACGAGGGCGGCGCCGAGGTTGATGGTGGTGGTGGTCTTGCCGACCCCGCCCTTCTGGTTGACCATGGCGACCACGCGGGCCGGGCCGTGGACGTCGCGCGGCGCGGGCTCGGGGAACACCGGCCGGGGGCGCTGGGTCGGGCCCAGGTTGACGCCCGTGGAGGGCGCGTTGGTCTTCGTGTCTCCCCAGGGGTTGTCGGGGGTCCCCGGGGCCGAACCGTTGGTCTTCACAGTCACCAGCTCGAACCTCCCTGACGATCCCGAACCGGACCGTCCGGACGGACACTATGGCGTCACCACTTAACGCGGCAAGGCGGCACGCCGATGTGCCGCACGACCCAAAAGACTATAGATCACTGGCGGGCCCGTGGATGCGCCGCCGCGTAGACCTCGCGAAGTTTGTCGACGGTGACGAGTGTGTAGACCTGGGTGGTGGTGACGGAGGCGTGGCCGAGCAGTTCCTGGACGACCCGGACGTCGGCGCCGCCGTCGAGCAGGTGGGTGGCGAAGGAGTGGCGCAGCACGTGGGGCGAGATCCCGGCGAGGCCGGCGCGCACGGCGGCGGCCTGGAGCACCTCCCAGGCGCCCTGGCGGGTCAGCCGGCCGCCTCTGGCGTTGAGGAACACGGCGGGGGTGCCGCGGCCGTGGGCGAGCAGGCCGGGTCTGGCGCGCACGACGTAGGCGTCGAGGGCGGCGCGGGCGTAGCGGCCGAGGGGGACGATCCGGGTGCGGCCGCCCTTGCCGCGCAACCGTACCTGGTCGTCCTCCAGGTCGTCGACGGCCAGGCCGACGGCTTCGGAGATGCGGGCGCCGGTGCCGTACAGGACTTCGAGCAGGGCGCGGTTGCGCAGGGTGAGGGGGGCGCCGTCGGGGCCTGAGGCGGCGATGAGGCGTTCGACCTCGTCGACGGCGATGGCCTTGGGCAGGCGGCGGAGCTGGCGCGGCGGCCGTACCTGGTCGGCAGGGTCGTGGGCGGTGACGCCTTCGCGCAGGGCGAAGCGGTGCAGGCCGCGCACGGCGGAGACGGCGCGCGCGGCCGAGCTGGCCACGAGCGCCGGGTGGTCGCCGTCGCCCTCGCGCAGGGCGGCGAGGAAGGCGCGCACGTCGGCCTCCCCCACCTCGTCGAGGCGGAGGAGGCCGCGGGCGCGCAGGTGTTCCAGGTAGCGGCGCAGGTCGCGACGGTAGGAGGCGAGCGTGTTGGCAGCCAGGCCCCGCTCCACCGCCAAATGGGCGAGGTAGCTGGAGAGCACCGCCTCCACGATGGTCCTTCCGGTCGTCAGGCCTCGGGCGCGTCGGCGGGGCGCAACAGGCCGAACCCCTCGACCGAAGCCGTGTATGCGGCGAGGATACCGGCCACGGCCGGGGAATTGTGGATCATTCCCATCAGGGCCTTCTCGACGGCGTCGGCGAGGGGCACCCATTCGACCGGCATGCCGATCTCCTCGTGACGGTGCACGAACCCGTTCTCCTCGTCCGGGATCTTGGTGAGGTCGCGGGCGAGGAAGACGCGGATGCGCTCGTCGGACATGCCGGGCGAGGAGTAGAGGTCGACGAGCGTGTGCCAGGTGGCGGCCCGGTAGCCGGCCTCCTCGGCGAGCTCGCGGGCGGCCCCTTCGACCAGGGGTTCGCCGGGCACGTCGCGGATCCCGGCGGGCAGCTCCCAGAGCAGGTGGCGGGTCGGGTGGCGGTACTGGCGCAGGAGCAGGACGCGGTTCTGCTCGTCCAGGGCGAGGACCGCGACGGAGCCCGGGTGGACGACGTAGTCGCGGTCGGCGTGGTCGTCGCCGGGCATCCGGACGGTGTCGGTGACGACCTCGATGACGTGTCCCGAGAAGCGCTTCCTGGTTTCGAGAACGTCCCAGCGCTCGGGCGTGTCCTGGATCCTCACTTGGCCGCCTTCGCGCTCACGCGGCTGTCGGCGTAGGCGAGCGCCGCGTTGACGAGGCCCTTGAACATCGGGTTGGCGCGGGTGGGCCGGGAGCGGAACTCGGGGTGAGCCTGGGTGCCGATGAAGAACGGGTGCGTGTCGGCGGGCAGCTCGGTGTACTCGACCAGGCGGCCGTCGGGCGACAGGCCGGAGAAGACCAGGCCGACGCTCTCCAGCTTGTCGCGGTAGGCGTTGTTGACCTCGTACCTGTGGCGGTGGCGCTCGTCGGCCTTGGCCCGGCCGCCGTAGAGCTGGCGGGCCAGCGTGCCCTCGCCGAGCTTGGCGGTGTAGCTGCCCAGGCGCATGGTGCCGCCCATGTCGCGCTCGCCGGCGACGACGTCCTCCTGGTCGGCCATGGTGGAGATGACCGGGTGCTTGGTGTCGGGGTCGAACTCGGCGGAGTTGGCGTCGGTGATGCCGGCCATGTTGCGGGCGGCCTCGATGACCATGCCCTGCATGCCGAGGCAGATGCCGAGCAGCGGGACCTTGTTCTCGCGGGCGTGGCGGATGGCGCCGATCTTTCCTTCGATGCCGCGCACGCCGAACCCGCCGGGGATCAGCACGCCGTCGGCGCCGTCGAGCTCGCGCTCGGCGCCTTCGGGGGTCTCGCAGTCGTCGCTCTTGACCCAGCGGATGTTGACGCGGGCGTCGCAGGCGAAACCGCCGGCGCGCAGCGCCTCGGTGACCGACAGGTAGGCGTCGGGCAGGTCGATGTACTTGCCGACGAGCGCGATCGTGACCTCCTTGGCCGGGCGGTGCACGCGGCGCAGGAGCTGCTCCCACTCCTTCCAGTCGACGTCGCGGAAGGGCAGGCCGAGGCGGCGCACCACGTACGCGTCGAGGCCCTCGGAGTGCAGCACCTTGGGGATGTCGTAGATGGAGGCGGCGTCGACGGCGCTGACGACGGCGTCCTCGTCGACGTCGCACATGAGGCTGATCTTGCGCTTGATGGCGGTCTGCACGGGCCGGTCGGAGCGCAGCACGATCGCGTCGGGCTGGATGCCGATGCTGCGCAGCGCGGCGACGCTGTGCTGGGTCGGCTTGGTCTTGAGCTCGCCGGACGGGCCGATGTAGGGCAGCAGCGACACGTGCAGGAAGAACACGTTGTCGCGGCCGACCTCGTGGCGGATCTGGCGGACGGCCTCCAGAAACGGCAGCGACTCGATGTCGCCGACGGTGCCGCCCACCTCGGTGATGACCACGTCGACGTCGGGGCCGGCCATGCCCCGGATGCGGTCCTTGATCTCGTTGGTGATGTGCGGGATGACCTGGACGGTGTCGCCGAGGTATTCGCCGCGCCGCTCCTTGGCGATGACGTTGGAGTAGACCTGGCCGGTGGTGACGTTGGCCGAGCCGTGCAGGTCGGTGTCGAGGAAGCGCTCGTAGTGGCCGACGTCGAGGTCGGTCTCGGCGCCGTCGTCGGTGACGAAGACCTCGCCGTGCTGGAACGGGTTCATGGTGCCGGGGTCGACGTTGAGGTACGGGTCGAGCTTCTGCATGGTGACCCGGAGCCCGCGGCCCTTGAGCAGACGGCCCAGGCTGGAGGCGGTGAGGCCCTTGCCGAGACTGGAGGCGACACCGCCGGTGACGAACAGATGCTTGGTTTGCGATGCGCTGCGCAAGGAGGCTCCCGTGGCTCGAGGTGTGGCCGATGTGTCCACGGGCTCTCAGGATATCAAACAACGCCCCCGACATGCCCGAACAGGATGACCTAGCGGTAACTTTGGTCCCTATGTCACTTGTACGGCGGGCGTTCGGCACGCTGATCCACCGGGCCTACGCCGCGATCCGCGACGCGGGTGCCATCACTCCCGAGACGCCCGCGGGTCACGGGTTCCGCCGTCTGGGCGACGGCGCGAAGATCGCCTTCCCGCCGGGCGCGATCTTCGGGGAGCGCTGGATCGAGATCGGCGACCACACGCTGATCGGCGAGCGGGTGTCGATCTCGTGCGGCATGTGGCCGGGCGTGGATCTGGGGCCCGGCTCGATCCTGCGGATCGGCGGGTCCTGCTCGATCGGGCGGGGCACGCACATCGTGGCCCACCAGTCGATCGACATCGGCGACGACGTCTTCACCGGCCCGTACGTGTACGTCACGGACCAGAACCACGTCTACGACGACCCGGACGTGCCGATCGGCAGGCAGTGGCCGCGCAACAGCCCGGTGTCGATCGGCTCGGGCTCGTGGCTGGGCGCGGGGGCGATCATCCTGCCGGGCACCCGGCTGGGCCGCCAGTGCGTGGTGGCGGGCGGTGCGGTGGTGCGCGGCGAGTTCCCCGACCACAGCGTGGTGGCGGGGGTGCCGGCGCGGCTGGTGCGGCGTTACGACCCGGAGCACGGTTGGCACGATCCAGCGGTGGCGCTGGCGGTCGACTGACCCTGGACCGAACCTCCGCCATCACCCGGCTTCTGGGCATCGGGTTCCCGCTGTTCGCCTTCAGCCACTGCCGTGACGTGGTGGCCGCGGTCACCAACGCGGGCGGGTTCGGCGTGCTGGGCGCGATCGCGTACACCCCCGAGCGGCTCGACGCCGAGCCGGCCTGGATCGACCGGCAGGTGCGCGGCCGGCCGTACGCGGTGGACGTGCTCGTGCCCGGCTGGATCGGCCCGGCCGCGCCGGGCGGCGTGGCGCGGGCGCGGGAGGCGGGCGTGCCGGTGGCGGCCCTGGTCGGCACCGTGGAGCACGGCGGGATCGGAGCCGGCCGCCTCCTTCGTCGGCCGGCTCGACCGGGTGCGGCCGGCCCGCGAGGTGGTCTACGCGATGGTGTACGAGTTCGCGGAGGCGGTGGAGCGGTTGGCCGGGCTGTCCCGGTGACCGGCTACGATGCCCGAATGGTCGGGAATCCTCCCGAGTTGGAACGCGGCACCGGGGTTCCCGCGCACGTGCAGATCGAGCGCTGGCTGCTCGACTCGATCGCCGGCGGCGACATGGCGCCGGGCGACAGGCTGCCCGGCGAGCGCGAGCTGGCGGGCCGGCTCGGCGTGAGCCGGATGACGCTGCGCCAGGCGCTGGCCACGCTGGAGCGCGACGGGGTGCTGGTCAGGGTGCCGGGCCGGACCGGCGGCGCGTTCGTCGCCGAGCCGCGCATCGAACGCGACCTGACCGGCCTGGCCGGGTTCACCGAGCAGGTGCGGCGCGCGCACCTGCGGGCCGAGGCGCGCATCCTGACGGCCGCCACCGTGCCCGCTCCCGCCGCCGTGGCCGCCGCGCTGCGCGTCGAGCCCGGCTCGCCGGTGCACGAGGTGGCGCGGGTGCGCTCGGCCGGGCGCTCGCCTCTGGCGCTCGAACGCTCCTTCTTCCCCGCCCTGCCCGGCTTCCTCGCTCAGGACCTGACCGGGTCGCTGTACGCGCTGCTGGCCGACGGGTACGGCCTGGCGCCCCGCACCGCGCTGGAGCACCTGGACCCGGTCATCGCCGGACCCGCCGAGGCGGCCGAGCTGGGCATCGAGCCGGGGGCGCCGCTGATGCGCGTCGAGCGGACCGCCTACGCGGCCGACGGCGCCCCGGTCGAGCACGCCCGTGACCTGTTCAGGCCCGACCGGGTGCGGATCTCGGTGCGCAGCGGCGTCACGTGACGACGGTCGCGGGCACCCAGGCGCCCTCCACCTCGACCTCCACCCCGGAGGCGTCGTCCGCGTCCTTCTCCAGGTAGGCGTAGGCGATCGACTGCCCGGCGGTGTGGCCGTAGCCGCCGGAGGTCACCCGGGCCACGACGCGGCCGTCGAGGCGGACCGGCTCGTTGCCGAGCGCCACGGCGCGCGGGTCGGCGAGCGCCAGGCGGCGCAGCCGGCGCGGCGGGTCGGGGTCGAGCGCGTCGCGGCCGAGGAACTCCTTGTCGAGCTTGACGCAGAAGCCCAGCCCGGCCTCGTACGGCGTGGTCTCGGGCCCGATGTCGGCGCCCCACACCCGGTAGCCCTTCTCCAGGCGCAGGCTGTCGATGGCCCGGTAGCCGCCCGCCACCAGCCCGTACGGCTCGCCCGCCCGCCACAGCGTCCGCCACAGCCCGAGCCCGTACTCGGTGGAGCAGTAGAGCTCCCAGCCGAACTCGCCGACGAACGTCACCCGCAGCGCCAGCACCGGCACGTCGCCCACGGTCAGCTCGCGCGCGGTCATGAACGGGAAGTCCAGCGGATCGGGCGTGAGCGTGGCGAGGATGTCGCGGGCGCGCGGCCCCCACAGCGCGAAGCAGGCGCGGCTGCCGGTCACGTCGGCGATCCGGACGTCGGCGCCGCGCAGCCGGGCCTGCTTGCGCAGCCAGCCGAGGTCGTGGGAGCCGAACGCGGTGCCGGTGACGACGAGGAACTCCCGCTCGCCGCGCCGGGTGACGGTGAAGTCGCACTCGATGCCGCCGCGCCGGTTGAGCGCCTGGGTGTAGGTGACGTCGCCCACCTGGCGGGCGACGCGGTTGGCGCACACCCATTCGAGCAGCGACGCGGCGCCGGGGCCGGTGACCTCGATCTTGGCGAACGAGCTCTCGTCGAACAGCCCGGCCGTGGTGCGGGTGGCGTGGTGCTCGGCGGCGACGGCGGGCGACCAGTTGCGGCCCGCCCAGCCGTGCGGCCGGACGCCGTCGCCCGCGGGCTCGTTGGACGTGTAGTAGTTGACCCGCTCCCAGCCGGCCTTCTCGCCGAAGACCGCGCCGTGGGCGGCGTGCCAGCCGTAGGCGGGCGAGGTGCGCAGCGGGCGGCCCGCCGCGCGCTCGTCGCCGGGGTAGCGGATGTCGTAGTAGGTCTCGTAGTTCTCCACCGCGCGGGCCAGCGTGTAGGACGGGGAGCGGTAGTGGGCGCCGAAGCGGCGGACGTCCATGTGCCAGACGTCCATGCCGGGCTCGCCGTCGACGATCCACTCGGCCATCACCCTGCCGATGCCGCCCGCGCCGGCGATGCCGTGGGCGCAGAACCCGGCGGCCACGTAGAAGCCGCCGACCTCGGTCTCGCCCAGGCAGAACTCGTTGTCCGGGGTGAACGCCTCCGGGCCGTTGATGAGCTTGCGGATGCCGACGTCGGCCATCGCGGGCACGCGGACGCGGGAGTTCTCCGAGATCTCCTCGAACCTCGGCCAGTCCTCCGCCAGCAGCCGCCCGTTGAAGCCGGCCGGGATCGCGTCGTAGGACGACTCCCCCGCCGTCCACGGCGCGCAGGTGCGCTCGTAGCCGCCCATGACGAGCCCGCCGACCTCCTGCCGGTAGTAGACGAGCAGGTCGGGGTCGCGCAGCGTGGGCAGCCCGGCGTGCTCGTGGAAGCCGTCGGTGACCACGTACTGGTGCGACATCGGCACGATCGGGACCCGCACCCCGGCCATCCGGCCGATCTCGGCGGCGAACATGCCGCCGCAGTTGACGACCACCTCGCAGTCGATGTCGCCCTGGTCGGTGCGCACCCGCGTGACCCGGCCGCGCTCGACGTCCAGGCCGAGGACCCGGACCTTGGTACGGATCCGCGCGCCGCCCTCCCTGGCCCCGGCCGCCAGCGCGTAGCACAGCCGTGACGGGTCGATCTGGCCGTCGGTCGGCAGGTAGGCGGCGCCGACGACGCCCTCGGTGCTCATCAGCGGGAACAGCTCGGCCGCCTCGGCGACGGAGATCTCCTCCAGCGGCAGGCCGAACGTGCGGGCCCAGCCGATCTGGCGGCGGATCTCGGCCATCCGCTCCGGGGTGGAGGCGAGCTTGATGCCGCCGCACTCCGTCCATCCGGCGTCGAGGGTGCGGTAGAGCTCGACGGAGTACTGGTTCATCCGGGTGAGCGTCGGATCGGCGCGGAGCTGGCCGACCAGGCCCGCCGAGTGGAAGGTCGAGCCGCTGGTGAGCTCGTCGCGCTCCAGCAGGACGACGTCCCGCTCGCCGAGCTTGGTGAGGTGGTAGGCGACGGAGGCGCCGCCGACGCCGCCCCCGATGATCACGATGCGCGCCGAGTCGCTCATGCCCGCGAGGCTAACCGGCGGGCCGTAAAAGGTCTAGACCGTTTAGCGGGGCGGAGCTAGCATCGACCATGGCCGTGCTCGAGATCCTCGACCGCATCCCCCTGCTGGCAGGCGTGCCGCGCTCCGTGGAGGAGCTGCCCGGCGGCCTGACCAACCACAACTACAAGGTCACCACCCCCGGCGGGGCGTACGTGGTGCGGGTGTGGGCCAGCGACGGGTCGCTGCTGGCCATCGACCGCGACGCCGAGCACGCCTCCTCGATCGCCGCCGCGCGGGCGGGCGTGGGCGCGCCGGTGCACGCCTACCTGCCGGGCGAGGGGGTGCTGGTGGTGGGGTTCATCCCGGGGCGCACGTTCACACAGGACGACGTGCGCGACTCGGCCAACCTGCCGCGGGTGGCCGAGGCGTGCCAGCGGCTGCACGCGGGGCCCCGGTTCGTGCGCGACTTCGACATGTTCGACGTGCAGCGGCGCTATCTGGCGATCGTGCGGGAGCGGGGCTTCCGGCTGCCGGACCGGTACCTGGAGTTCATGCCCGTTGTGGAGCAACTCCGTAAATGTCTGGAAATAAGGGCAGAAGGCACCGTTCCGTGTAACAACGACCTGTTGCCGGGCAACATCATCGACGACGGCCGGCGGCTGTGGCTCATCGACTACGAGTACGCCGGCAACAACGACGCCTGCTTCGAGCTGGGCAACGTGTGGAGCGAGTCGGACCTGTCGCTCGACCAGCTCGACGAGCTCGTCACCGCCTACTACGGCCGCCGCCTGCGCCACAAGATCGCCCGTGCCCGGCTGCTCGGCCTGATGGCCAAGTACGGCTGGACCCTGTGGGCCTCCATCCAGGACGGCGCCAACGACACGATCGACTTCGACTTCTGGTCGTGGGGCATGGAGAAGTACGAGCGCGCCGTGGCCGAGTTCACCGCCCACGGGCTCGGGCGCCTCATGGACGAGGCCGCCCGGGCAGACTAGGGGCATGCTCGCCGCACTGACCGGGCTCGGCCTGTCCACCGCCGCCGGGCTCAACGCCTACATCCCGCTGCTCGTCGTGGGCGTGCTGGCCAACCTGACCGACCGGGTGCGGCTGCCCGACGGCTACGCGTGGCTGTCCCACTGGGGCGTCCTGGCGATCATCGCCGTGCTGCTGGCGGCGGAGATGGTGCTGGACAAGGTGCCCGCCGTCGACACCGTCAACGACCTGATCCAGACCGTCGTACGACCCGCGTCCGGCGGCGTCGTCTTCAGCGCCACCAGCGCCGCCGCCGAGCTCGACCGCTCCACCTGGATGACCGAGAACCCGTGGGCGTCCTGGCTGCTCGGCATCGTGGTCGCGCTGGCCGTGCACGCCCTCAAGACGGCGGCCAGGCCCGTGGTCAACGCCGGCACCGCCGGGGCCGGGGCGCCGGTGGCGAGCGTGGCCGAGGACACGGGCGCGCTCGGCATGAGCCTGGTCGCGATCTTCCTGCCGCTGCTGGTGATCGTCCTGCTGGCGCTGTTCGCGCTGGCCGCCTGGTGGACGATCGGCAAGGTGCGCCGCTACCGCGCCGGGCGCAGGCGGCAGCCCGGCTAGCGTCCTGCCGGATCATCCCCCGGGCTGACCCGTCATCCCCCTCCGGGCTGATCCGCCCGCGGCCGCCCGTCCCGTACCGTCCGATGACGTGCGGACTCGTCGTGGCCCCCGCCCGCGCCCGCACACGGGCCCGGCGGCGCACCCGCGCCGCCGGGCTCCCCGGCCCGTCACCACAGCGGTACGGGCCTCAGGACCGGGATCGCTCCCGTCGCCGGGCCGCGGCGGCCACGTTGACCGGCATCCGGCCGAAGATCAGGCCGTGGAAGGGCGAGATCGCCCACCAGTAGAGGTGGCCGAGCAGCCCGTGCGGGTGGAAGATCGCCCGCTGGGTGTAGACCGTCCGGCCGCCGGAGCGGGTGACGCCGAGCTCCAGCCAGGCCAGGCCGGGCAGCCGCATCTCGGCCCGCAGCCGCAGCAGCCGGCCGGGAAGGACCTCCTCCACCCGCCAGAAGTCGATCGTGTCGCCCACCCGCAGCCGCGCCGGATCGCGCCGGCCGCGCCGCAGCCCGACGCCGCCGACGAGCCGGTCGGCCAGCCCCCTGAGCTTCCAGGCGACCGGCAGCGAGTACCAGCCGTTGCGGCCGCCGATGCCCTCGATCACCTGCCACAGCGCCTCCGGGCTCGACGGCACGGCCAGGCTGCGGTCGTCGACGAAGAGGCTGCCTCCCGCCCAGTCGGGGTCGGTGGGCAGCGGGTCGCTGGGCGCGCCGGGCGTGGACGCCGAGGACCAGCGCGTGGCGACGTCGGCCTCCCTGATCTTCATCAGCGCCAGCGACACCGCCCGGCGGAAGCCGACCAGCCCGCCCTCGGGGTCGGGCACGTGGCGGGCGATGTCGCGCTCGCCGCACACGGCCTCGTTGCGCAGCGACTCCACCAGCGGGCGGGCGATGCTCGCCGGGACCGGCGTGACGAGCCCCACCCAGAGGCTCGACAGCCGGGGGCTGAGCAGCGGCACCGGGAGGATCAGCCGGGGCGGCAGCCCGGCCACGGCGGCGTACTCCTGCATCATGTCGGCATAAGTCAGGACATCGGGCCCGCCTATGTCGAACCCTCGGTTGACCGTCCCCGGCACCTCCGCCCACGCGACCAGATACCGCAGCACGTCCCGTACCGCGATCGGCTGGGTGCGGCTCCGCACCCAGCGCGGTGTGGTCATCACCGGCAGCCGCTCGGTCAGGTAGCGCAGCATCTCGAACGACGCCGACCCCGACCCGATGATCATCGCGGCGCGCAGGACCACCGCCGGCACCACGCCCCCCAGGAAGATCTCCCCCACCTCGGCCCGCGACCGCAGATGCGGCGAGAGCGCCTCGCCGGCGGCCGGACCGCCCAGGTAGACGATCCGCCGCACCCCTGCCTCGGCCGCCGCCGCCGCGAACGTCCGCGCCGCCAGGCGGTCCCGCTCGGCGAACCGGCCGCTCGCCCCCATCGTGTGGATCAGGTAGTACGCGACCTCCACCCCGTCCAGCGCCCGCCGCGTCCGCCCGGCGTCCGTGGCGTCGGCCTCGACCACCTCCGTACGCGCCGCCCACGGCAGGTCGCGCAGCCGCCCGGCCGAACGCACCATGCACCGCACGTCATGACCGGCGGCCAGCAGCTCGGGGGCCAGCCGCCCGCCGATATAGCCGGTCGCCCCTGTGACCAGGCACAACGGCATGCCACGCATGTTCCCCCGGCACCGTCCGTCATGCGTGGGGGCGCGGATCGCGGGCAGCCGTGGGGCATGTCCGGGGAGCGCGCGTGGGGCCGGCCACGGGTGGCGGTGCCGAGCCGCCTGCTCGGCGAGCCCGTACGGCGCGACGACGGCCACGGCCGCGCCCGCTTCCTCCACGACCTGGGGCCGTACGTCGACTGGCTGCCGATCCGCTCCGGGACCGGGATCGGCCCGGCCGCCGACGGGTACGTCCTCACCGGGTCCAGCGCCCGCCGCCCGGCCGCCGACGCGGTGATCGAGGACGAGGCCGAGCTCGACGACGCCGTCCTGCGCGAGGCGTTCACCGAGCGGATCTTCGCGCACGCCCGTCTGCGCGAGCTGCTGCGGGGCGACTGGCAGCCTCGCGACCTGGTGGCCTTCCAGTCGCGGCACAAGATGCAGCTGCTCGCCCACTCGCCCACGGGCTACCGCGAGACCGGCCGCCTGGTGGCCGAGGCGGGCACCAGGCCGCGTGCGGAGCTCGCCGCCGCGTACGGCGCCGCCTTCCGCACCGCGATGGCGGCCAGGACGTCGGCCGGGCGCAACGTCAACGTCCTGCAGCACTGCCTGGGCATGCTCGGCGACGACCTCGACCCGGCCGACCGCGCCGGCCTGGCCGAGGCCATCGCCTCCTACCAGGAGGGCAGAGTGGCGCTCGGCGTGCCGCTGGCCCTGCTGCGCCACCTCGCCCAGGGCGAGGCCGCCGGCTACGTACGGGACCAGACGTTCCTCTCCCCGTATCCGGACGAGCTCGGCCTGAGGTGATCAACGGCGGCGGGAACCCGGAGTGGCCGCCCGCGCGTTGGTCCGTGCGTTGGTGCGTGCCCTCGGCACGGCTATTCTCAAGGCGAGAACTCAACAGGAGGTGGCCACGATCAGCGAAATCGTCCTCATCGTGCTGGTGATCCTGGCGTTCCTCCTGCTGCTGGCCGGGGTCGGCGTCTACCTCCTGGTCAAGCTCGGCAGGAAGGCCGCCACCAAGGCCAAGCAGGCCACGACCCGGCTGACCACGCACGTCAACGCGATGGGCACCGGCGACGCCGCCGAGGTCGAGCGCCTCCGCCTCGACCTGCGCCGCGAGGTGTCGCTCACCCGCCAGGCCGTCGAGCAGGCGCAGGCCCAGGGCTGGGGCCTGGGCGACCTGCCCCGCCTGCTGGCCGACCTGACCGCCCAGGCCGACGTGCACGACGGCCAGCTCGGCATGTACGCCCAGCAGCGCCGCCTCTCCCCGTACGTCGACCACGCCACGCTCGACCGGTTGCGCCAGCACCAGGCCAGGCTGACGGCCATGTGCGCCCGCATCCGCGCCGACCTGCTCAGCGACCAGGTCCACCACTCGGCCACGGGCATCGACGACCTCGACACGCGCACCAACCTGGAGATCGAGTCCCGCCGCCCCGCCCCCGACCCCCTCGACGAGATCGACGACCTCTACCGCAAGACCATGCAGGAACGCCGCGACCCCTCCTGACGACTACGGATCGTGGCATAATTGCATCAGAGGGTCACCGTTCAGGAGGCGCATCGATGAGCACGGCCTTGCCGGAATGGTTCTATCCCGGCCCTCCCGGCGGCTGGACCGCCGACATGCTCGACCGTCTCCCTCCCGACGCGCCCAGGCACGTCGAGCTGATCGATGGATCCCTCATCATGATGTCCCCCCAGACGTTGTTCCACATGCTCGCGCTCAGGTTGTTCGAACGGGAGCTCACGCCTCCCGAGCATCTGGTCGTCGTCCGCGAGATGACCGTCACCCTGGGGCTGCGGCAGCGTCCCGAGCCGGACATCCTCCTGGTGAAGGACACCGCGGCCCAGCGGGTCGGCCTGACCAGCTTCAAGCCTGAGGACGTCCACCTCATCGTCGAGGTGGTGTCGGAGGAGTCCCGCGACAGGGATCGAACGACCAAGCCCAGCAAGTATTCGAGCGCGGGGATCACGTACTTCTGGCGTGTCGAGCTGGAGGACGAACGGCCCGTCGTCTACACGTTCGAGCTGGAGCCCGCCGTCAAGGCGTACGTCCCCACCGGCATCCACCGCGGCCGCCTGCGCACCGACATCGGCTTCCCGGTGGACATCGACCTCGATCTGGACAAAGTCAGACGCTGAGCCCGCTGGGGCGTGGGTTCTTCCCGTGCGGGGCGCCGGGCGCGAGACTGTGAGGGTGATTCGCGGACTGCATCTGCTGTTCCACAGCCGGGATCCGGAGGCGGACCGGGCGTTCCTGCGTGACGTGCTCGAATGGCCGCACGTGGAGGACGCGGCGTCCGGGGACGGGTGGCTGATCTTCAGGACGCCGCCGGCCGAGCTGGGCGTCCATCCGACCGACGCCGATCCGGTGGTGACGCTGCACCTGATGTGCGACGACGTCGCCGGGACCGTCGCCGGTCTCGCCGCGCGGGGCGTGGCCGCCGGTCCCGTCACCGACGAGGGGTACGGCATGGCGACGACGCTGACGCTGCCCAGCGGCGCCACGATCGGCCTGTACGAGCCGCGTCACGCCAGCCCGCTCGGCTGAGCGAGCGTCATGCGCGGGCCGGGAACCGTACAACAGTCCTTGACCGGGTGATATACCAGCACATTCCGGGCAGTCGTCCCCGCATGAACGGGGAGACCAAGCGCAACAAGATCATCGGCGCCACGCTGGCGAGCGCCGCACTGCTGACCGGCGCGGGCTGCGGCCCGGCCGCGCCGGGCGAGACCGGGACCGCTCAGGCGGCCGGGTCGCCGGCCCCCGCGCCGACCGGCACGGAGGACATGCCCGTCGACCCGGGGAGCCCGCCCGTGGACCCGGAGGACTCGCCGACGGACCCCGAGGCCTCGCCCACGGGCACGGACGCGACGCCCTCCCCCACCGACGGCAGCCCCTCGCCGGGCGCCACCACGGCAGGCGTCGCCGATCTCAAGAAGGCCGCCGAGGCCGCACTCGCCGCGGTCCCGAACTCCACGCTCATCTCCATCGAGAGCGAGGAGGGCGGCAAGCTCTGGGAGGTCCAGGTCGTCGACAACACCGGCGCCGAGCAGCAGATGGACGTCGACGGCGCCAGCGGCCAGGTGGTGAACGGCCCCACCGCCGAGGAGTCGGACGCCGAGGACAAGCAGAAGCATCTGGAGCGGGTCAAGGCCGCCAAGCTCACCTACGCCCAGGCCGCCGACAAGATCGCCGCCTCGGTCCCGCAGGGGCGCATCACCGAGCTGAACCTGGACAGCAGCAACGGCAAGACCGTCTGGGAGTCGGACGTCGTCACCCCCAACGGCACCAAGCACGAGGTGACGGTCGACGCGGCCACCGGCGACGTCACCAAGAACAGCTCCACCAGCTGACCCCGCCCACCCGTCCGTCAAGGGCCCACGCCACCACGCGGCGCGGGCCCTCCCTCATGCCCGGGGCTCCAGGGCGCCGCCGAAGCTGAGCTCGTTGCCTTCCGGGTCGCGGTAGGTGACCTTGGTGACGCCGCCCTCGTACGTCTCGCGGCGGGCGGGCTCCAGGCCGCGGGCGGCCAGGCCGGCGACCCGGGCGTCCAGGTCGTCGACGAACGCCAGCACCAGCGCGTGACCCGCCCGCTCGGGCGCCTGCACGATGTAGACGTGGCGGCCGGGGGCCACCTCCCACACCGCCTCGATGTCGTTGGGCAGGAACGACGGCGGCCCGCCGAACAGCCGCTCGTACCACGGCAGCGCGGCGGCGTAGTCGGTGACGGGGACGCCTGCGAACAGGTCGAGCGACACGTCGTCCTCCAGAGGGTTAACTGATGCCGGCCTCGCGCATGTCGCGAAGCTCGCGCTTGAGCTCCTTGATCTCGTCTCGGAGCCGGGCGGCGACCTCGAACTGGAGGTCGGCCGCCGCCTGGTGCATCTGCTCGGTGAGCGACTCGATCAGCGACTCCATCTGCGCCCTCGGCATCTCGCCGGCGATGGCCTTGGCGTGCTGGCCGGCCTTGGCGGCGGCGAAGCCGGGGACGGGGGCCTTGCCCCGGGACTGGCTGCGCCCGCCGCCCATGAGCTGCTGGGTGTCGGCGTCCTCGCGCTGCAGCGAGTCGAGGATGTCGGCGATCTTCTTGCGCAGCGGCTGCGGGTCGATGCCGTTGGCCTCGTTGTAGGCGACCTGCTTGGCCCGGCGCCGGTTGGTCTCGTCGATGGCCCGCTCCATGGACGGCGTGACCTTGTCGGCGTACATGTGGACCTGGCCGGAGACGTTTCGGGCGGCGCGGCCGATGGTCTGGATGAGCGACGTCTCGGAGCGCAGGAAGCCCTCCTTGTCGGCGTCGAGGATGGCCACCAGCGACACCTCGGGCAGGTCGAGGCCCTCGCGCAGCAGGTTGATGCCGACGAGCACGTCGTACTCGCCGACGCGCAGCTCGCGCAGCAGCTCGATGCGGCGCAGCGTGTCGACCTCGCTGTGCAGGTAGCGGACCCGGATGCCGAGCTCCAGCAGGTAGTCGGTGAGGTCCTCGGCCATCTTCTTGGTCAGCGTGGTGACCAGGACGCGCTCGTCGCGGTCGGCTCGCTCGCGGATCTCGTGCACCAGGTCGTCGATCTGGCCCTTGGTGGGCTTGACGACGACCTCCGGGTCGACCAGGCCGGTGGGCCGGATGACCTGCTCGACGACGTCGCCCTTGACGCGGCCGAGCTCGTACGGGCCGGGCGTGGCCGACAGGTAGACGGTCTGGCCGATCCGCTCCAGGAACTCCTCCCACTTCAGCGGCCGGTTGTCCATCGCGGACGGCAGCCGGAAGCCGTGGTCGACGAGCGTGCGCTTGCGGGAGGCGTCGCCTTCGTACATGGCGCCGATCTGCGGCACGGTCTGGTGGGACTCGTCGAGCACCAGGACGAAGTCCTCGGGGAAGTAGTCGAGCAGCGTGTTGGGGGCGCTGCCGGCGGGGCGGCCGTCCATGTGGCGGGAGTAGTTCTCGATGCCGGAGCAGGTGCCGATCTGGCGCATCATCTCGATGTCGTAGGTGGTGCGCATGCGCAGCCGCTGGGCCTCCAGCAGCTTGCCCTGGCGCTCCAGCTCGGCCAGCCGGTCGGTCAGCTCGGCCTCGATCCCGGCGACGGCGGCGGCCATGCGCTCCTCGCCGGCGACGTAGTGGGAGGCGGGGAAGATGTAGAGCTCTTCGTCCTCGGTGATGACCTCGCCGGTCAGCGGGTGCATCGTGGACAGCTTCTCGATCTCGTCGCCGAACATCTCGATGCGCACGGCGAGCTCTTCGTACTTGGGGATGATCTCGATCGTGTCGCCGCGCACCCGGAACGTGCCCCGGGTGAAGGCCAGGTCGTTGCGGGTGTACTGCATGTCGACGAGGCGGCGCAGGAGCTGGTCGCGGTCGACGTCCATGCCGACGCGCAGCCGGGCCATGCGGTCGACGTACTCCTGCGGGGTGCCCAGGCCGTAGATGCAGGAGACGGAGGCGACGACGATGGTGTCGCGGCGGGTGAGCAGCGAGTTGGTGGCCGAGTGGCGCAGCCGCTCGACCTCGTCGTTGATCGAGGAGTCCTTCTCGATGTAGGTGTCGCTCTGCGGGACGTACGCCTCGGGCTGGTAGTAGTCGTAGTAGGAGACGAAGTATTCGACCGCGTTGTTGGGCAGCATCTCGCGCAGCTCGTTGGCGAACTGGGCGGCGAGGGTCTTGTTGGGCTGCATGACGAGCGCGGGCCGCTGCAGCCGCTCGATGAGCCACGCGATGGTGGCGGTCTTGCCGGTGCCGGTGGCGCCGAGCAGCACGCTGTCCTTGGCGCCGGCCTTGACGCGGCGCTCCAGCTCGGCGATGGCCGTCGGCTGGTCGCCCGAGGGAGTCATCTCGGTGACGACCTCGAACGGCGCCACCTTCCGCTGCAAATCTGTGACCGGTCGCATGCTGCCCACTTTAGGCGGCCCGACCGACAGAATCGGTCAGGCCGTCCGCTCCCCGATGCGGGGGAAGGGCGCGGTGGAGAAGACGACCTCCACCGGCACCTCGAAGTATTCGGCTATCCGCAGCGCCAGGTAGAGGCTGGGGCTGTATTCGCCCCGCTCCAGGTAGCCGACGGTCTGGTAGTGGACCCCCAGGGCGTCGGCCAGCTGCCTGCGGCTGACGCCCCGCTCGGCGCGGAGCAGGGCGATGCGGTTGTAGACGGTCTCGCTCATCGTCGCCCATCTTCTCAGCCGATGCGCTGCAGTGCCCGATCGCGCCGCGACTGCATGAGGGAGCCCGACTCGCGGCGGGCCATCCGGCGCAGGATCGGCGGCGCGAGCAGGAGCCCGGCCACGGTCCAGGCCAGCAGCACGCCGATCGTGGGCAGGGTGCGCCAGGAGCCGCCCAGCTCGGCGGCGGCCGCCGCGCCGGGCAGCAGGGCCGAGCGCATGCCGAGCCCCAGCCAGTAGATCGGGAACGCCTGGGCCAGGCCCTGCAGCCAGCCGGCGAGCGCGGTGATCGGGTAGAAGATGCCGGAGATGGCGGTGAGCGCGCCGAAGCAGAGCATCGACAGCCCGGCGGCGGTCTGCGGGTTGGCGCTCAGCGAGCCGATGACGGCGCCCCACGGCAGCATGGCGGTCAGCCCGAGCACCGCCACCCAGAGCACGGTGAGCCAGCCGCCCGCTCCGGCGGCGGCGAGCTCGGGCAGCAGGATCAGCCCGGCGACGGACACGAGCAGGAGGCTGCCGAGCGCGGAGAGCGAGACCGACACGACGCGGCCGACCAGGTAGCCGAGCATGCCCTGCGGCAGCGCCTTGGCCCGCAGCAGCGTGCCGTCCTCGCGTTCGACGGACAGGGAGCCGACGGCGCCCATGAGCCCGTTGAAGGCCATGCCGAGGCCGAGGATGCCGGGCATCGTGGCGGCGGCGAGCGACAGGTCGGTGCCGGGCACGGTCGCGCCGCGCTGGAAGTAGAGCACGGTGACGAACGCGGCCGTGGTGACGAGCGTGAAGCCGATGTCCTGGGGGTTGGCGAGGGCGTGCCGGAACTCGATCCACCCTCTGGCCAGGCCGAGCCGGGCGGCGTGCGCGGTGGGGTTCATCCTTCCTCCTTCTTGAGGATGGCCATGTAGGTGTCCTCCAGCGTGGCGCGCCGGACCTCCAGGTCGCCGATCTGGTCGCCGTACTGCTGGAACAGGCCGCGTACGAAGCCGGTGGCGTCCTCGGTGGCGTGCACGAAGTGCTCGCCGTCGCGGCTCCAGCGGACCTGGGCGTCGCGGGAGGCCTCGCGTGACAGCTTGTCGGCGCTGCCGTCGGCGACAATCCGGCCGCCGGCCAGGATGAGGATGCGGTCGGCGAGCTTCTCGGCCTCGTCCAGGTCGTGCGTGGTGAGCAGGATGGTGGTGTCGTCCAGGTCGGACAGCCGGTGCACCAGGTCGTGGAAGTCGCGGCGGGCCTGCGGGTCGAAGCCGGCGGTCGGCTCGTCGAGGAAGAGCACCTCGGGGCGGCCGACGATGCCGATGGCCACGTCGAGGCGGCGGCGCTGGCCGCCGGACAGCCGGCTGACGCGCTGCCCGGCGTGCCCGGTCAGGCCGACGGCCTCGATGAGCTCGGCGGTGGGCGTCGGGCGCCGCCGGCCGGGGGCGGAGTAGGGCGCGTAGTAGCGACCCAGGTGGTCGAGGAGGCCGTGGACGGTCCAGCGGCCGTGGTCGCGCCAGGACTGCAGGACGACGCCGAGGCGGGCCCGCCAGCGTTCGTCGCCCTTGACGGGCTCGGTGCCGAGCACCCGCACGTGGCCGCCCGACGGGGCGCGGAAGCCTTCGAGGATCTCGATCGTGGTGGTCTTGCCCGCGCCGTTGGGGCCGAGCAGCGTGACCACCTCGCCGGGGGCCACCCGGAAGTCGACGCCGCGCAGCACCTCGTGGGTCCCGTAGCTCATGCGCAGGTCGCGGACCTCGATGGCGGAGGCGGCTTTCATCACAGTGATGTCTCCATCCAGTGTCGTAGCAGCGCCCATGACCCCCTCCATATAGTAGGTGTACTACATTGATAGCACATATACTATTGATCGCAATACTCCTATGACATTCGATTGCAAGCGATCTTTAAGTCGCACCCGATACGGTCGAATCCGCCTGTAGCGGAAGAGGAAGGTGCGATGTCACGACCCAGAGAGGCCTTGATCCAGGCAGGCCAGGGCGTAGCCCAAGCGGTCGCCCAAGGAGGAAACGTACGCCAGGCCATGAGCCAGGCGGTCGGGCAGGTCGCCCAGCAGGCGGGCCAGCTCGGCGGGCAGGGTCAGGGCTTCGCCCTCAACCCGCACGACTTCGCCGCCGCCCGTGACGGCGGCGTGTCGATCGGCACGCAGATCGAGGCGCGCACCGCGTCGCTCAACGAGGCCGGCGAGATCGTCAACCGCAGCTTCGCCGAGAACGGCATGCACGTCATCTCCCCGGTGGTGATCCCCAAGGGCAACACCGCCAAGGTGATCGTGCCGCTGGGCATCCTCATCGTTCTCGGCCTGATCGGCGCCCTCGGCAACGTCATCCCCAACACCGAGCTGTTCTTCGGCCCCCACTACTGGGTCGTGCTGGTGCTGGCGGCCGTGTTCCTGTGGTGGCGGCGCAGCGTGGTCATGGTGCCCGAGGGCTGCAAGGCCCTGATCACCAAGTTCGGCAAGCTCGTGCACATCGCCGACCCGGGCCGCGTGACGCTGCTCAACCCCTGGAAGCGGGTCAGCTACATCGTCAACACCACCCGCGAATACCCCTTCAACGCGCCCATCAGCGAGGCGCCCACCCAGCAGGGCGTCAAGGCCAGCGTCGACCTGTTCCTGCAGTTCAGGATCGAGAACCCGGCCGAGTTCATCTTCGTGCTCGGCTCGGTGAGCGGCTTCCAGTCCAAGCTGCAGAACGCCATCAGCGAGGTCACCCGGTCGCTGATCTACGCCCAGCGCGCCGAGGACATCTACGACCTGGTGGGCGAGAGCACGGTCGGCATGCTCGACAACCTCAACCAGCAGTTCCTGCCCGCCGTGCGCCTGACCGACGTGAACATCACGCACGCCGAGCCGTCCAGCCAGGAATACCGCATGGACCTGGCCGCCCCCGAGATGGTCCGCGTGGCCAAGGAGGCGTACACCTACGAGTACGAGCTCCAGCTCCGCAAGGAGCAGAACGAGGGCGACCTGATCAAGGAGCTGGCCGGGCTGCAGGAGACGCTGAGCGCCATCCAGGCCGAGATCGCCGGCTACCAGGCCCGCATGGACACCGCGCTGGAGCGGGCCACCCACCAGGCGACCGCGCAGGCCAGGCAGCGCCTGGTCGAGGCCGAGTCGTCCGCCAAGGCCAACTCGGCGCTGCTGGAGGCGCAGGCGCTCGACATCCGGGCGCTCAGCGCGGCCGAGGCCCCCGAGATCCTCGACTACCGCTTCCAGCAGGACCTGCTGGACAAGCTGGAGACGGTCTCCGGCCGGCTGCCCCAGGTCGTGCACGTCGGCGAGAACAGCGACATCGACTTCCTGGAGCTGGCCCAGCAGCTCGTCGGCAGCAAGGCCGCGGTGCTGTTCACGCCCGAGGACATGGCCGCCATCCGCTCCCGCCTGGCCGAGATCGGCAGGCGCGTCTCCGGCCGCGAGGCCGAGATCGGCGCCCTGCTCAAGAAGGTCGAGGACGAGGTCACCGAGGCGCCCGACCCGGACCTCGCCGTCCTGGGCTCCCCCGAGGGCCGCCATCAGGCCGCCCCCGAAGGCGCCGTCCCCCAGAGCATCGAGGGTGAGGTCCGATGAGCCGCGAGTTCTCGAAGATCAAGGAGTCGCTGGCGTCCTGGTCGGAGATCCGCCAGCTGCTGCGCGGCGGCGAGCAGGGCCAGCTCGTCCCCGTCGTGATCCCCAAGGACCGGCGCGGCTTCTCCTGGATGGCGCTGGTGTTCATCGCGGTCTACTTCGCCGGGATGGCGGTGCTGACCGACTGGACCGTCATGGCCGCGCTGGCCGCGCTGTTCTTCCTGCTCGTGGCGCTGCTGACGGTGTGGCGCCGGGCCATCATCGAGATCGAGGAGGGCACCACCGGGGTGCGCAGCCACTGGGGCGCCATCACCGGCACGCTGCCCCCTGGCCGCCACTACCTGTGGCTGCCGTGGGACCGGGTCGACGCGGTCGTCGACACCTCCACCGAGATCCCGTACTCGGCGCCGATCGTGGCCTGCCCGACCGCCGAGAACGTGCCGCTGAAGTCGATCGAGTTCTTCCTGAAGTTCCGCATCGTCGACCCGGTGGCGTTCGTCCGCACGATCGGCGCCGGCAACTTCGACCTGGTGCTGTCCAGCGCCGTCCAGGACGCCATCCGGCAGCGCAGCCGCAGGGTCAACACCGAGCGGGCCTACGACCTGCGCGGCTCCGACGTCGGCGACATGCAGGACGCGCTCAACCGCCAGCTCGGCCGCTACGGGGTGCGCGTCACCGGCGCCAACATCCCCGACGTGCAGCTGCCCGACCAGTACCAGCAGCACCTGTCCACCCGCGAGAAGGTCGCCAAGGAGCTGTCGGCCTACGAGCGCGAATGGGAGCTGACCCGCAAGCGCCGCATCGACACGCTGCTGATGGAGATCGAGCGGTCCAAGAAGACCCGCGACGCCCGCGTGGTCGAGGTCAAGGCCGCCCACAACAAGGCGCGCAAGGACGTGGCGCGCATGCTGGAGGAGCAGGAGACCGAGGCGCAGCGGGTGCGCTGGGAGATCGAGGCGCGCGGCCGGGCCGAGCTGACCGCCGCCGAGAACGAGGCCAAGGCGCTGCGCCGGCTGGCCGAGTCCTACCGCGACAACCGGGCCGTGCTGCAGTACGAGCTGGCCCGCAAGCGCCTCGACGTGGGCGCCAAACTGGCGGAGAACGCCCCGCAGCCGCTGGTGGTCCGCACCCAGCAGGGCGGCGGCGACTCCGCGCTGTCCACCCTGCTGCTGGCCCAGCTTCTCCCCCGCTTCTCGGCCAACGGCAAGGACCAGGCGCCGACCCCCTAAGGAGGACTCATGGTGTTCCGCAAGCTGATGGCCGCGTTCGGCGCGGGCGTCGAAGTAGACACGGTGCTGACCAACGCCACCGTGCGCCCCGGCGAGCCGCTGCGCGGGGTGGTCAACTTCCGCGGCGGCGGCTCCGACTACAAGGTGGAGGGCATCTACCTGGACCTGACCGCCGTGGTCGAGGTCGAGTCGGGCGACAACGAGTACAAGACGACCTACAGCTTCCTGCGCCAGGCGGTCGCCGGGCCGTTCCAGCTCGCCGCCAGGGCCGAGCACGGGCAGCCGTTCGAGATCCCGGTGCCGTGGGAGACGCCGATCAGCGCGATCGGCGGCCACGCGCTGCCCGGCATGCGGCTGGGCGTGCGCACCGAGCTCGCGCTGGCCGGAGCCCTGGACAAGGGCGACCTCGACCCGCTGTTCGTCACCCCGCTGCCGGCGCAGGAGCACGTCATCCGCGCCCTGGACCGGCTCGGCTTCCAGTTCAAGAAGGCCGACCTGGAGCGGGGCACGCTGCACGGCTCGACGATGCCGTTCTTCCAGGAGATCGAGTACTACGCGGGCGGCCAGTGGCGGCGTCACTTCAACGAGCTGGAGCTGACGTTCATCGCCGGGCCGAGGCAGATGGAGGTCATCCTGGAGGCCGACCAGCGCGGCGGCTTCCTGACCTCCGGTCACGACTCCTACAACCGCTTCACCGTCCGCTACGGCGACGCCCCGGAGGCCGTCGACCAGGCGCTCCAGCACGGGCTGGAGCAGATGGCGCGCCGGCGCGGCTGGTTCTAGCCGGCCCGGCGACGGGAGGGCGGCGTCCGCGCCGCCCTCCCGTCCTTCATGGAGAGGTACGCCTTCCGCGCCTGGCAGGGACCTGACGCGCTCGTTACCATGACCCCGGGACTGACTGATCGTCGGGATGCGGGGCGAGCGATGGCACGGTTCGTGGGGGCGTTGCGGCGGATCGCCCCTTGGGCGGCCCAGAACGCGGACGTGGCGATCGCCTTGGCGCTGGCCATCGTGGTCGGCGTGCTGGGCATCATGCCCGACGACATCGTCCCGCCCAGCGTCCAGGCGCAGCTCGTCAGCGCCGCGACGCTGGTGATCCTGGCCCTGGTGGCGACCGCGCTGCTGCGCGACCGGGCGCGGCAGGCCCCCGTCGAGGAGACCATCACCTCCGGCGCGCTCGCCCAGCTCCCCGTCCGGCTGGAGCGGCTGGAGCAGATCGAGAACCTGGTGCAGGGCACCCGCAAGGCGCTCGACGCCCTCCAGCTCGTCCGGGTGCTCGGCAGCTCCCAGGAGATCGCCCAGGCGCACGCCGACGCCCGCCGCGACACCTCCCGGTGGAGCTTCAAGGGCGGCACCGGCACCTACCTGCGCGCCGTCACGCTGCCCGTGTGCGTGGCCGCCGCCCGCCGCGACAAGCGCCACCTCACCGTACGGATCGAGATCATCGACCCGACCGACGCCGAGGTGTGCGAGACGTACGCCCACTACCGCCGCTCGCTGTCGGACCTGCCCGACGGCACCGGCGAGACGTGGACCACCGACCGGGCCAGGAAGGAGTCGTACGCGACGATCCTGGCCGCGTTCTGGCACCGGCAGCGCTACGGGCTGCTCGACATCGGCGTGGGCCTGTCGGCCACGATGACGACGTTCCGCTGGGACCTGTCCAGCAGCCGCCTCATCATGACCGTCGAGGACCCGAACATGGCGATGACGGCGCTGGCCGACACCTTCTACTACGAGAACGGCGACACCGAGCTGCGCCTGAGCTTCGAGCAGGCGCGCCGGGTGCCGCTGGAGATGTACAAGCGGGTGCCGCTCAGCGACGAGCCCACGATCGAGGAGGTGCAGGACCTGTTCGAGCGCATCGGGATGCCGCTCCCCAAGTCCTACGACGGGCGCGACGTGGTCGACATCGCGCGCAAGGCGCTGCGCGCCGTCGACCCGTACGGCGAGCCGGCGCGCGGGCACGGGTCATGAGCTACGCGGGCGTCTACGAGCAGGTCGTTCAGGGCCGGGCCAGGGCGTGGGCGCTGGAGGCGGTCTCCGGCGAGGTCCGGGCCGTGCGGCACCCCCTGGGATTCGTCTGCCTCCCGCTGGAGCGGGACGGCGGCGAGGGGGTATGCATCCATCTGTGGTCCGATTCGCTCGCGCCGGCGACCAGCACCACCTCGCAGATCCACTGCCACAGCTGGGACCTGGTCAGCCACGTGCTCTACGGCCAGGTGCGCAACGTGCACGCGGTGCTCGACGACGCGGGCCCGAACGCGACGCACCGGGTGTTCGAGGTGGTCAGCGCCGCAGACGGCGACCGCATCTCACCCACCCCGCGCACGGTCCGGCACCGCACCGGCCTGGTGGAGTCGTTCGGGCCGGGCGACACCTACACGCTGCCGGCCGGCCGCTTCCACAGCAGCGTCGTGCCGGAGGGCGGCGAGGCCGCCACGGTCGCGCTCGGGCGGGGCCGCCCGGGCAGCCGCGACCTGTCGCTTGGCCCGCTCGGGGCGGGCGACCACCACGTGTCGAGGCAGCCGCTCGACGCCCGGGAGACGGCGCTCGCCGTACGCCTGATCACCGCCCGCCTGAGCTGAGGGGTGCCGATGGACCTGGACCGCGCGCGAACGCTGGCCGTCGAGGCGGCCGAGGCCGCCGGGCGGCTGCTGGTGGACGGCGCCGCGGGCGCGGTGGGGGTGCGGGCCAAGGGCGGCTCCGGCGACGTGGTGACCGATCTGGACCTGGCGTCGGAGAAGCTGCTGCTGGAGCGGATCCTCACCGCCTACCCGTCGCACGCGGTCATCGCCGAGGAGTCGGGGCTGCTGGGCGTCTCGGGCAGTGAGTGGACGTGGCTGGTGGACCCGCTCGACGGGACCAACAACGTGGCGATCGGGCTGCCCGCGTACGTGGTCGGGCTGGCGCTGTGCCACGGCGGGCGACCGGTGCTCGGGGTGGTGCACGACCCGGTGACGTCCCGTACGTGGTCGGCGGTGCGCGACGGCGGCACGCTGGACTCCTCGGGCGCCCGGATGTCCCTTCCGCACCGGTCCGCACCACATGGGCCGCTACTGGCTTGGACCCAGGGGTATGCTGTGACCAGGCACGACGCTGCGGCGCGAGCGCTGCGCACGAGGCTGGAGCTGGCTGCCAGGCGGGTGCTGCAGTTGTGGGCCCCGCTGCTGACGTGGGCGATGCTGGCGCGCGGCGACATCGACGCGATCATCGGCTACCGCGCGGAGCTGATCGACCTGCCGGCGGGCGTGCTGATCGCACGGGAGGCGGGCGCCGAGATCCGGGCGCTCGACGGCGGGCCGTTCGACGAGAGCATCGAGGGCACGGCCGACCGCAGCTTCGTGGCGGCCCACCCGAAGGCCATGCCGGGGCTGCTGTCGCTCCTGGCGTGACGATCTTGAATTCGTAAAAATCTTGAAGGTCCGGCGCGGAATGTCGATAACTTTCCGCGCCTTTCGACGTCTCACTAACAGGTGCGCGTTCCGGCGGCACCGGTGGAGAGGAGAACCCCATGGCGACCATGCTGACCCGGCTGAGCGTGACGGAGCTCGCGCAGGTGCTCTTCGCCTCCGCCGTGCAGCCGTCCGACACCGCGTCCGGCGCCGTGTCCGCGAGGGAGATCCGGGCGGCGATCGACCGGAGGCTGTGCGCGTGCGGCGGCCACGCCGGATGCGCCGCCTACGTGGCGCAGGAGGCGGGCGACCACCCGGACGCCTTCGTCACCCGCATGCGCTGGGCGCTGGAGGCCGTGGCGGGCGCCTATCCCGGTCCACGGGCGGCGGCATGAGCGGCGACGAGCGCAGGGAGTGGGCGCATCCGTGGTTCGCGGCCGTGGTCGGGCCGCGGCCGTCGGAGGAGAGGCCGGACAGGCCGGCCGAGGAGGACGAGCGCCGCGTCAGGCGCCGCGCTCGCCGCGTCGCGACGGTGCGCCGCCGCACTACTTGAGGAGATACTTGCACAGGCCCTTGGCGGTGACGACTCGCTCGCCGTCGACGGTGATGCGGCAGGGCGCGGGCCTGAACTGGCCGTTCTTGTCACGCACGGAGCCGGCCACGATGGAGACCAGCCGGCCGACCTCCTGCTCGGCGCCGGTCAGCTCGATGTCGGCCGTCCTCGACCAGGGCAGGGTGGCCGCGGTCTCGGTGCCGCTCTCGTCGGCGTTGTAGGCGATCGGCTGGACGGCCTCGCCCTTGCCGAGCACCTCCAGCTTGACCTTGCGCACCACCTTCTGCGGGGTTCCGGAGCTCGCCGGGCTCTGGGAGGGCGTGGACGCCGAGCTGGAGGGGGTGGGCACCGAGGCGGCGGAGCCGGACGTGCCGCAGCCGGTCAACGCTGCCGCCGCCACCAGGGCAAGACCGAAACATCTGATCAGAGGTGATTTGGCCATGGCGACCATTGTCCCCGACTTCCCCCGCCCCCGGTCCCTCAGCCGAAGGCCACCAGCGCCCACGTGGTCGCCAGCACCCCGGTGACGGCCAGCCCGGCGCCGGTCAGCAGGAAGCGGCGCATGGGCACCCGGACGTCGTGGCGGCGGCACGACTCGAACCACAGCAGCGTGGCCAGCGACGCCCACGGGGTGACGACGGTGCCCACGTTGGTGCCGACGAGCAGCGCGAACAGCTGTCCCCGGTCGCCTGCCGGGATGACGCCTTCGAGCGCCTTGTAGGCGGGCAGGTTGTTGACCACGTTGGCCAGGCCCGCGCCGACGGCCGCCGTCCGGTACGGGTCGCGCTCGTCGCCGAGCATCCAGTGCATGAGGTCGTCCAGGCCGTAGCGGCTGAGCGTGGGCACGACCAGGAACAGCCCGGTGACGAAGATCAGCAGTTGCCAGGGCACGAGCCGCCAGGTCAGCCGCTTGCGGTCGCGCACCGCGAACGCCACCACGACGACGAGCCCCGCCGCCGTGGCCGCGGCCCACACCTCGACCCTGGCCAGCAGCGCGACGATGAACAGCACGCAGGCCGCCGACGCGGCGGTGAACAGCGCCCGGTCGGCGATCGGCTCCAGCAGCGGCGGGGTGTAGCGCAGGTCGCGCCGCCGCCCGCGCCGCCAGAAGTACGCCCACAGGAACGCCATCGTGACCGCGATCGCGACCGCCTGCGGCGCCCACATGAAGGAGGCGAACTCCAGCGGGCTCAGCTCGATGCGGTGCATGGCCAGCAGGTTCGTCAGGTTGGAGACCGGGAACAGCAGGCTGGCAGTGTTGGCGAACCAGATCGTGGTCATGGCCAGCGGCAGCGCCGCGATGCGGGCCTTGGGGGCCAGGGCCAGCATCACCGGCGTGAGCAACACCGCAGTCGTATCAAGATTGAGAAATATCGTAATAAATGACGCAAAGACCGTACAAAGCAAGAAAAGGGCGAAATAGTTGCCGCGCCCGAGAACCGCCATTCTTGCCGCGATCGCGTCGAAGACCTGAGCCTCCTTGGTGAGCTCGGCCAGCACGATGACGCCCACCAGGAACACCAGCAGCGGCCCGATCTCGGTCAGGCTCGCCGTGGCCTCGGCCAGCGGCAGCAGCCCGGTCGCCACGAAGAGCAGGCCGAGCGCGAGCAACCCGACCCGGATCCAGTCGAGCACGCCAAGACGCCGCAACACCCGACGATGATCGCACACGTGCTGGGAAACTCCGATCCTCCGGGCGATACTGGGGGGATGGCACGTGACGGCAGGCCGACCCAGATCTTCGTCAGCTATTCCCCCGCCGACACGGCCTGGGCGACCTGGATCGCCTGGGAACTTGAGGCGGCCGGATATCGCACGATGATCCAGGCGTGGGACTTCGTGCCCGGCACCAACTTCATCGACTTCATGGACCGCGGCGTCAGCGAGGCGCAGCTCGTCGTGGCGGTGCTGTCGCGCAACTACCTGAGCTCGCGCTACGGCCGCCTGGAGTGGCAGGCCGCGCTGCGCGCCGACCCCGACAACCCCTCCAACAAGCTCGTCACGATCCGGCTGGAGGACGTGCAGCTCGAAGGGCTGCTGTCCACGATCACCTGGGTCGACCTGCTGGGCGTCACCGACCCGGGGCAGGCCAGGGCGGCGCTGCTGGGCCGGGTCGGCGAGGCGCTGGCCGGCCGGGCCAAGCCGCAGGCCGCGCCCGCGTTCCCGACCGCCGGGGCGCCGCCCGCCGCGGTGCCGACGCTGCCGCCGCCCGCCGACCCGGCCCGCGCCCGGCGCACGCCGGTCTCCGCGCCGAAGTTCCCGCCCGCCACCGGGCCGAGGGAGCGCCGCGAGTCGCTCGCCGTGCTGCACATCGCCGGGCCGCGCTTCGGCCGGGCGCTGCCCGAGCCGGGCGAGCCGTTCACGCCCGAGGACCTCCAGGCGCGGATCTGGGCCGACCTGACCGCCATGTACGACCGGGGCATGCCGCGGCCCGACCTGATGGTGGTCAGCGGCGACCTGACCGAGTCGGGCAGCCTCGGCCAGTTCGGCCAGGCGACCCAGTTCGTCACCGACTTACGGCTGCTCATCGGGCTGGAGCCGCACCGGCTGGTGATCGTGCCGGGTCCGCGCGACGTCACCAAGGCCGCCGCGAGCGCCTACTTCCTGACGTGCGAGGCCGACGACGTCACCCCGCAGCCCCCCTACTGGCCCAAGTGGCGGCACTTCGCGGGCCTGTTCGGCGAGGTCTACCAGGGGCTGGACGACCGGGTGTTCGACGGCGGACAGCCGTGGACGCTGTTCGAGGTGCCCGACCTCCAGGTGGTCGTGGCCGGGCTCAACTCCACGATGGCGATGAGCCACCTGGAGCGCGACGCCTACCCGCTGATCGGCGAGGCGCAGGCCGCCTGGTTCGCCGAGCGGCTGCGGCCCTACGAGGAGCGAGCGTGGCTGCGGCTGGGCGTGATGGGCCACCCGCCGGCCGCGCTGCACGACGCGCCCGCCTTCGACCGGCTGCTGGCCCACCGGCTCAACCTGCTGTTCCACGGCCCCGGCCAGGCCGGTGAGGCGGCGATCGCCGCGCCGCGCGCCGGCCGCCACCACGTCGTCGAGCTCACCCCCGCCGAGACGCGCGTGTGGCTGCCCGACGGCGGCGCGCCGGAACGTTCCCGGCGCACCTGGCGGGCCGCCCGCGCCACCTTCACCGGCGAGACCCCCGGCACGCCGCCTCCCGCGCTGGCCGCGAGCTCGGGCGAGCGCGAGCCGAGCCCCGTCGATCTGCTGCTCGACCGCATCACCGAGGTGTGCGAGGCCCGCCACGAGCGGGCCCGCATCCGCCGCCTGCCCGGCCACCTGGTGGTCACCCACCCAGAGGACGGGTTCGTCCGCCAGCTCATGATCGGCGCGCACGTGGGCGAGCTCACGCCCGCCGACGCGGCCGACTTCGTCCGGCGCGCGCACGCGGCGGAGCTGGCCGCCGAGCTCGTCTACCAGGGGCCGCCCCCGGCCCGCGCGCTGCGCGAGGACCTCATGCGGCGCGGCGTGCGGCTGCGCAGCTTCACCGAGTTCCAGGGGCTGCTCGACCTGTCGGGCTACGTCGGCGAGCAGACCGCCAGGCTCGCCGCCGACCACCGCTACCCGCCCGAGCTGTACGTGCCGCAGCGCTACCGCGAGCTCGACCGGCCCGGCCAGCACGTCAAGGACGGCCTGACCGACGAGCTGATGCGGCTGCTGTCGGCCGACCACGGCCGGTTCCTGCTGCTGCTCGGCGACTTCGGCCACGGCAAGACGTTCGCGCTGCGCGAGCTGGCCCGGCGCATCCCGGTCGAGCTGCCGCACCTGACGCCGATCTTCATCGAGCTGCGCGCCCTGGACAAGGCCCACTCCGTCGACGGGCTGGTGGCCGCCCACCTGGCCAACCACGGTGAGGAGTTCATCGACCTCAAGGCGTTCCGCTACCTGCTGCGCCAGGGCCGGATCGTGCTGCTGTTCGACGGGTTCGACGAGCTCGTCACCCGGCTCACCTACGACAGGGCAGCCGACCACCTGGCGACGCTGCTGGCCGCCGCCGAGGACAAGGCCAAGATCGTGGTCGCCAGCCGCACCCAGCACTTCAAGTCGCACAGCCAGGTGCTGACGTCGCTGGGCGAGATGGTGGGCGTGCTGCCGCAGCGGCGGGTGCTCGGCGTCGAGGACTTCACCCACGACCAGATCCGCTCCTACCTGGCCAACCGGTTCGACGACGGCGACGAGGCCGGCGCCCGCATGTCGCTCATGGAGGGCATCAAGGACCTGCTGGCGCTGGCGCAGAACCCGCGGATGCTGAGCTTCATCGCCGACCTCGACACCGACCGGCTGCGCATGGTGGCCGGCGCCCGCCACACGATCAGCCCGGCGCTGCTGTACGAGGAGATCCTGCAGTCGTGGCTGGCCTTCGAGGAGCGCCGGGCCAAGGTGCCCGGCTCGCCCGCCTCGCTGACCAGGGACGAGCTGCTGCGGGCGGTGACGGCGCTGGCGCTGCGGCTGTGGGACTCCGGCGAGTCGCTGCTGGGCCTGGACGAGCTGACGGAGATCGCCGAGACGCTGGTCGACCTGGCCAGCGGCCAGCTCACGGTAGCTCACACCGCGCACGCCGTGGGGTCGGGCAGCCTGCTGGTGCGCACCGAGGAGGGCATGTTCGGGTTCATCCACACCTCGGTGATGGAGTGGCTGATCGCCCGGCACGTCGCGGCCACCCTCGGCTCCCCCGCCGCGCTGTCGCGCGGGCCGCTGTCGGCGCTGAGCATCGAGTTCCTGTGCGACCTGGCCGACGTGCCCACACTGCGCGCCTGGGTGGCCGACCCGCCCGCCGACGACGTGGCCCGCGCGAACGCCGTCAAGATCGCGGCCAGGCTGCGCACCCCGGCCAAGGCCGACCTGCGCGGCGCCAACCTCAAGGGCGAGGACCTGTCGGCGCGCGACCTTCAGGAGGTCGACCTGACGGGCGCCGACCTGAGCGGGGCCACGCTCGCGGGCACCAACCTGACCAGGGCCGTCCTGCGTGACGCGAAGCTGACCGGGGCCCGGCTCGACGGGGCCGTGCTGGCGGGGGCCGACCTGCGCGGCGCCGACCTGTCGGGGGCCCGGCTGGCCCGCTCCGACCTGAGCGACGCCTCGGTCGAGGGCGCCCGCTGGCACCGGGCCGCGCTCATCAACGTGACGGGCACGCTGCCCCACCTGCCGGGCGCGGCCGTGGCCCCCGGCCAGCCGGTGGAGATCCAGCTCGCCCCGGCCGCGATCGGCGTCCCGTACGGCTATCACTTCCAGACCAGCCGGCTGCCGGAGCCGATCGCCTACAGCCCCGACGGCTCCACGATCGCCATCGGCAACGAGGACGGCGACGTGCTGCTGTGCGCGGGCGGGCTGCCGGTGCGCACGCTGCACGGCCACGGCGGCCGCGTCTACGCGGTCGCGTTCGCCGGCGAACTGCTGGCCACCGGCGCGAGCGACGGCACCGTACGGCTGTGGGACTCGGCCACCGGCGAGCCGCTGCGGCAGCTCACCGGGCACGCCGACGGCGTGTGGCCGCTGCGGCTGAGCCCGTCGGGCGAGCTGGTCGCGGCGGGCGGCGGCGACGGCGTAGTGCGGGTCTGGGAGACCGCCACCGGCGACCTGGTGCACGAGCTGGCCGGGCACCAGGCGCCCGTCTACACGGCCTCGTTCGGCGGCTCGACGCTGGTGACCGGCGACTCGGCGGGCGTGGTGCGGGTGTGGAGCCTGGCCGGCGGCGAGCTGACCGGCACCCTCGACGGCCACCGCGGCTCGGTGTTCCGGGCCGTGCACAGCCCCGACGGCACGCTGCTGGCCACCGGCGACGAGGCGGGCACGCTGCGGGTGTGGGAGACGCGTACGTGGACGTCGCGGGCGGCGCTCACCGGCCACCGCGGCAGCCTCTACTGCGTGACGTTCTCCCCCGACGGGTCGCTGCTGGCCACCGGCGACACCTCCGGCGACGTGCGGCTGTGGGACCCGGAGGGAGAGTTCCGCGGCCTGCACACCACCCACGCCGCCGCCGTCTACCAGGTGGCGTTCTCGCCCGACGGCCACACGCTGGCCACCGGCGACGCGGGCGGCGTGGTGCGGCTGCAGCCGGTCGGCTCGCCGCACCGGGTGGAGCTGACCGGGCACCGCAGCTCGGTGTGGCCGTTCGCCTGGCGGCCCGACGGCGAGCAGCTCGCCACCAGCAGCAACGACGGCACCGTACGGCTGTGGGACCCGGTGTCGGGGCAGTGCCAGCGGGTGCTGCGCGGCCACGGCAGGCGGATCACCTCGGTGCGCTTCAGCGCCGACGGCTCGATGCTGGCCACCAGCGGCAACGACGGCGTCGTGCGCGTGTGGGAGCCGCGCGCCGGGCGGCTGCTGCGGGAGGTGCCCGGCCGCGCCGACCGGCTGGTGTCGGCGCTGTTCTCACCGGCCGGGCCGGTCCTGGCCGCCTCCAGCAACGACGGCGGCGTGCACTTCTGGAACGCCGCCACCGGCGACTACGAGCGCGAGCTCAACGTCGAGACCGACCACGTGTGGGCCGAGGCGTTCAGCCCCGACGGCAACATGCTGGCCACGGCCAACGACGACGACAGCGTGCGGATCTGGTGGCGCTCGACCGGCCGCATGGTCACCAACCTCGGCGACCACCGCGGCCGGGTCCGCTCGATCGCCTTCAGCCCCGACGGCCGCTACGTGGCCACGGGCTGCGACGACCGGCTGGTCCGGCTGTGGCACGTGGAGTCGGGCGGCCGGGTGGCGACCCTCGAAGGGCACACCGACCGCGTCTACTCGGTGGCGTTCTCGCCCTCCGGCCGCCGGCTGGCGAGCGGCGGCAACGACGGGCTGGCCATGCTGTGGGAGCTGCGTCCCGGCCAGCCGTGGCAGCCGGCGCTGCGCCACACGATGCGGGCGAGCGCGGGACGGCTGTGGAGCGTCAGCTTCGACGCCTCGGGCGAGCGGCTGGCGACCGGCGGCGACGACCGCGCCGTGCGCGTGTGGGACGCCGCCACCGGGCGGCTGCTGCACACGCTGCCGGGACACTCCAGGCGCGTCTGGTCGGTCGCCTACAGCCCTGTCTCCGACCTGCTGGCCAGTGCGGGGGACGACGGCGTGGTCATCCTCTGGGAGGGCGCTGAGCGCCGTACGACGCTGCTGGGGCTGCCCGAGGGGTGGGCGGCGCTGGCTCCGGACGGGCGTTACAAGGTGCACGGGGACACGGCCGGGCAGTTCTGGCACGTGCTCGGCATGGCGCGCTTCGAGCTCGGCGAGCTGGACGCGCACCTGCCCGGGGTCCGCCAGGTGCCGCTCGACGCGCCCTTCTGACGGCGACCTCCTGACCGCGGCGCCGTGGCAGCGCGGGCGGTCAGGCGCGGGCGGCGCGCCTGACGAGGTCGTCCCACACCTCGGCGACGCGCGCCTCCAGCTCGTCCAGGCCCGCCTCGTTGGGGATCACCACGTCGGCCACGGCCAGGCGCTCGTCACGGGTGGCCTGGGCGGCGATGCGGGCCCTGGCGTCGTGCTCGGCCATGCCGCGGTGCTCGGCCAGCCGGGCGACCCGGACGTCGTCGGCCGCGTCGACCACGATGACGACGTCGTACATGGGGGCGAGCTTGTTCTCCGCCAGGAGCGGCACGTCGTAGACGACGATGGCGTCGTCGTCGGCCTCGCCCTGCAGCCGGGCGACCCGCTCCCCCACCAGCGGGTGGACGATGGCGTTGAGCGCGGCGAGCCGGTCGGGGTCGGCGAAGACGATGCCGCCGAGCTTCTCCCGGTCGAGCGAGCCGTCGGCCCGCAGCATGCCGTCGCCGAACTCCGCCACCACCCGGGCCAGGCCGGGCGTGCCCGGCTCGACGACCTCGCGGGCGATCCGGTCGGCGTCGATGACCACGGCGCCCCTGGCGGCCAGCCGCCTGGCCACCTCGCTCTTGCCCGACCCGATGCCGCCGGTGAGTCCGATCTTCAGCACGCCCGCAGCCTACCCGCGCCGCAGGTGGACCAGCGTCAGGTGGTCGTCCATCCGCTCGCGGTGCGTCTCGCGGTAGCCCAGGCGGCGGTAGAGCCTCAGGTTGGACTCCGACAGGTGGCCGGTGAACAGGTCGAACGCCTCGGCCTCCGGCACCCGCTCGTGCAGCGCGGTCAGCAGCGCGGTGCCCAGGCCCCTGCCCTGCCGGTCGGGGGCGACCACGAGCCGCCCGACCAGGCACGTGGCCCCGGCCAGGGTGCCGCGCACCGACCCGACGACGCGGCCGGACTCGACGGCCTTGAGCACGACCCCCGCCTCGATGGCCTTGCGGACCTGCTCGACGGACTCCACCAGCGGCGGGATGTACGGGTCGCCGTAGAGCTGGGCCTCGCTCACGTACGCGGCCCGCTGGAGGGTGAGGATCTCGCCCGCGTCCGCGCCCGCCGCCCGCTGGATGTCCATCCGAGCACCCTACTTCAGCGGCAGGCTCCCGAAGAAGGCGCGGAGGTCGGCCACCACGTCGCCGGGGACGGCCATGGCGACCATGTGGCTGGGGCTGTGGCGTCCGCCCCAGTGGGTGAGCGTGTTCTTGCGCCCGGCGATCCGCGCGAAGGCGGCCGGGCCACCGTGCGACACGCCGGTGGGCACGGCCGTCTGGTCGACGGGCAGGCCGGCGGCGCCCTCGTAGTAGGTCCACGACGACGAGCCGCCGGTGCCGGTCAGCCAGTAGAGGGAGGCGTTGGTGAGCAGCAGGTCGCGCGGGATCGGCTCGGCGGGGGTCTCCTCCGGCCAGCCGTCGAACTCCTTGTACCGCTCGACCAGGTAGGCGAGCTGGGCCACGGGCGAGTCGGCGAAGCCGTGCGCGAGCGTCTGCGGGCGTGCCGCCAGGTAGGGGCCGTAGCCGCTGCCCTGGCCCATCCAGGCGGTCGCCGCCTCCAGCTCGGCGCGTTCCTCCTCGGTCGCGCCGGCGAGCTCGGCCGGGTCGCCGGTGGGGATGCCGAGGCCGGCGGTGATGTGCGCGCCGGCCACGTGCTCGCTGTCGAGCGCGGCGAGCTGCGGCGTGACCAGGGCGCCGGCGTCGTTGCCGTGCGCGCCGTAGCGCTCGTAGCCGAGCCGGGCCATGAGCTCGGCCCAGACGCGGGCCACCCGGGCGACGGACCAGGGCCGCTCGTCGGCGGGCTCGGGGAACGGCGAGAAGCCGAAGCCGGGCAGCGAGGGCGCCACCACGTGGAAGGCCACCGCCGGGTCGAGGCCGTGCGCGCGCGGGTCGGCGAGCGGCCCGGCCAGCTCCAGGAACTCGGCGACCGAGCTGGGCCAGCTGTGCGTGAGGATCAGCGGCAGCGCGCCGGGCTCGGGCGAGCGCACGTGCAGGAAGTGCACCCGCTGCCCGTCGATCTCGGTGGTGAACTGCGGGAACGCGTTCAGCCTGGCTTCCTGCGCCCGCCAGTCGAACCCGTCGGCCCAGTACGCGGCCAGCTCCCGCAGGTAGTCCACCGGGACACCGCGCCGCCATCCGCCACCGGGAAGCTGCCGCGCCCAGCGGGTGCGGCGCAGGCGGTCACGCAGGTCGTCAAGGTCGGCTTGGGGGATGTCAACGCGGAAGGGCGTGATGTCGTTCATGGGGCCCACGATGTCGCCCCATACGGAAAGGATGCTTCCGCATAGGGGCATTTCGGGAGGCCCGTTTTCCGGCGCGGGCGGTCCGGTTCCGGGAACGACGAAAGGCCCCGTACGGAGATCCGTACGGGGCCTTCGTTCAGCGATCAGCTAGCTCAGCTCTGGCCGCCCGCGAGCTTCTCGCGCAGAGCCGCGAGAGCCTCGTCGGAGGCGAGAGCGCCGGCCGCCGGAGCGGACGAGGAGCTGCTCGACTGGGGCTGCGACTCACCGCTGTAGGACGAAGGAGCGGCTTCGCCGGCCTCGGCCTCGGCCTTGCGGGCCTCTTCGATCTGCTTGCGGTGGGCCTCGTAGCGCTGCTGGGCCTCGGCGTACTGCCGCTCCCACTCCTCACGCTGCTTGTCGAAGCCCTCGAGCCACTCCCCGGTCTCCGGGTCGAAGCCCTCGGGGTAGATGTAGTTGCCCTGGTCGTCGTAGGTCGCCGCCATGCCGTAGAGCGTCGGGTCGAACTCGACCTCGGTGCCCACGCCCTCGTTGGCCTGCTTGAGGGACAGGCTGATCCGGCGACGGTCGAGGTCGATGTCGATGATCTTCACGAAGATCTCGTCGCCGACCTGGACGACCTGCTCCGGGATCTCCACGTGGCGCTCGGCCAGCTCGGAGATGTGGACCAGGCCCTCGATGCCCTCCTCGACCCGGACGAACGCGCCGAACGGCACCAGCTTGGTGACACGGCCCGGCACGACCTGGCCGATCTGGTGGGTGCGGGCGAACTGCTGCCACGGGTCTTCCTGGGTGGCCTTGAGCGACAGGGAGACGCGCTCGCGCTCCATGTCGACGTCGAGGACCTCGACCGTGACCTCCTGGCCGACCTCGACAACCTCGGAGGGGTGGTCGATGTGCTTCCAGGACAGCTCCGACACGTGGACCAGACCGTCGACGCCACCCAGGTCCACGAAGGCACCGAAGTTGACGATCGAGGACACGACGCCCTTGCGGACCTGGCCCTTCTGGAGGGTGTTGAGGAAGGTCTGGCGAACTTCCGACTGCGTCTGCTCAAGCCAGGCGCGGCGCGACAGAACCACGTTGTTGCGGTTCTTGTCGAGCTCGATGATCTTGGCTTCGAGCTCGCGGCCGACGTACGGCTGCAGGTCGCGGACACGGCGCATCTCGACCAGGGACGCCGGGAGGAAGCCACGGAGGCCGATGTCGAGGATGAGACCACCCTTGACGACCTCGATGACGGTGCCGGTGACGATGCCGTCCTCGTCCTTGATCTTCTCGATCGTGCCCCAGGCGCGCTCGTACTGAGCACGCTTCTTGGACAGGATCAGGCGGCCCTCCTTGTCCTCCTTCTGGAGAACCAGGGCCTCGACGTGCTCGCCGACCTCCACGACGTCAGCAGGGTCGACATCGTGCTTGATCGAAAGCTCGCGCGAGGGGATGACACCCTCGGTCTTGTAGCCGATGTCGAGAAGAACCTCGTCTCGATCGACCTTGACGACGGTGCCCTCGACGATGTCGCCGTCGTTGAAGTACTTGATGGTCTCGTCGATCGCGGCGAGGAAGGCTTCCTCGGACCCGATGTCGTTGACCGCTACCTGCGGGGTGCTCGAGGTGGCCTCAGTGCTGGACGTCATGTGTGGAATTGCTCCGAACGCGGACAGATGTCGATGTGGCGATGCGCGGCAGGCCCTCTTCCGCATCAAGCCGAGGAGTTACGACATCGACGTGACCGAGCGCGAGCCCGCTCCGTCTGAGGCGCGCGCGAGCCCACAGCGCAGCGATCAGCATATGAGACCATCGCCACGGGGTCAATCCAACCGGCACATCCACCGCGGCTAGTAAGCGTTGACCCGAGGCCTGTGCTTTGCCTCGATATTACCCCGAAGCCGACGAGGGATGGAGACGCGCTCCGGGTCGCCGTCGGACACATAACGCTCGCCCGGGTGCTTGTCCAGCCATTCCAGCCAGTACTGCGAGCACCACTTGCGGCATTCGCCCTTCTTGCCGTTGCTCTGGATCCGCTGGATCGCACCCCTGTCGAATTTTTTCGCGTACGGCGAAACGGACGGCTCGGCCCCGGCCAGGAACACCCCGTCGTAGTCGTAACGCGTGCCCTCCCACGCCCCCTGCCGGGCCGCCTTCTTCGAACGCGGCATCGACCCGTACGGCAGCGCCAGCGTCGTCACCTTGTCCACGCCCAGCCGGCCCAGCATCCGGTCGAGCCTGGCGATCTGCTTGCGCACCTTCTTCGTGCCGAGCGAGCGCAGGTCCGGATGGGACCAGGTGTGGTTGGCCACCTCGAACCCGTTGCCGGTCAGCCAGCGCACCGCCGCCTCCTGCTCCCGCTCGCTCCGCAGCCCGAACGGCGTCTGGTTGACCCAGAACGTGGCCACCGGCCGGAAACCCGGATGGCGCGCGGCCACGTCCAGCAGGATGCCCACCGCCGTGTCCCGGGCGGGCTTCCCGGCGGCGTCCAGCGCGAAATGGCTGGGATGGCCGTCGTCGAACGTGAGCACGACCGGGAACTTCCCGGCCGGCACCCGGATGTCGCCCGCCGCGAACTCCGCCGCGCTGATCGGCACGTACCCCTTCCTGGCGAGCTTCTCCAGCTCCTGCCTGAACTGGGCCGGCGTGCGGTCGATCGACGAGCGCCGCTTGCCGACCAGCCGGTGGTACATCAGCACCGGGACCTTGCCCAGCTCGTTGGCCTTGACCTGCTTGGCGAACTCGGGGGTCGCCACGACGCCCGGCGGCTCGGCCACCTCGCCGACCGCCGGGCCCGTCGGCGCCGCCGTGGACCGTTCCTGGGCCCGCGCGGGCGGGGCCGCCACCGGCCGGTCGCCGGGCACCAGCCAGAGCCCGACGATCGCCGTGACCACGACCAGGACGTTCGTCACGCCGATGATCCGCGTAAGGGACTGCACAAAACTCCTGTGCCACTCGGGGAAAGCTTCCCTCAGCGTAATCCAAAGGATCACGAAAAAAGTGCCATGCCCCGCCGAACCAGGACGAAACCCACCCCCACCGCAACCCACCCAGGACCCCGCCACCACCTGCCCCGACGCCCCACCCGAAGGCAACCACCCCCGCAAGCGCGCCCCCGAGGGCCCCCACCGCGCCGAGGCCCCGACCGCCCCCGAGGGGCCCGCCGTACGGGAAGGCGGCACGACAGGAGGAGCCTGCCCCGCCTGGAGGCCACACGCCGGCCGAGGGCCAGATCAGCCGGGGAGAGGGCCTGGAAGGGGCGCGCGCCACCCGGGGGCCGCGCCAGGCGGCCACCCAGAGCGCCCACGCCGTGCCGGGGCCGGGCCCCGCAGGCGGCCGCCCACCCAGGACGGGTCCTGCCCCAGACGGGGCCTGCACCGTGCGGAAGGCGCGCCCCGGGCGGAGGGCCCGCGCCGGGCGGGCCCTCCCGCTGGGTGCGGGTTAGTGGCCGGCGTCTTCCCAGGTGCGGCCGATGCCGACGGAGACCTCCAGGGGGACCCGGAGCTGGTAGGCGGCGTTCATCTGGTCGCTCACGAGCTGCCGCAGCATCTCCAGCTCGCCCGGGGCCACCTCGAAGACGAGCTCGTCGTGCACCTGGAGGAGCATGCGCGAGCCCAGCCCCTCCTCGGCCAGCGCTTGACGGACGTGCAGCATGGCGACCTTGATGATGTCGGCCGCCGACCCCTGGATGGGGGCGTTGAGCGCCATCCGCTCGGCCATCTCCCGGCGCTGGCGGTTGTCGCTGGTGAGGTCGGGCAGGTAGCGGCGGCGGCCCATCATGGTCTCGGTGTAGCCGTTGGTGCGCGCCTGGCGGACGATGTCGTGCAGGAAGTCGCGCACGCCGCCGAACTCCTCGAAGTATTCCTCCTTCAGGGCCCGCGCCTCGGCGACCGGGATGTTGAGCTGGCCCGCCAGCCCGAAGTCGGACAATCCGTAGGCGAGGCCGTAGTTCATCGCCTTGATGCGGGCCCGCAGCTCGCCGTCGATCTGCTCGGGCGGCAGGTCGAAGACGCGGGCGGCGGTGGCCTGGTGGAAGTCGTGGCCCGACTCGAACGCGGCGATCAGCGACTCGTCGCCCGACAGGTGGGCCATGATGCGCAGCTCGATCTGGCTGTAGTCGGCGGTGAGCAGCGTCTCGTAGCCCTCGCCCACGACGAAGCCCTGCCGGATGCGGCGGCCTTCGGCGGTGCGGATGGGGATGTTCTGCAGGTTGGGCTTCTCCGACGACAGGCGGCCGGTGGCGGCGATGATCTGGTTGAAGGTGGTGTGGATGCGGCCGTCGTCGCCGATCTCCTTGATCAGGCCCTCGACCGTGGTGCGCAGCTTGGTCTGGTCGCGGTGGCGCAGCATGATCGTCGGCAGCTCGTGCTCGGTCTGGGTGACGAGCCAGGCGAGCTGGTCGGCGTCGGTGCTGTAGCCGGTCTTGATCTTCTTGGTCTTGGGCAGGCCGAGCTTGACGAACAGCACCTCCTGCAGCTGCTTGGGCGAGCCGAGGTTGAACTGCTCGCCGACGGAGCGGTGGGCCTCCTCGACCGCGTGCTTGACGGCGGCGCCGAACTCGGCCTCCAGGCCGGCGAAGTATTCGCTGTCGACGGCGATGCCGGCGCGCTCCATCTCGGCCAGCACGGTCAGCAGCGGCAGCTCGACGTCGCTCAGGAGCTGGGTGCCGCCGCGCCCGGCGAGGAAGCCCTCCAGGGCGTCGGCCAGCTCGCGCACCGCGTGGGCGCGCAGGGCCAGGTCCTTGGCGGGGGCGTCCTCGTCGTCGCCGAACAGGGCGGCCTGGCCGTCGGACTCCTCCTCGGCGCGCAGGTCGCGGTTGAGGTAGCGGCGGGCGAGGTCCTCGAGCGCGAACGTGCGCTGCCCCGGCATCGCCAGGTAGGCCGCCAGCGCGGTGTCGCACGACAGGCCGCGCAGCTCCATGCCCTGCGCCCACAGCGCCAGGATGGGGCCCTTGGCGTCGTGGACGGCCTTGGGCCTGCCGGGGTCGGCCAGGTAGGCGCGCAGCGCGGCCTCGTCGGCCTCGGTGAGCTTGACCGGGTCGATGTGCGCGGCGGTGCCGTCGGGGGAGGCGATGGCGATGGCGTCGACGCGGCCGGTGCCGCTGCCGTAGACGCCCTTGAACGCCACGCCGGCGCGGCCCTCGGGCAGCGCCGACAGCCAGCCGGCCACCCGGTCGGGGCCGAGGATCACGGTCTCGACCTCGAAGCCCTGGTCGGGCTCCTGCTCGCCGGTGCCGAGGGTCTTGAAGACGCGCTCGCGCAGCTCGCCGCGGATCTGCAGGGTGTCGAACAGCTTGTTGACCTCTTCGCGCTCCCAGGCGCCCTGCTTGAGGTCGGCCAGCTCGGCCTCCAGGGGGACGTCGCGCAGCAGCTCGGTGAGCCGCCGGTTCATCAGCACCTGGGCGACGTGCTCGCGCAGCTTGTCGCCGACCTTGCCCTTGACCTCGTCGACCCGGTCGACGAGCTCGGTCAGCGAGCCGAACTCGCGCACCCACTTGGCCGCGGTCTTCTCGCCGACGCCGGGGATGCTGAGCAGGTTGTCGGACGGGTCGCCGCGCAGCGCCGCGAAGTCGGGATACTGCACGGGGGTGAGGCCGTACTTCTCCTGGACGGCCTCCGGCGTGAAGCGCGTCATGTCGCTGATGCCGCGGCGGGTCATGAGCACGGTGACGTCGTCGTTGACGAGCTGCAGCGCGTCGCGGTCGCCGGTGACGATGAGCACGCTCATGCCCTCGGCTCCGGCGCGGGTGGCCAGCGTGGCGATCAGGTCGTCGGCCTCGAAGCCGGCCTTGGACAGGCGCGGGATGCGCAGCGTGTCGAGCAGCTCGTAGATGAGCTGCATCTGGCCGCGGAAGTCTTCGGGCGTCTCGCTGCGGTTGGCCTTGTAATCGGAGTATTCCTCGTGCCGGAACGTCGGCTCCGATCGGTCGAAGGCCACCGCCACGTGCGTGGGCTGCTCGTCACGCAGGATGTTGGTCAGCATCGAGGTGAACCCGTAGACCGCCTCGGTGTGCTGACCGTCGGTGGTCATCAGGTTGGCGTCTTTCAGCGCGTAGAACGCGCGATAAGCCAGGGAATGCCCGTCAAGCAGCAGCAGGCAGGGTCGGCTGGGGGTCACTTCACTCTTCGGCACACAGGCAGCCTAGTCTCCAACTGCGACAGAAAACCCGAGCTCGAAAGACTGGAGGCGTCCCCTTGACGCAGATCGACCCGGCCTCCTTCACCGCCGTGCACGAGGGCACGCTGGCCGACCGGATGGGCATCGAGTTCCTGGAGGCGAACGCCGAGCGCGTGGTGGCGCGGATGCCGGTGGCGGGCAACACGCAGCCGTACGGCCTGCTGCACGGCGGCGCCTCGGTGGTGCTGGCCGAGACGCTCGGCTCGACGGGGGCCGCCCTCTTCGCCGGCCCCGGCAGGATCGCGGTGGGGATCGAGATCAACGCCACCCACCACCGTCCGGCGACCTCCGGGCACGTGACGGGGGTGGCGACCCGGCTGCACGGCGGCCGCACGCTGGCCACGTACGACATCGAGATCTCCGACGAGCAGGGGCGGCGGGTGTGCACCTCCCGCCTCACCTGCATGCTGCGCGACGCCTGATCGCACCAGCCCCTTTGCGCACAGGGCCCGGGGATCGCTACGGTTGTCCCCAGCGGAGCCCGCGGGGAGGCCGAGTAGACAACGGGTGAGGCCGGGGAAGCCTCATACGGCACCAAAGGTCTCCCCCGGGCTCGTTTTTATGAATTCCGCTTGTATCGTTAGGGATTCGTTAGTCACCGCGCCAGGCGTGTCCGCTCATTTAGCCCCTGACCTGCCGCGTTGTTTGCTCACACAAGTGACACACGCATGTCACTAATTGGTGACGAACCATACTGAACCGGGCGTACCCGGAATAAGCTCCCGCCACAGCATCCCAGTCGTGCCTGCGATGCCCGCGTGTCGAGATGGAGGGGCACAACCCCGCCTTGACCTATCTGAGGGAGCACCATTGCGCAGAGCCGTGATCGCGTTCACGGCCTTCCTGGGTGGACTCATTCTCCTGCTCGCCGTTCCTGCCCATGCGGCGGATCCGGAACAGAGCCTGAGGGGAACACTCCAACACCAAGGCCAGCCAGTGAACGGCGTGAAGATCGTCGTGACCACCGAGAGCGGACAACCCGTTCAGGAGGTCACCAGTGACGCCAAGGGCACATGGGAGGTGCCGGTCGACAAGCCCGGCAAGTTCAAGGTCACGCTGGATGTCAGCACCCTCCCCGCGGACCTGCAGATCGTCGGCGGAAAGAACGTCCGCACGCCGACCGTCTACGAGGGCAACCCGGCGAGCGTGCTGTTCGCCCTGCAGCCCAAGACCGCCGCGGGCGAGGAGCCCGCGCAGCCCGGCAGCGGGGGCAGCGCCTTCTGGGAACGGGCCGCGCAGCTCACCTTCGAGGGTCTCAACCTGGGGCTGATCATCGCCCTGGCGGCGCTCGGCCTGTCGCTCATCTACGGCACCACCGGCCTGACCAACTTCGCCCACGGTGAGCTGGTCACGCTCGGCGCACTGCTCGCCTACGCCTTCAACACCGGCATCGGCCTGCACCTCATCCCCGCCGCGATCATCGCGGTCATCCTCGCGGGCGGGCTCGGCTACGCGCAGGACAGGTTCTTCTGGGGCCAGCTGCGCCGCCGCGGCACCGGCATCATCGCCATGATGATCGTCTCGATCGGTGTGGCGATCTTCCTGCGCTACCTCTTCCTCATCCTGTTCGGCGGCCAGAGCGAGGCGTTCGCCCAGTACAACGCCCAGCCCGGCATCCAGGTCGGCCCGATCTCGGCGGCGCCGAAGAACTTCGTCGCCATGGGCATCGAGCTGATCGTCCTGGTCGTCGTCGGCGTCGCCCTGCTGCGCACCCGCACCGGCAAGGCCGCCCGTGCCGTGGCCGACAACCCGGCGCTCGCCGCCTCCTCCGGCATCAACGTCGACCGGGTCATCCGCATCATCTGGACCATGGGCGGCGCCATCGCCGCGCTGGCCGGCATCATGCTCGGCCTGTCGCAGAACCTGAAGTTCACCATGGGCCAGGACATCCTGCTGCTCATCTTCGCCGGCGTCACGCTCGGCGGGCTCGGCACGGCGTTCGGCGCGCTGGTCGGCTCCATCATCGTCGGCCTGTTCATCCAGGTCTCCACGCTGTGGGTGCCGCCGGAGCTCAAGAGCGTCGGCGCGCTGGCCGTGCTCATCATCGTGCTCCTCTTCCGGCCGCAGGGCATCCTCGGCCGCCGCGAGCGGATCGGCTGACGGGGGGAACCATGGACTGGATCACGATCATCTCCACCACCGTCAAGGCCGCCATCGGCGTCGAGACGGTCTGGTACGCGCTCGCCGCGATCGGCATCAACATCCACTTCGGCTACACCGGCCTGCTCAACTTCGGGCAGTCGGCGTTCCTCGCGGTCGCCGGCTACGGCCTGGCGGTCACCGTCACCGTGCTCGGCCTGCCGTTCTGGATCGGCATCGGGGTCGGCCTGCTGTCGGCCGTCCTGCTGGCGCTCGTGCTGGGCATCCCCACGCTGCGGCTGCGCGCCGACTACCTGGCCATCGTCACCATCGCGGCGGCCGAGATCGTCCGATTGGTGTTCCGCTCGGTGGCGTTCAAGGACGTCTTCGGCGGCTCCGACGGCCGGCGCGGCTTCTCCGACGGCTTCTACGCGCTCAACCCCTTCCCCGAGGGGGAGTACGGGTTCGGCTGGCTGCTGTTCGGCGAGCGGACGCTGTGGGTGCTCGTCGTCGGCTGGATCCTCGTCGCCCTCTCCTGCGCCATCGTCTTCCTGCTCATGAAGAGCCCGTGGGGCCGCGTGCTCAAGGCGATCCGCGAGGACGAGGACGCCGTGCGCAGCCTCGGCAAGAACGTCTTCTCGTACAAGATGCAGTCGCTCATCCTGGGCGGCGTCATCGGCTGCCTCGGCGGCTTCATCTACGGCCTGGCCTACGCCTCGGTGCAGCCGGACATCTTCGGCACCGAGACCACCTTCTTCGCCTACACGATCGTCATCCTCGGCGGCGCGGCCCGCGTGTTCGGCCCGGTCGTCGGCTCGGCGATCTTCTGGGTGCTGCTGGTGCTGGTCAACGGCGTGCTCAGCGGTGCGGTCGAGTCGGGCGCGATCACCTTCCTGGACTCCACCCAGGTGGGCCCGTTCCGCTTCCTCCTCGTCGGGCTGGGACTCATCCTCTTGCTCGTCTTCCGGCCACAGGGCATCTTCGGTGACAAGAGGGAGATAGCAATCGATGCACGCTGAAACCGCCACCGACCGCAAGGCCGCCGCCCTGGCCGCCTTCAAGGACCTCGCCCACGACCCCGGGGTGGCCAAGCCGGACCCGATCCTCGTCGTGGACAACGTGGTGCGCCGCTTCGGCGGCCTGACCGCCGTCGACGTCAAGCACGTCGAGGTGCAGCGCGGCTCCATCACCGCGCTGATCGGCCCCAACGGCGCCGGCAAGACCACGTTCTTCAACCAGCTGACCGGCTTCGACACCGCCGACTCCGGCCAGTGGACGTTCAACGGCCGCAACATGAACGGCGTGCCCGCCCACAAGGTGGCCCGCGCCGGCATGGTGCGCACGTTCCAGCTCACCAAGGCGCTGTCGAAGCTCACCGTGCTGGAGAACATGCGCCTGGGCGCGCAGAAGCAGCGCGGCGAGAACTTCTGGCGGGCGCTCGTGCCGGCGATCTGGCGCGGCCAGGAGGACGAGATCACCGAGCGGGCCGAGGAGCTGCTGGTCCGCTTCAAGCTCGACGCCAAGCGCGACGACTTCGCCGGGTCGCTGTCCGGCGGCCAGCGCAAGCTGCTGGAGATGGCCCGCGCGCTCATGGTCCAGCCGGAGCTGGTCATGCTCGACGAGCCGATGGCGGGCGTCAACCCGGCCCTCACCCAGTCGCTGCTCGGGCACGTCAAGGACCTGCGCGAGCAGGGCATGACCGTGCTGTTCGTCGAGCACGACATGGACATGGTCCGCGACATCAGCGACTGGGTCGTCGTCATGGCCCAGGGCGCCGTCATCGCCGAGGGCCCGCCCGACACGATCATGTCGGACGAGCGGGTCATCGACGCCTACCTGGGCGCCCACCACGACGCCCCGCTCGACGAGAGCGAGCTCGCCGAACAGCTCCACGAGGCCGAGCAGGCGCTCGAGGCCGAGTTCGAAGAGGAGACGAAGAAGTGAACGCCGTCCCCGAGTCCACGTCGGCGGTCACCGACCGCAGCGCGCACGTGGCCGGCGCCGAGAACGCCGTCCTGCGCTGCGACGAGCTGATCGCCGGCTACCTGCCGGGCGTCAACATCCTCAACGGCTCCGACCTCTACGTGGGCGACGGCGAGCTGATCGGCATCATCGGCCCCAACGGCGCCGGCAAGTCGACCCTGCTCAAGGCCATGTTCGGGCTGGTCAACATCCGCAGCGGCAGCGTCACGCTCAAGGGTGAGAACATCACGAACATGAAGGCGCACGAGCTGGTCGCGCGGGGCGTCGGGTACGTCCCGCAGACCAACAACGTCTTCCCCAGCCTCACCATCGAGGAGAACCTCGAGATGGGCGCCTTCCAGGTGCCCGGCAAGTTCAAGGAGCGCTTCGAGTTCGTCGCCGAGCTGTTCCCGGCGCTCAAGGAGCGGCGCAAGCAGCGGGCCGGCTCCCTGTCGGGCGGCGAGCGGCAGATGGTGGCGATGGCCAGGGCGCTCATGACCGAGCCGTCGGTGCTGCTGCTCGACGAGCCGTCGGCCGGTCTGTCACCCAAGCTGCAGGACCTGGTGTTCATCCAGGCCCAGCAGATCAACAAGGCCGGCGTGACCGTGATCATGGTGGAGCAGAACGCCCGGCGCTGCCTGCAGATCTGCCACCGCGGCTACGTGCTCGACCAGGGCCGCAACGCCTACACCGGCACCGGGCGCCAGCTCGCCCGCGACCCCAAGGTCATCGAGCTCTACCTGGGCACGCTCGCCAAGGCGTGAGGCACGGACGATCAGGCACGGGAAGGGGCTCCTGCGGGGGCCCCTTCTCCGTTGGCGGCCGACGGTCTTCAATGGGCGGTGTGAAACGTCTCGCGGCCTCGGCGCTCCTCGTCCTCCTGACCGCCGCCTGCGGTCCCTCACCCTCCACCGGCACCTACAGCACCGGCGGCGACCCCGACGACGACCCGTGCGCGCGCGTGGTCTCCGCCATCGGCTACGCGGGCCTGCTGCTCGAACCCGCGGGCCACGAGGACGAGCAGGACTTCCAGGACGCCGTCATCGGCCGGCTGGCCGAGGTGCACGGCATCACCCGCCAGTTCGGCCCCCGCCTGCCGGACTCCCTCGGCACGGCGGTGCGTACGGTCGAGTCCACGACCGCGGACCTGTCGAAGTCGCGCACGCCGCGCGAGCGGCAGGTGGCGCTGCTCAAGCGCTATCGCGCGGCGGCCGGGCAGATCGAGGCGGGCTGCCGCTGAGCATGCCGAAGGGCCCGGTCTCAGGGGGGAAGACCGGGCCCTTCACACTTGGGGCGGGGATCAGCCCTCGATGTTGCCCGTGCGGTACTCCAGCGCCTTCACGGGGTACTTGTTGTCGTCGCCGTACTGGTAGATGCCGATGGTGGCGACGGCCGGGTCACCGGCGTCGTTGAACTCGACCGGACCGCTCACGCCGTCGTAGTCGAAGTCCTTGCCCGCCTTCAGCAGCTCCGAGCAGGTCTTGAAGTTGGTGCACTTCTCGCCGCCCTTGCTGACCTCGGCCAGCTTGGCCGCGATGTCGGCGCCCACGTCGCTCTTGGCGACCTCGGCGGCCAGCGCGATCAGGTTGGCGGCGTCGTAGGACTCGGGGGCGTAGGTGAAGTCCTCGAGCTTGGGGTCGACCGCCATCAGGCTCTGCCGGAACTCGTCGGGCGAGGCGGCGCCGGGGTAGGTGCCCTTGACGCCCTTGAGCGTGCCCTTGGGCATCTTGATGTAGTTGGTGTTCGACATGTTGCCGTCGACCATGTACCACTTGACCTTGTCGGCCGGCATGCCCTGCTTGATCAGCTCGCCGATGACCTTGGCGGTCTCCTCGAAGCCGATCAGCACGACGGCCTGCGGGCTCTTGGCCTTGATCTTGGCCACGTCGGCGGAGAAGTCGGCCGCCTTCGGGTCGTAGTCGACCCGCTCGACGACCTGGCCGCCGCCGTCCTGGACCGTCTTGGCCACCTGGTCGGCCAGGCCGGTGCCGTAGGAGTCCTGCATCGCCATGATGGCGATGGAGGCGTTGCCGTCGGAGATGATCAGGTCACCCAGCACGCGGCCCTGGAGCTGGTCCGGCGGCGCGGTGCGGAAGTACAGGCCCTTGTCCTCGATCGTGGTGAACTTGTCGGAGGTGTTGGCCGGGGAGAAGTGGACCACACCGGCGCCCGTGATCTTGTCGATGACCGACTCCGACACCGACGAGGACGCGGCGCCGATGATGGCGTCGGCGTTCTGCGTCAGGAGCTTGTCGACCGACTGTGAGGCGATGTTCGTGGTGGTGTCGCCGGAGTCGGTGTGGATCTTGTTCACCGGCTTGCCCAGGACGCCACCGGCCTCGTTGATCTCCTTGACCGCCAGGTCGACGCCGGCGAACTCGGGCGGGCCGAGGAAGGCGAGCGATCCGGTCTGCGGCAGCAGCGTGCCCAGGGTCAGCGTGCCGTCGCCCTTCGCCGCGGGGGCCGCGGAGGATGGGGCGGCCGAGGGGGATTCAGGCGTGGCGGTGTTGCTGCCGCCACCGCAAGCTGTCAGGGCGAGGCTGGTGGCAGCCGCGACAGCCAGCACCCGTCCCACGGGAGCAATGCGGATCATGAAGTAATCTCCTTCATTTCCAGGCCGGGATCCGTCAGCACCGCCGAGCGTTCCCGATCGAATGACGGAAACGTACAAAATGCCTGGACATCGGGGCCAGATGCGCAGATGAACTGTCGGCACTTGGATGCGGAGTCGTAATCAGTCCTCAACTTACGACTGGGCCCGGGGTGTGCCTAATGTGAAGGACGTGAAGCGCATTTGGACCATCGGCATGCTGTGCGTCCTCGCCGCCGGGTGCAGCTCGCCTCCGCCCCCCGCGCCGTCCGCCGAGCCGCCCGCGGGCGTGTCGGTCACGCTGGGACAATGGCGTTCGGACGAGGCCGCGCACCGGTTACAGGTAGCCGTACGGAATACGAGCGACACCCCGGTGTATTTCGCGGATCTTCAACTCGTGACACCGTCATTGACCACGGTTCCCGTACAAAAGACTGATTCCACCATCAAACGGACGGCAAGGACTGATCTCCCCATTCCTTATGGGAAGGCCGTCTGCCCCGCTCAGAGGCTGCCCGAGGTGCGGCCCGCCACCGTCGTGGCCCACGTGCGCACCGGCTCCGAGCAGAAGCTGCGCCGCGTCGTCTTCCCGGTGCCCCACCCCGACCCGGTGCTCGCCCGGCTCGTGCGCGACGAGTGCTCGGAACACCTCATCAGGCAGGCCGCCGACCTCGCCTTCGGCCCCGAGTGGAAGCAGCACGGCGACGCCATGCGCACCACGCTCACGCTCACCCGCCGCGGCCCCGGCGCCGTCACCGTGCACTCCGTCGGCGGCACCACGCACTACCTCGTCACCGGCGGGGAGCGCCTGCGGGCCACGCTGGACGCCTCCGCGCAGCGGGCCGAGGTGCCGTTCGAGATCACCCCGGCCCGTTGCGACGCGCACGCGTTCGCCGAGGCCAAGAAGGCGTTCATGTTCCCCGCCCGCGCCAGCGTCGACGGGGGCGAGGAACGCGTCGTCATCCTCACGCCGCCCGAGCAGGTGCAGAAACGCCTCATCCGCTACGCGGCCGACGTCTGCGACCTGGGCGGCGGCTAGCCGGCGATGTTGCCGGTACGGTACTCCAGCGCCTTGGCGGCGTACTTGTTGTCCTTGCCGTACTGGTAGACGCCGATCGTGGCGACCGCCGGGTCACCGGCGTCGTCGAACTCGATCGGGCCGCTGACGCCGTCGTAGTCGATGTCCTTGCCGGCCTTGAGCAGGTCGGCGCAAGTCTTGAAGTCCTTGCACTTCTCGCCGCCCTTGCTGACCTCGGCCAGCTTGCCCGCGATCGACTTGCCGCTGTCGTCCTTGGCCGCCTCGGCGGCCAGCGCGATCAGGATGGCCGCGTCGTACGACTCCGCCGCGTAGGTGAAGTCGTCCAGGTCGGGGTCGGTCTTCATGAGCTTCTCGCGGAAGGCCGTCGGCGCCTCGGCACCCGGGATCGTGCCCTTCACGCCGTCCAGCGTGCCCTTGGGCATGTCCAGGTAGTTGGTGTTCGACATGTTGCCGTCGACCAGGTACCACTTGACCTTGTCCGTCGACAGGCCCTGCTTGACCAGCTCCTGGATGACCTTGGCGCCCTCCTCGAAGCCGATCAGCACGATCGCCTTCGGGCTCTTGGCCTTGACCTTGGCCACGTCGGCGGAGAAGTCGGCGGCCTTCGGGTCGTAGTCGACCCGCTCGACCACCTGCGCGCCGGCCGCCTCGGCCGTCGCCGTCACCTGGTCGGCCAGGCCCGAGCCGTAGGAGTCCTGCATCGCCATGATGCCGATGCTGTCGTTGCCGTCGGCCACGATCAGGTCGCCCAGCACGCGGCCCTGGAGCTTGTCCGGCGGGGCGGTGCGGAAGTAGAGGCCGTCGTCCTCGATCGTGGTGAACTTGTCGGAGGTGTTGGCCGGCGAGAACTGCACCAGACCGGCGCCGGTGATCTTGTCGACGACCGACTCCGACACCGACGAGGACGCGGCGCCGATGATCGCGTCGGCCTTCTGCGAGATCAGCTTGTCGACCGACTGCGCGGCGATGTTCGTCGTCGTGTCACCCGAGTCGGTGTGGATCTTGTTCACCGGCTTGCCGAGCACGCCGCCGGCCTCGTTGATCTCCTTGACCGCCTGGTCGACGCCGGCGAACTCGGGCGGGCCGAGGAACGCCAGCGACCCCGTCTGCGGCAGCAGCGTGCCCAGGGTCAGCGTGCCGTCCCCCTTGGCCGCGGGCGCCGCGGACGAGGCCGCGTCGGAGGCCGCGGCGGACGGGCTCTCCTGCGCGGTGGTGTCGCCGCCCCCACAGGCCGTCAGGGCCAGGCTCGCGGCGGCCGCGAGAGCCAGCATGCGTCCGGCCGGAGCAATGCGGATCATCAAGAAACTCCCCTTGTCCCAGCGGAGGAACTCTCCCGCCGCTGCGTTTTCCGACTTCAGCATGACGGTGAACGACGGAAAAGGGGGGTTGTTGTGCGAACTTTATGCTAATTCGTGATGTCCGAAACGCCCGCCCCGAGCACGGACGTTTCGGACATCAGGTCCGTGCCGATCAGCCGGCGATGTTTCCCTTGCGGTATTCGGTCGCCTTGCCCGCGTCGAACTTGTTGTCCGGCCCGTACTGATACACCCCGATGGTCGCCACCGACGGATCACCCTCGTCCGTGAAATCCACCGGACCGCTCACCCCGTCGTAATCGACGTCCTTGCCCGCCTTCAGCAGCGCCGCGCAGCTCGCGAAGTCCTGGCACTTCTCGCCGCCCCTGCTCACCTCGACCAGCTTCGCCGCCGCCGGCCGCCCCGCGTCGTCGTCCGCCGCCAGCGCCGCCAGCGCGATCAGGTTCGCCGCGTCGTACGACTCCGCCGCGTACGTGAACTCCGTCAGGTCCGGGTCCACCGCCAGCAGCCGCTTCTGGAACGCCTCCGGGGCGGACGCCCCCGGGATCGTGCCCTTGACCCCCTCCAGCGTCCCCCGGGGCGCCCGCAGGAAGTTCGTGTTCGACATGTTGCCGTCGACCATGTACCACTGGTGCCGGTCCGCCGTCAGCCCCTGCTTGACCAGCTCCTGCACCACCTTGGCCGTCTCCTGGAAGCCGATCAGCACGATCGCCTGCGGGCTCTTGGCCTTGATCTTCGCCACGTCCGCCGCGAAGTCCGCCGCCTTCGGGTCGTAGTCCACCCGCTCCACCACCTGGCCGCCCGCCTCCTCGGCCGTCCTGGTGAACTGGTCGGCCAGGCCGGAGCCGTACGAGTCCTGCATCGCCAGGATGCCCACCGTCGCGTGCCCGTCCGACACCACCAGATCGGCCAGCACCCGCCCCTGCAGCTTGTCCGGCGGGGCCGTGCGGAAGTACAGGCCGTCGTCCTTGATCGTGGTGAACTTGTCGGAGGTGTTCGCCGGCGAGAACTGGATGACCCCGGCGCGGGTGATCTTGTCGACGATCGACTCCGACACCGACGACGACGCCGCCCCGATGATCGCGTCCACCTTCTGCCCCAGCAGCTTGTCCGCCGACTGCGCGGCGATGTTCGTCGTCGTGTCGCCCGAGTCGGTGTGGATCTTCTCCACCGGCCTGCCCAGCACGCCGCCGGCCTCGTTGATCTCCTTGACCGCCAGGTCGACCCCGGCGAACTCCGGCGGGCCCAGGTACGCCAGCGTGCCCGTCTGCGGCAGCACCGTGCCGATCGTCAGCGTCCCGTCACCCTGACGGCTCGGGGCCTGGGACTGCGCCCCGGCGCCCGGCCCGCCGGTCGATCCGGCGCCCGGTCCGCCGGTCGATCCGGCGCCCGGTCCGGGGGTCGTGCCGCCGCCGCAGGCCGCCAGCGCCAGGCACGCCGCGGTGACGGCGGCGGGCGCGCGAAGAATGCGGATCATCGCAAGCGTCTCCGTTCGTGATGAGGGGAGCTTCCGTCCGCCCATCAGAAGTGCAGGGACACCTCACGCGATAGCCGCCGAGGCCGGTTGGATGCCCATCCGTGACCGCATCACAACCCATGCCGCGAAATATGCTGATATGCGCCCTACTGCGAACGCTCGGCCGCGTCGTCTATAACGATCTGGGCAACCTCACGCATGCTCAACCGGCGATCCATCGACGCCTTCTGGATCCACCGGAACGCCTGCGGCTCGGTCCACCCGTGCTGGGCCATCAGCTGCCCCTTGGCCCGCTCGACCAGCTTGCGCGTCTCCAGCCGCTCCGACAGGCTCGACACCTCGGCGGTCAGCGCCACCATCTCCTCGTGCCGGCTCACCGCCATCTCGATCGCCGGCACCAGGTCCGCCTTGGTGAACGGCTTTACCAGATAGGCCATCGCCCCCGCGTCCCTGGCCCGCTCGACCAGGTCACGCTGCGAGAACGCGGTGAGGATCAGGCAGGGCGCGATCCGCTCCGCCACGATCCGCTCGGCCGCCGAGATGCCGTCGAGCACCGGCATCTTGACGTCCAGGATCACCAGGTCCGGGCGCAGGTCCGTGGCCAGCTGGATCGCCTGCTCCCCGTCACCGGCCTCCCCCACGACGACGTAGCCGTCCTCCTGGAGCATCTCCTTGAGATCGAGGCGGATCAGCGCCTCGTCTTCCGCGATCACCACTCGCCGCTGCGTACTCACGAGCAGAAGAGTACCGATGTCCGGTAGATTAGATCCACGCCGGTGCTCTCCTGCGGCGATACCCTGCGGGAACTGAACCGGACATATGCCGCCCCGATAGACCAACCGGCAGAGTCGATGGCCTCAAAATCCATTCAGTGTGGGTTCGAATCCCACTCGGGGCACCTGCCTGCGGCTTTCTGTCGCACCCCGCTGCCACACTCTCCGCATGTACGATCTCACCGTGCGTCGGCGAGCGCTGGCCATGCTCGCCTCCGGCCTCAGCGTCAGCGAGGTCAGCCGCCGGACGGGAGCCAACCGGTCGACGATCCGCGCCTGGCGCGACCGGCCGGCCGCGGGCCTCTCGACCACCGGCACCTGCCCTCGCTGCGCCGAGACGCCCCACTCGCCCTCCCCCGCCGGCAGCTACGCCTACTTGCTGGGCCTCTACCTGGGTGACGGCTGCATCAGCCCGGCCGGCGACCCGGCCAAGGCCGTCTGGTCGATGCGCATCTTCTGCGCCGACGCCTGGCCCGGCCTCCGGCGCGAGTGCGTGGCCGCCCTGCGCGCCGTCCGCCCCACCAACAAGGTGCGGATCGTGCCGAAGCAGGGCTGCGCCGAGGTCAACTCCTACTCCAAGCACTGGCCGCATCTGTTCCCCCAGCACGGGCCCGGGCTGAAGCACCAGCGTCCGATCACGCTCGAGGGCTGGCAGCAGGAGATCGTCGACGCGCATCCCGGGCTGTTCGTGCGGGGGCTGATGCACTCCGACGGCTACCGGGGCGTCAACCGGGTGCGCCACGGGGAGCGCTGCTACGCCTATCCGCGCTACCTGTTCAGGAACGAGTCGCGCGACATCCTGGCTCTCTGCGGCCGGGCGCTCGACGTGCTGGGGGTGGCGTGGCGCCACAACAAGCGCAACGAGCTGTCGGTGGCCCGGCGGGAGGCGGTCGCGCTGCTCGATCTGCATGTGGGGCCCAAGCACTGAGTCCAGGGTCAAGGATCGGTAAAGACTGCGGGAGCGACGTCGGTTATGGGACGTTTGACCGGGGACGGCGGGGAATACCAAGGTTGATCTTGAGTGTGACCGTGGAGGTGGGTCTGGTGGGGTTGAGCGCGCAGGAGCGGGAGAAGTTCCTGGCCGAGTCGCACATCGCGGGTGTGGCCGTCGACGCCGGGCCGGGGCGGGCTCCGCTGAACGTGCCGGTCTGGTACGACTACGAGCCGGGCGGGGCGGTGGAGTTCCTGACGGGGGCCGATTCGGTCAAGGCCCGGCTGATCGCGAAGGCGGGCCGGTTCACGTTGCTGGTGCAGCGGACGAGCCCCACCTATCGGTACGTGTCGGTGGAGGGGCCGGTCGTGGCGCAGGGGCCGACGACGCTGGCGCAGCTGACCCGGATCGCGGCCCGCTATCTGCCGGCGGAGGCCGTGGCGGGCTATGTGGAGGGCTCGGACCTGAACGCGCTGGTGACGTTCCGGATGCGCCCCGAGCACTGGCTGTCGGCGGATCTGGGCGCGCTCTGAGCGGTCGCGGCCCGGCGCGCTGGGGCGGGGCCGGGCCGCGGATCGCGGTATTTTGTGGCACGTGACTGCTATCGATCCCACCGTGACCGGCGCGTACGGCGTCGGGCTGGCCACCGTCGCCTCCGACGGCACCGTACTCGACACCTGGTTCCCCGCTCCCGAGCTGGGCGAGCCGCCCGTCACCGGCACCGAGCGGCTGCCCGCCGGTGAGGCGGGCGAGCTGGCCGCGCTGGTCGGCCCGGACGAGGCGCGCGGGGTCGAGGTGGTGGCGGTGCGCACCGGCATCGCCAAGCTGTCCGAGCCGCCCGCCGACGCGCATGACGCCTATCTGCGGCTGCATCTGCTGTCGCACCGGCTGGTGCGGCCGCACGGGCTGAGCCTGGAGGGGGTGTTCGGCAAGCTCGCCAACGTGGTGTGGACGAACTTCGGGCCGTGCGCCGTGGAGGGGTTCGAGCGGACGCGGCTGCGGCTGCGGGCGCGGGGCGTGGTGACGGTCTACGGGGTGGACAAGTTCCCGAGGATGGTCGACTACGTGGTTCCTTCGGGGGTGCGGATCGCCGACGCCGACCGGGTGCGGCTGGGCGCGCACCTGGCGAGCGGCACGACGGTGATGCACGAGGGGTTCGTGAACTTCAACGCGGGCACGCTGGGCACGGCCATGGTGGAGGGCCGGATCTCGGCCGGGGTGGTCGTGGGCGCGGACTCCGACGTGGGCGGCGGCGCGTCGATCATGGGCACGCTGTCGGGCGGCGGCAAGCAGGTGATCTCGGTCGGCGAGCGCTGCCTGGTGGGCGCCAACGCGGGCCTGGGCATCTCGCTGGGTGACGACTGCGTGGTGGAGGCCGGTCTTTACGTGACGGCGGGCACGCGGGTGACGCTGCCCGACGGGCGCGTGGTGAAGGCGATGGAGCTGTCGGGCTCCGACGGGGTGCTGCTGCGCCGCAACTCGCAGTCGGGCGCGGTGGAGGCGCTGCCGCGCAAGGGCGGCGGCGTGGAGCTGAACGCGGCCCTGCACGCGAACTAGCCCCGGCGACCGGGCACGGGCGAGCAGGGACGAGACGGATGAAGGCGGAAAGGGCCGGTGGCTCTTCCCGCCTTCTCGTATCGGCCCGGGCGGTCAGTGGGTGTGGGACACCGCGGAGCCGATGGTGTGGACGCGCAGGGCGTTGGTGGAGCCGGGGGTGCCGGGAGGCGAGCCGGCGACGATGACGACCTTGTCGCCCTTCTCCAGCCGGCCGAGCGACAGCAGCGACGCCTCGACCTGGCGGACCATGTCGTCGGTGTGGTGCACGAACGGCACCTGGAAGGTCTCGACGCCCCAGGTGAGCGAGAGCTGGCCGCGCACGTGGGCGGCGGAGGTGAAGGCGAGCAGCGGGATCGGGGAGCGGTAGCGGGCCAGGCGGCGCGCGGTCTCGCCCGACATGGTAAAGGCGACCAGCGCCTTGGCGCCGACGATGGCGCCGACCTCGGCCGCGGCGCGGGCGATGGCCCCGCCGGTGGTCTCGGGCATGCGCTCCAGGGTGTGGGTGGCGTGCAGCGAGGACTTCTCGGCGGCGCAGGCGATGCGGTCCATGGTGGAGACCGCCTCGATCGGGTAGTTGCCCACGGAGGTCTCGCCGGACAGCATGACGGCGTCGGCGCCGTCCATGACGGCGTAGGCGACGTCGGAGGCCTCGGCGCGGGTGGGGCGCGGCGCGTTCATCATCGAGTCGAGCATCTGGGTGGCGACGATGACCGGGCGGGCCTTCTCGCGGCACAGCTCGATGATGCGGCGCTGGACGATCGGGACCTGCTCCAGGGGAAGCTCGACGCCGAGGTCGCCGCGGGCGACCATGATGCCGTCGAAGGCCTCGACGATCTCGGGGAGGCGCTCGACGGCCTGCGGCTTCTCGATCTTGGCGAGCAGCGGGAGGCGGACGGCCTCCTGCTCCATGATGTTGCGCACCACGTCGGCGTCGGAGGGACGGCGGACGAACGACAGGGCGATCATGTCGAAGCCGGTGCGCAGCGCCCAGCGCAGGTCGGCCTCGTCCTTGTCGGTGAGCGCGGGGGCGCTGACGTTGATGCCGGGGAGGTTGAGGCCCTTGTTGTCGGAGATCATGCCGCCGATGACGACGCGGGTGATGACCCGCTCGCCGTCGACGCGGGTGGCCTCCAGGACGAGGCGGCCGTCGTCGACGAGGATGGTGTCGCCGGGGCGCACGTCGCCCGGCAGCCCCTTGTAGGTGGTCGACACCTGGTCGCGGTCGCCGGGCACGTCCTCGGCGGTGATGGTGAAGACGTCGCCGAAGCCGAGGCGGACCGGGCCCTCCTCGAACCTGCCGACGCGGATCTTGGGGCCTTGCAGGTCGGCGAGCAGGCCTACGCCGCGGCCGAGTTCGGCCGCCACCTCCCTGACCCGGTCGTAGACCTCTCTGTGCATGTCATGATTGCCATGGCTGAGGTTGAACCGTGCCACGTCCATGCCGGCGGCGATGAGCTCGCGCAGGCGTTCGGGAGAGGATGTGGCGGGGCCTAGGGTGCAGACGATTTTCGCGCGACGAGTCACGAGTCCTACCTTAATTGGTACAGACCACTTGGCAGTCACTGACGACGGAGAACGTACCCGACATAGGAGAACAGGACGGCAACGGCGACCAGCAGGCGTGCCAAGTTCGTGTATTCCTCCGGATAGATGACGCCCTCGATGTAGTGGTCGATGAAGCCGCTCGCGGGCAGCCCGGCGAGCCCGGCGTTGCGCCGCCCCCAGTCCTCGACCAGGGTGAGCGGGCATTCGACGCCGGTGACGACCGACAGCAGCCCCCAGCCGGCGACGGCGAGGTGCACCCAGATGGTACGCCTCCAGCGCCAGGCCAGGAACCCGCCCACCACCATGTAGACGAGGAAGGCGAAGTGCGCCACCATCGCCAGTTCCGCGACGAGGCGGTAGATCATGGCTCGAAGGTCGCCGCCTCCCACGCGTTGACGATGCCCCTGCCGAAGAACCCGTTGTGCGCGGTGTCGCCCTCGCACACGTGGGTGGTGCTCTCGCCGTACACCTTGTAGACGTACGCGCGCGGCGTCGGGCAGGGCTTGTCCGTGGCGGTCTCGTACAGGTAGCGCTCGACGGTGCCGGGCGCCAGCGTGAGGCCGCCGGGGCCGGGCTTGCCGAAGCGGCTGATGAGGATGGCGGCGACGCCGGTGGCGTGCGGCGCGGCCATGGAGGTGCCGTCGAGATACTGGTAGTAGGAGCAGGGGCGCCGGGTGCAGTCGCGGACGACGTCGGTGCCGCGGGGCTTGCCGTCCCTGTCGATGCGGCCCTTGGCGCGCAGCATCGCCTCGGGCGCGGCGGCGAGGATGGAGCGGGTGGGCGAGGCGTCCTTGCCGTCGAGCGTGTCGCCGCCGGGGGCGGCCACGTCGGCCTGCTCGACGCCGTAGTCGCTGTAGATGGCCTTGCGGCCCGACGGGCCGACGGCGGCGACGGAGATGACGCCTTCGGACTCGGCGGGCACGTTGAGGCAGGAGTTGTCGACCTCGCGGACGCGTTCGCCGCCGCGCGGGTAGCCGGGGCTGACCTTGTCGGTCTTGGGCCGGCCGAGGTCGGTGGAGCCGTTGCCGAGCGCGGAGATCAGCGTGACGCCCTTGCCGCGGGCGTAGTCGAGGGCGCGCTGCATGCCGGTGATGATGGCGCGCTGTTCGAGGCGTTCCTTCTCGCTGTCGGAGGGGTTGTCGCGGCAGTTGAACAGCCACGGGTCGACGTAGTAGCTCATGTTGACGACGTCGACGCCGATGTCGCCGGCGTAGGTGAGGGCGTCGAGGCTGGGCTTGAGGAAGAAGAAGCCGGAGTCCTGGCCGGCGCGGATGTTGACGAGCTGCACGCGCGGGGCGACGCCGATGACGCCGATGCCGTTGGCCGGGGAGGCGATGGTGCTGGCGACGTGGGTGCCGTGGCCGTCGTCGTCGCGGTCGACGGGGTCCTTGCAGCCGTCGGCCTCGCAGGGGCCGTCGAGCGTCTCGCCGTTCTCGTCCTCGGGCTTGTCGGTGACGAAGTTGCGGCTGAGCTCGCGGTTGAAGTTGGCGGCGATGTCGGGGTGGCTGCCGTCGATGCCGGTGTCGATGACGCCGACGAGGACCTTGTCGCTGCCGGGGGCCTTGGCGCGGGCGCGGTCGGCGCCGATCATCATCATGTCCCACTGGCGGGGGGAGAGCGGGTCGCCGGCGCTCTCGCCGTCGCCGGTGAAGGCGGAGGCGTCGGGGAATGCCTTCTTGGCAGGGCCTTTCACGGTGGCGGCCGAGGGGGCGTGGCCGATGCGGCGGTCGGCGGAGACGCCGACGACGGCCGGGTCCGCGCCGACGCTTTCGGCGAACCGCGCTCCGGAGGCGCGGGCGAGCACGTACCCGAGCTTGGGTTCGGTGAGGACGGCGGTGCCTCCGGCGGCGCCGATGCGGTCGAGCGCGCCGGCCTGCCCGCCCTCGGCGTAGAAGACGAGGTAGTCGGTGGCGGGTCCCGCGGCGGCGCCCGTGGGTGAGCAGCCGGCCAGCGCCGTCACCGTGGCCAGGGCCGCGAAGCCGGAGGCGATTCTTCGCATATTTCCTCCATCCCCCGCACTCCCCCAGAAACTGCATCTTCCCGACACTGACCGGGTGATGCAACTCGACGCCGAACGCCCGCCCCCGATGGGGACGGGCGTTCGCGGAACGAGCTACACCAGCGGGCGAGCCGTCGGCAGGATCGGGTACGGCAGCGCCGTCTCGCCGGTGAGGTAGCGGTCGACACCGCTGGCGGCGGCACGCCCCTCGGCGATCGCCCACACGATCAGCGACTGCCCGCGCCCCATGTCACCGGCCACGAACACGCCGTCGACCTTGGACATGTACGTCCTGTCCCGCGCGACGTTGCCGCGGGCGTCGTAGAAGCCGTCGCCGGCCAGCTCGGCCAGGTCCTGGAGCAGCGCGCCCTTCTCCGGGCCGAGGAAGCCCATCGACAGCGTGACCAGCTCGGCGGGGATCTCCCGCTCGGTGCCCGGGATCGGCTTGAAGCCGTTCTGCGGGCCCTCGACCTCGACCAGGCGCAGCCCGCGCACGTTGCCGTCGGCGTCGCCGGTGAACTCGGTGGTGGAGACCGCGTACACGCGCTCGCCACCGGCGTCGGCCAGTTCCTCGTGCGCGCTCTCCACCTTGAACAGCAGGGGGAACGTCGGCCACGGCTGGCTGCCGGGCCGCGAGGCCGGCGGCCTCGGCATGATCTCCAGCTGGGTGACGGAGGCCGCGCCCTGCCGGATCGCCGTGCCGATGCAGTCGGCGCCGGTGTCGCCGCCGCCGATCACCACGACGTGCTTGCCCTCGGCCGAGACGGGCGAGACCGCGTAGTCGCCCTCCTGGACCTTGTTGGACAGCGGCAGGTACTCCATCGCCTGGTAGACGCCCTTGAGGTCGCGCCCGGCCACCGGCAGGTCGCGCCAGGCCGTGGCGCCGCCCGACAGCACCACCGCGTCGTACTGCTCGCGCAGCTCCGCGGCCATGATGTCGACGCCCACGTCCACGCCGGTGCGGAACTCGGTGCCCTCGGCCCGCATCTGGGCCAGGCGCCGGTCGATGTGCCGCTTCTCCATCTTGAACTCGGGGATGCCGTAGCGCAGCAGCCCGCCGATGCGGTCGGCCCGCTCGTACACCACCACGTCGTGGCCGGCGCGGGTGAGCTGCTGGGCGGCGGCCAGCCCGGCCGGGCCGGAGCCGACGACCGCGACCCTCTTGCCGGTGCGCGTCGACGGGGGCTGCGGGACGACCCAGCCCTCGTCGAACGCCCGGTCGATGATCTCGACCTCGACCCGCTTGATCGTCACCGGGTCGGAGTTGATGCCGAGCACGCACGCCGCCTCGCACGGAGCCGGGCAGAGCCTGCCGGTGAACTCCGGGAAGTTGTTCGTGGCGTGCAGCCGCTCGATCGCCTCCCGCCAGTCGGTGCGGTGGACGAGGTCGTTCCACTCCGGGATGAGGTTGCCCAGCGGGCAGCCGTTGTGGCAGAACGGGATGCCGCAGTCCATGCAGCGCGACGCCTGCTTGGTCAGCTTCTCCTGCGGAAAGTCCTGGTAGACCTCCTGCCAGTCGCCGATGCGGACGTCCACGGGGCGGCGCACCGGCAGCTCGCGGTCGTGCGTGAGGAAACCCTTGGGGTCGGCCATGCGGTACGCCTCCTTAACCCTGGACCGCGGCCGCCATGACGGCCTCGTCGATGTCCCTGCCTTCGATGCGGGCGGCCTCGGCGGCCTGCATGACCCGCTTGTAGTCGGTCGGCATGATCTTGCCGAACCTGCCGAGCGCGGCGTCCCAGTCGGCCAGCAGCTGCTTGGCCACCGGGGAGCCGGTCTCGGCGAAGTGCTGCTCCACCGTCTCCTTGAGGAAGTCGGCGTCCTCGGCGGTGAGCGCCTCGACGGCCACCATCTCCCGGTTGACGCGCTCCGGCCGCAGGTCGAGCAGGTAGGCGACGCCGCCCGACATGCCCGCCGCGAAGTTGCGCCCGGTGGGGCCGAGGACGACCGCCCGGCCGCCCGTCATGTACTCGCAGCCGTGGTCGCCGACGCCCTCGACGACCGCGGTCGCGCCCGAGTTGCGGACGCAGAACCGCTCGCCGACGACGCCTCGGATGAACACCTCGCCGGACGTGGCCCCGTACAGGGCGACGTTGCCGGCGATGATGTGGCCGTCCAGCGGGGCCGACTCGTGCGGCCGGAGCGTGATCCGCCCGCCCGACAGGCCCTTGCCGAGATAGTCGTTGGCGTCGCCGGTCAGCCGCAGCGTGATGCCGCGCGGCACGAACGCGCCGAACGAGTTGCCCGCCGACCCGGTGAAGGAGATGTCGATCGTGTTGTCGGGCAGCCCGGCGCCGCCGTAGCGCTTGGTGACCTGGTAGCCGAGCATGGTGCCGACGGTCCGGTTCACGTTGCGGATCGGCAGCTCCAGCGTGACCGGGGTGCCGTCGTTGAGCGCGCCCTCGGCGAGCTGGATGAGCGTGTTGTCCAGCGCGTGCCGCAGGCCGTGGTCCTGCTCGACCGTGCGCCGCAGCGGGGTGCCCTCGGGCAGCTCCGGGCGGTGCAGGATCGGCGACAGGTCCAGGCCGCCGGCCTTCCAGTGGTGCTCGGCCGCGCTCACGTCGAGCATCTCGACGTGCCCGATGGCCTCGTCCAGCGAGCGGAAGCCCAGCTCTGCCAGGTACTCGCGGATCTCCTCGGCGATGAACTCGAAGAAGTTGACCACGAACTCCGGCTTGCCGGCGAAGCGCTTGCGCAGCTCCGGGTTCTGCGTGGCGACGCCGACCGGGCAGGTGTCGAGGTGGCACACGCGCATCATCACGCAGCCGGACACGACCAGCGGCGCGGTGGCGAACCCGTACTCCTCGGCCCCCAGCAGCGCGGCGATGACCACGTCGCGGCCGGTCTTGAGCTGGCCGTCGACCTGCACGACGATGCGGTCGCGCAGGTTGTTCAGCAGCAGCGTCTGCTGGGTCTCGGCCAGGCCGAGCTCCCACGGCGCGCCGGCGTGCTTGAGGCTCGTCAGCGGGGAGGCGCCGGTGCCGCCGTCGTGGCCGGAGATGAGCACCACGTCGGCGTGCGCCTTGGACACGCCCGCCGCGACCGTGCCGACCCCGACCTCGGCCACGAGCTTGACGTGCACGCGGGCGGCCGGGTTGGAGTTCTTCAGGTCGTGGATGAGCTGGGCGAGGTCCTCGATCGAGTAGATGTCGTGGTGCGGCGGCGGCGAGATGAGGCCGACGCCGGGCGTGGAGTGGCGGGTCTTGGCGATCCACGGGTAAACCTTGTGGCCGGGGAGCTGGCCGCCCTCGCCGGGCTTGGCGCCCTGCGCCATCTTGATCTGCAGGTCGGCCGCGTTGACCAGGTACTCGCTGGTGACGCCGAACCTGCCGGAGGCCACCTGCTTGATCGCCGACCGGCGCGTGGCGTCGTACAGGCGCTCGGGGTCCTCGCCGCCCTCGCCGGTGTTGGACTTGCCGCCCAGCCGGTTCATCGCGATCGCGAGCGTCTCGTGCGCCTCGACCGAGATCGAGCCGTACGACATCGCGCCCGTGGAGAACCGCTTGACGATCTCCGAGACCGGCTCGACCTCGTCGATCGGGATCGGGTTGCCCTTGCGCAGCTTGAACAGGCCGCGCAGCGTCATCAGCCGCTCGGCCTGGGAGTCCACCATCTCGGTGTACTCCTTGAAGATCTCGTAGCGCCGGGTGCGGGTGGCGTGCTGCAGCTTGAAGACGGTCTCGGGGTTGAACAGGTGCGGCTCGCCCTCGCGCCGCCACTGGTACTCGCCGCCGACCTGCAGCCTGCGGTGCGCGTTGGCGGCCCTCGGGTACGCGTGCCGGTGCCGCTCGGCCGTCTCGCGGGCCAGCACGTCGAAGCCGACGCCGCCCAGGCGCGAGGTGGTGCCGGTGAAGCAGGAGTCGATGACCTGCCGGCTGAGCCCGAGCGCCTCGAAGATCTGCGCGCCGGTGTAGGAGGCCACGGTGGACACGCCCATCTTGGACATGACCTTGATGACGCCCTTGCCGTACGCCTTGATCAGGTTGCGCACGGCCTTGCGCTTGTCGAGCTCCAGCACCCCGGTCTCGACCAGGTCCTCGACGGTCTCGATCGCGAGATACGGGTTGACCGCGCCGGCGCCGTAGCCGATGAGCAGCGCCATGTGGTGGCACTCGCGGGCCTCGCCGGTCTCGATGACCAGGCCGATCTTGGTACGGGTCTTCTCCTGGATCAGGTGGTGGTGCACGGCCCCGGTCAGCAGCAGCGACGGGATCGGCGCCAGGCTGTCGGAGGAGCCCCGGTCGGACAGCACGATGATCCGGGCGCCGTCGGCGATGGCCTGCGACACCTCGGCCTTGATCTCCTCCAGCCGCGACAGCAGCGCCTGGCCGCCGCCCGCCACCTGGTAGAGGCCGGAGACCACATGCGGGTGGAACCCGGGCAGGTCGTGCTCGTCGTTGATGTGGATGATCTTGGCGAGCTCGTCGTTGTCGATCACCGGGTAGGGCAGCACGAGCTGCCGGCAGGAGGCCGGGCCCGGGTCGAGCAGGTTGCCCTCGGGGCCGAGCACGCTGGCCAGGCTGGTGACCAGCTCCTCCCGGATGGCGTCCAGCGGCGGGTTCGTGACCTGCGCGAACAGCTGCGTGAAGTAGTCGAACAGCAGCCTGGGCTTCTCGCTCAGCACCGCCACGGGCGTGTCGGTGCCCATCGAGCCGATCGGCTCGGCGCCGGTGCGGGCCATCGGCGACAGGATGATCCGCAGCTCCTCCTCGGTGTAGCCGAAGGTCTGCTGCCTCCTGACCAGCGCCTCGTGGGTGGGGATCTCCCGCTGCCGCGCGGGCAGCTCCTCGAAGCGGACCAGCCCGGCGTGCAGCCAGTCGGCGTACGGCAGCGCGGCGGCGAGCTCGGCCTTGATCTCGTCGTCCTCGATGATCTTGCCGCGGGCGGTGTCGATGAGGAACATGCGGCCGGGCTGCAGGCGGCCCTTGCGGACCACGTCCTCCGGCGCGAAGTCCAGCACGCCCGCCTCGGAGGCGAGCACGACCAGGCCGTCGGCGGTCACCCAGAACCGGCCGGGACGCAGGCCGTTGCGGTCGAGCACGGCGCCGGCCAGCGTGCCGTCGGTGAACGTGATCGACGCCGGGCCGTCCCACGCCTCCATCATCGAGGAGTGGAACTCGTAGAAGGCCCGGCGCGCCGGGTCCATCTCCGTGTGGTTCTCCCACGCCTCCGGGATCATCATGAGCACCGCGTGCGGCAGGCTGCGCCCGCCGATGTGCAGCAGCTCCAGCACCTCGTCGAAGGAGGCGGTGTCGCTGGCGTCCGGGTCGCAGATCGGGAAGAGCCGCTGCAGGTCGCCGGGGATGAGCCCCGACTCCAGCATGGCCTCGCGGGCCCGCATCCAGTTGCGGTTGCCCCGTACCGTGTTGATCTCGCCGTTGTGCGCGATGTAGCGGTAGGGGTGGGCCAGCGGCCAGCTCGGGAACGTGTTGGTCGAGAAGCGCGAGTGCACCAGCGCGATCGCGGTGGCGTAACGCTCGTCCGACAGGTCGGGGAAGAACGGCTCGACCTGGTCGGGCGTGAGCATCCCCTTGTAGACGACCGTACGGGCCGACAGCGAGGGGAAGTAGACGTCGACCTCGTGCTCGGCCCGCTTGCGCAGGCAGAACGCCAGCCGGTCCAGCTCGATCCCGGCCTCGCCGCCGGGCGCGGCCACGAACAGCTGGCCGAAGTGCGGCATGACCGCCCTGGCGCTCGGCCCGGGCAGCTCGCGGTCGACGGGCACGTCCCGCCAGCCGAGCACGGTCAGGCCCTCCTCGGCGGCGATCTCCTCGATCATGCCGGTGGCGATCCGGCGCGCCTCGGGGTCGATCGGCAGGAACGCGACGCCCGTGGCGTAGCGGCCCGCCTCCGGCAGCGCGAACGGCACGACCGCGCGGTAGAGCTCATCGGGGATCTGCGTCAGGATGCCGGCTCCGTCGCCGGTGTCCGGCTCGCTACCCTTGGCCCCCCGGTGATCGAGATTGCACAGCGCCGTCAGCGCCTTGACCACGATCCCGTGCCCCCGGCGGCCGTGCACGTCGGCCACCATGGCGACGCCGCAGGCATCGTGCTCGTTGGCGGGGTGGTAGAGGCCCTGGGGCTCGGGGAACCCGAGGTGGGCAGCAGGCATTGAATCCCTCCCGTCGTCTTCGTCTGTCTTGGACTGCTCCACAGGCGGGGACGACGTTGGCCCTGCTGCATATCGTGGATAGAGGTTACCGCACGCTGCCCGAATGGTGCCCACCGCATCCACAGTGCGAACATTCGTGACATCCCGGCATGCGAGCGGAGATGTCCCAAACCCCGGAACAGCAGGGGCTTCCCGCTCCCCCGCATTCCGGACACGGCCCCGCCGGATTAGTGCCGCCGGGTTGGTGGCGCCGGACACGGGGCAGCCCCTCGATAGGGTTGCCCGCATGGAACGCGACGGGGTGGAACGGCTGCTGGCCGAGGCGGGCGTCGACGGCAGGCGGCTCAGGCACGCGCTGGCGTCGCTCTGCGACGGCCGGTGGTGGACCCTCGCCACGCTGGTCAGGCACACCGCGACCTCACGGCGGACGATCGAGTCGCTGCTCGGCGTCCTGGACCTGGAGCGCTCCGGCGACCGCTTCCGCGTGGCCGAGACGCACCGGCCCGCCTTCCAGGACCTGCTGGCCGTCGCGCCGCCGCCCGAGGACCCGGTCGGCCACCTGGTGCCGCACTACGAGGCCGTGCTGGACCGGCTGCGCGAGCTGGTCGCCGGCGCGCCGCGCGCCCGCCACACGCTCGACCACGTCGCCGCCACGCCCGACACGATCCTGCGCCGGGCCCTGCTGCTCGGGGCCCGCTTCTGGCTGCCGGGCGCCCGCCTGCTCTGCGTCGGCGACCACGACCTGACCTCGCTCGCCGTCAAGCTCGTGCACCCCGAGACGGACGTCACGGTCGCCGACGTCGACGACCGCATCCTGGCCTACATCGACGAGCAGGACCTCGGCGTCCGCACCCGCTGGGCCGACCTGCGCCTCACCCTGCCCGCCTCCGCCCGCGAGCACGACCTGGCCATCACCGACCCGCCCTACACGCCGGAGGGCATCGGCCTGTTCGTCGCCCGCGCCGTCGAGGGCGTCAAGGACGACGGGCGCATCCTGCTCGCGTACGGGGCCAGCGAGCGGACCCCGGCGCTGGCCCTCAAGGTGCAGAACGCGCTGTCGGCGCTCAACCTCGCCTACGAGGCCATCTATCCCGACTTCAACCGCTATTTCGGCGCGGAAGCCATCGGGTCCGCCGCCGACCTGTACATCCTCCGGCCCACCACCCGCACCCGGCCCGCCGCCGCGGCCCGCCTCGACCGCGCCGCCACCGCCATCTACACCCAGGGCCCCCAGTCCGTCGAGTCCGCCCCCGCCGCCGACGCCCCCGCCCAGCCCGAGGGCCCCGCCGACCTCCTCGTCGGCGACTGGCCGGCCTCCCTGCCCCACACCCGGGTCAAGCTCTCCACCTGGCTCGCCAAGCCGTACGCCGCCGCCGTCGAGCGCGTCGCGATCGCCGTCCCGGCCGGGCTGGAGGCGGCGCTCCCCCGCCTCCTCCTCGCCACCCGCGCCGCCCACGTCGAGGTCCACCTCGCCGCCCCGCCCGCCGTCCCCACCGCCCTTGCGCCGGTCTACGACTTCACCACCTCGGGCACCGTCCTGCACGCCACTCGCCGCCCCCTCCCCGCCGACCCCGAGGGGCTGCTCCTGCGGCGCATCCTGGACAACGGGCACGCCAAGCTCGCCAACTCCTGGCGCGAGGGCCTCATCGCCGCCGCCCGCGCCCAGGACGGCGCCCTCACCAAGAACGAGGCCCGCACCCTCATCCGCCAGACCGCCCCGTGGTCCGACACCCTCTCACCGGTCGAGGCCCCCCTCCACCGCCTCACCACCCTCCCCACCCACATCGCCACCACCCTCACCCTCCTCCACACCCCCCTCTGACGGGACCCGCCACAGGCACAGCGAACCGCCGAGGGACGCCGACCCCACCTGGTCGAGCCACCGCAGGGGCCGTGACGCCGGCGCAGGCCACAGACTGGCCCCGGTACGGGCGCCTGGAGGCCCCAGTGGCTCCTGCAGGACCACGGGCCGCTACGGGGCCCACCCCCCTACCGCGCGCGTACCAGCCGGAGGCGGTGACACCCGGAGGAACTTGCACCGCCGAGCGGGCCCCGGCTACTTGCGTGGCAGGTGCCTCCCCACAGCGCGCCTGCCGAGTGCACGCTCATGGGTGCGCGCCTCCTATGGACGCAGAGGCCGTAAGGGCCACACGGGCCGGAGGGACTAAGTGGCGGCGAGGACGCGGGACTGGATGGCCTGGCCGAGGGAGTCGAGGGCGATGAGCGGCGGCACCAGGTCGGCGTCGGCCGTGCCCCGGGCTCCGACCCAGCTGACGGTCACGTAATGGCCCAGGGCGCGCACCTCGGCGCGGCTGCGCGCGGGGTCGAAGGGCACCGCCTGCCGGACGAACCCGTCGCGGTGCAGGGCCGTGACCAGGGCGTCGGCCGCGCGCCCGTCCGGCAGGTTGAAGATGACGAACTGCCCGGCGACCGCCCCGCCCGTGTAGGTGGCCCGCAGCGCCTGCGTGCAACCGGACGCGGCGGCACCCCACAGCGCGTCGTCGCAGTCGGCCAGCTCCTCCATCTCGCCCCGGGCCAGCTCGCCGAGCGCCCCGGCGCGGAACAGCTCGCCCGTGGTGAGCGGCGCGGCGTCGTCGGCCCGGGAGTCGACCGGCGCGTACATGGCCGACGTCGGCGTCCCGTGGAAGGCGGCGGGCCGGGGCGCGTCGCGCCCGAGCCACAGCCAGGCCCCCGCCCCGAGCACCGTGACCCCGGCCACCACCAGCGCGATCACGACCCGCCCCGGCATCAGATCCCCCACCTCACGCCAACCCCCGTTCTTTCACAACACACCATCGCCCCCGTACGCCCCATGCCACCACACAACCGCGCCCCGTCGCCATCCCCATGACGACGGGACCCGGTCGCCGCCTGTCACCCGCCGGGGCCGGTGATGGCGACCACGCGCCGGTAGAGGGCCTTCTCGGCGCCTCTCAGGGTGAGGGCGAGCGAGACGTAGTCATCCTTGGGCGTGGGCTCGGCGCCGTCGGCGCGGCCGAGCCAGACGAGGCCGACGTAGTGGCCGAGGGCGTAGCCACCGGCCTCGGTGTAGCCGCCGGCCGGGTAGGCGGCCTGGGTGCTCTCCAGCGGGATGGTCCAGCCGCCTCGGTAGAGCGTCTTCAGCGCCTCGACGAGCTCGCCGGCCGCCTCGCCGTCACGCAGGTTGAGCAGCGTGTACTGGCCGACGTAGCGGCCGTCGGCGGTGGTGTAGAGGCCGCGGGCGGCCTGGGTGCAGCCGGCGTCGGCCACGCGGGCGAGCAGGTCGGCGCCCCACAGCGCGGCCGAGCAGTCGGCGTCGACCTGGCTGGCGACGAGTTTGAGCGAGAGCTTCTTGCCTCCGGGGAGCGTCTTCTGGCCGAAGACCTCCTTGGCGGTGAGCGGCTTGGGGTCCTTGGCCCGGTCGGCGACCGGCTGGAACAGCTTGGGCGAGGCCCAGCCGTGGAACACCTGCGGCAGCGCCGTGTCGCGTTCGGGGACGGAGCCGCCGGTGCGCGCCGGGGGCGTGTAGGAGCCGAGGGAGGCGATGACGGCGACCAGTGCGGCGACGGCCACGAGGGCGGCGGCCACGGTCGCGATGACGGCCAGCGTCCGCTGCTGTTCGGGCCGGAGCCCCCAGCGGGTCAGCAGCGAGAGCTCGAAGTCGGGCCGGGGAGCGCGGCCGGCGCGCGGCGTCTTGGGCGGGCGGGGGGCGGGGGCGGCGCGGCGCCTCTTGCGGGCCCTGGTCTCGGTCACAGCCCCGACGCCCCGATCAGGTTGCCGAGCCCGAACGTCAGCCCGGCCGCGACCACGCCGACGACGAGCTGGCGCAGCCCCGAGTACCACCAGCTCCGCGCGGTCACGGCGGACACGACGGCGCCCGCGGTGAACAGCGCCACGCACGACACGACGGCCGGCACCCACAGCTCGACCGCGCCGAACACGTACGGCAGCAGCGGCAGCGCCGCGCCCACGCTGAACGAGACGAACGACGAGACGGCGGCCAGGACGGGTGAGGGCAGTTTGCCGGGCTCGACGCCCAGCTCGTTGCGAGTGTGGACCTCCAGCGCCCGGCGGGGGTCGCGGGAGAGCTGCCTGGCGACCTCGGTGGCCAGGGCGGGCTCGACGCCCTGGTCGGTGAAGGACTGGGCGAGCTCGGCCAGCTCGTCCTCCGGGTGGCGGGCCAGCTCGCGGGCCTCGACCTGGATCTCGGCCTGGGCGAGCTCCTTCTGGCTGGCGACGGAGACGTACTCGCCGCCCGCCATGGAGAACGCGCCCGCGGCCAGCCCGGCGACGCCCGCCAGGCCGATGACCTTGGTGTTGGCGGTGCCGCCCGCGACGCCGGCGATGAGCGCGAAGTTGGACACCAGGCCGTCCATCGCGCCGAACACCGACGGCCTGAGCCAGCCGCCGTTGACGTCGCGATGCTGGTGGTGGATCTCCGCGCGGTCGTTCATCGCGCGTTCTTCTCCTCCGCGACGTCGCGTGGGGCCGCGTCGGACCCGTCGGACCCGTCGGACCCGTCGGGCTTCCCGTCGTCGGAAGTGTCGCCGGGGGTGTCGTCGGCCTGGTCGGCCTCGTGGGCGGGGTCGGCCGGGTCGTCCCCGCCGCCGTCGCCCGAAGCCGGTACGGCGTCCGCGTCGGCCGTCGCGTCGGCCTCCGGGGAGACGACGACCTCGTCACCCGTCTTGTTACGGGTCGCCCAGAAGTAGACGAGCGCGCCGATGAACAGCGCGAGCGCGGTGTACTGGTTGATCCGCAGCCCGAACAGCTCGACGGCGTGGTCGACCCCGCCCACCGGGTCGATGCGCAGCCCCTCGATCCAGAACCGCCCGAGCGTGTAACCCGCCACGTAGAGGGCGAACAGCCGCCC